>NZ_JAHBDJ010000035.1:0-56171 GCF_019956375.1 Pseudomonas sp. GL-R-19 | reverse complement strand
CCTGCTCGCGATGGTGTGTCAGCCAAATTGATGCCGACTGACACACCATCGCGAGCAGGCTCGCTCCTACAGTGGGCCGGTGTCGAGCCGAATCCCAGCTAACCTGTCTGTGCGCTGAACACGCCTTCGAAACACCGCGTTGCAGAAAATGACCGTTGAAACCACCGCCAACCTGCCCCATCTAAGACCCATACCCATTGCGCAGGTGCCCCCATGAGCGACCAGCAGGAATTCCCCGAAGACCCGAGCGAATACGCCGCCCCGGAAAACGCCCCGCACCACGTCCCCGGCAAAGGCCTGGCCCTGCCTGGCCAGAACCTGCCGGACAAGGTCTACGTCATCCCGATTCACAACCGACCGTTCTTCCCGGCCCAGGTCCTGCCGGTCATCGTCAACGAAGAGCCGTGGGCCGAGACCCTGGACCTGGTGGCCAAGTCCGAACACCACTCCCTGGCCCTGTTCTACATGGACAGGCCCCAGGATGACCCGCGCCACTTCGACACCTCGGCCCTGCCGCTGTACGGCACGTTGGTCAAGGTGCACCACGCCAGCCGCGAAAACGGCAAACTGCAGTTCGTCGCCCAGGGCCTGACTCGCGTACGCCTCAAGACCTGGCTCAAGCATCACCGCCCACCGTACCTGGTGGAAGTCGAATACCCGCACCAGCCCACCGAGCCGACCGACGAGGTCAAGGCCTACGGCATGGCGCTGATCAATGCGATCAAGGAATTGCTGCCGCTCAACCCGCTGTACAGCGAAGAGCTGAAGAACTACCTCAACCGCTTCAGCCCCAACGACCCGTCGCCGCTGACCGACTTCGCCGCCGCCCTCACTTCGGCCACTGGCAGTGAGCTGCAGGAAGTCCTCGACTGCGTGCCCATGCTCAAGCGCATGGAAAAAGTCCTGCCGATGCTGCGCAAGGAAGTCGAAGTCGCGCGCTTGCAAAAGGAGATCTCTGCCGAGGTTAATCGCAAGATCGGTGAACATCAGCGCGAGTTCTTCCTCAAGGAGCAACTCAAGGTCATCCAGCAGGAGCTGGGACTGACCAAGGATGACCGCAGTGCCGATCTCGAACAGTTCGAACAGCGGCTGACCGGCAAAGTGCTGTCGCCACAAGCGCAGAAACGCATCGAAGAGGAAATGAACAAACTGTCGGTGCTCGAAACCGGCTCGCCCGAGTATGCGGTCACCCGCAACTACCTCGACTGGGCAACCTCGGTGCCGTGGGGCATCTATGGCGAGGACAAACTCGACCTCAAGCACGCGCGCAAGGTGCTGGACAAACATCACGCCGGTCTCGACGACATCAAGGACCGCATCCTCGAATTTCTCGCGGTCGGCGCCTATAAAGGCGAGATCAGCGGCTCCATCGTATTGCTGGTCGGTCCGCCGGGCGTGGGCAAGACCAGCGTTGGCAAATCCATCGCCGAATCCCTGGGCCGGCCGTTCTATCGCTTCAGCCTTGGCGGCATGCGTGACGAAGCCGAGATCAAGGGCCATCGCCGCACCTACATCGGCGCACAGCCGGGCAAGCTGGTGCAGGCGTTGAAGGACGTCGAAGTGATGAACCCGGTGATCATGCTCGACGAGATCGACAAGATGGGCCAGAGCTACCAGGGCGACCCGGCCTCGGCGCTGCTGGAAACCCTCGATCCTGAGCAGAACGTCGAATTCCTCGACCACTATCTCGACCTGCGCATGGACCTGTCGAAAGTCCTGTTCATCTGCACCGCCAACACCCTCGATTCGATCCCCGTCCCGTTGCTGGACCGGATGGAAGTGATTCGCCTGTCGGGTTACATCACCGAAGAAAAAGTCGCCATCGCCAAGCGTCACCTGTGGCCCAAGCAGCTTGAGAAAGCCGGCGTGTCCAAGGGCAGCCTGAGCATCAGCGACAGCGCGCTCAAGGCCCTGATCGACGGTTATGCCCGTGAAGCAGGCGTGCGTCAGCTGGAAAAAAACCTCGGCAAACTGGTGAGAAAAGCGGTGATGAAACTGCTCGACGAGCCGAACTCGGTGATCAAGCTCGGGCCGAAAGACCTCGAAACCTCACTCGGCAAACCGGTGTTCCGCAACGAGCAGGTGCTGTCGGGTGTCGGCGTGATCACTGGCCTTGCCTGGACCAGCATGGGCGGTGCGACCCTGCCAATCGAAGCCACACGCATCCACACCCTCAACCGTGGGTTCAAGCTGACCGGGCAACTGGGTGACGTGATGAAAGAATCGGCGGAAATCGCCTACAGCTACGTCAGCTCGCACCTGAAGTCGTATGGCGGCGATCCGAAGTTCTTCGACGAAGCCTTCGTCCACCTGCACGTGCCGGAAGGCGCCACGCCGAAGGACGGCCCGAGCGCCGGCGTGACCATGGCCAGTGCCCTGCTGTCGCTGGCGCGCAACCAACCGCCGAAAAAAGGCGTGGCCATGACCGGTGAGTTGACGTTGACCGGGCATGTCCTGCCGATTGGCGGGGTGCGGGAAAAGGTGATTGCGGCGCGGCGGCAGAAGATATTCGAGCTGATTCTGCCGGAGGCGAACCGGGGGAATTTCGAGGAGCTGCCGGAGTATCTGAAGGAAGGCATTACCGTGCACTTCGCCAAGCGGTTTGCGGATGTGGCGAAGGTGTTGTTCTGAAAGTGATGTAGTGCCTGCTCCATCGCTATCGCGAGCAGGCTCGCTCCTACAGGGTGTTGTGATGAACACACAATTTGTGAACACCGCCAACCACTGTAGGAGTGAGCCTGCTCGCGATGGCGTCAGCCCTGCCACCGCCTCCTTCCGCGGCTGTCACACTTTGTCCCATCTTAAGTTATGCTCGCCGTTCGTCGTGAACGCCGGAGCCCCTGAGCCTATGTCCCCCATTCGCCTGCTTGTCCCCCTCGCCCTCGCCCTGCTGGCCGCGTGTACCACGCAACCTGCGCATAACGTGACCGTGGAAAAACAAAGCGAATGCCCGGTGCAGCTCAACAACGGGCAAAACCTGATCCTGACCCTGCCGAGCAACCCGACCACGGGTTATCGCTGGGCGATCCAGGATTCGGCTGGTGGCGTACTACACGCCCTGGGGCCAGAGGTTTATCGAAACCCGGAAGATGCCGGCATCGTCGGCGCGGCCGGGGTCTCGACCTGGCGTTTTCAAGCCTTCGCGACCGGCACCGGGCGCTTGCGCCTGACCTCGCAACAGCCGTGGGCACCGGAAGTGCTGCCGGTGGATTCGTTCGACTGCGCAATCTCGGTCAACTGACCGTGGGCTGGCTGATTCTGGCGCTGATGGGCGCGGTGACCTTTCTTTACGGCCTGAGCGTGCATGCCTCGCTGCTGTGCCTGCTGGTCAAGCCGTTGCCGATACTGGCCCTGCTCGGCTGGCTGCATGACGCACCACCCGGCGAATATCGGCGCTGGATCAGCCTCGGCTTGATTTTCTCCCTGGTCGGCGACGTGTTGCTGGCATGGCCAGGGGATCTGTTCGTGTTCGGCCTTGGCGCGTTTCTGGTTGCGCATCTGGCTTATCTCAAGGCCTACCTGAGCGATTGCCGACGCTTGGCCGCGCTGCCGCTGGTGCTGGCTCTCGGTGTCGGCGCCGTCCTGCTGGGGATTTTGATTGCCAACGGCCTAGGGCCATTGCTGGTGCCGGTGATTGTCTATGGCACGGCGATCAGCGCCATGCTCTGGCGCGCCCTGGCCCGACTCGGGACCGATGTGCCCAAACGCTCGGCGTTGCTGGCGGCGGCGGGGGCAGTGGCATTCGTGTTCTCCGACAGCGTGATCGGCATCAGCCGGTTTGTGGTGCCGTTCGATGCCGCGCCTTACGTGATCATTCTCAGTTACTGGCTCGGGCAATGGGGGATCACGGCCTCGGCTTTCAGCAAAAAAACGCAACCGGCATGAGAAAAGATCGCAGCCTGCGGCAGCTCCTACAGGGATCGCGTTCCAATGTAGGAGCTGCCGCAGGCTGCGATCTTTTGATTTGGCGCTTTATCAGACAACCCGCGCATCCCCGCGCCAACTTGGCTAAAATGCCGGCCTTTTCCACCTACACCGCTGGAACCGCCGTGAGCAAAGAATCCGATCGCCTTTTCGCCCAGCCTTTGGCCCAGGTGCCTGACTTCGCCTTTAACGAGGACGTGGTGCGGGTGTTCCCGGACATGATCAAGCGCTCGGTGCCGGGTTATCCGACCATCGTCGAAAACCTCGGCGTGCTTGCCGCGCAGTTCGCCCAGCGGGACAGCGTGCTTTACGACCTGGGCTCTTCGCTGGGTGCCGTGACCCAGGCCCTGCGCCGGCACGTGCGCACCGAGGGTTGCCGGGTGATCGCTGTGGATAACTCGGCGGCGATGGTCGAACGCTGCCGCGAGTACCTCAACGGTCAGGATTCAATGTTCCAGGAGTTGCTGCCGGTTGAAGTGATCGAGGGCGACATCCTCGCCCTTCAATTTCAGCCAGCCTCGGTGGTGGCGCTGAACTTCACCCTGCAATTCATCGCCCCGGACCAGCGCGCGGCGTTGCTGTCGCGCATCCGCCAATCGCTGCTGCCCGGCGGTGCGCTGATTCTCTCGGAGAAACTGCGCTTCAACGATGCCGAAGAACACGCGCTGCTGACCGATCTGCACGTGGCCTTCAAACGCGCCAACGGCTACAGCGAACTGGAAATCGCCCAGAAACGCAGCGCCATCGAAAACGTCATGAAGCCCGACAGCCTCGAAGAACACCGCGAACGCCTGCTGGCCGCCGGGTTCTCGAAAGTCGTGCCGTGGTTCCAGTGTCTTAACTTTGCCTCGTTGATTGCCTTGCCATGATTGATCTGTCCCCCCTCGCCCGCCGTCTGGCCGGCACCCCGCTGGCCGACTGGGCCAACACCCTGCAGGCACAACTCGACAAGAAAATGGAAAAGGGTCATGGCGATCTGGAGCGCTGGCAAAGCGCACTGGACGCCCTGCCGAAGATCCAGCCGAGCGAAGTCGATTTGCTCAATGGCCTGAAGCTGGACACCGATTGCGACGATGAAACCCGCGCGCAAATGCGCACCGCGTTGATGGGCCTGTCGCCATGGCGCAAGGGACCGTTCGACCTGTTCGGCGTGCACGTCGACACTGAATGGCGCTCGGACTGGAAATGGTCGCGGGTCGCCCCGCACCTGGACCTTGCGGGCAAGCGCATCCTCGATGTCGGCTGCGGCAACGGCTACTACATGTGGCGCATGCTCGGCGCCGGTGCCGACAGTGTGATCGGTGTCGATCCGAACTGGCTGTTCTTCTGTCAGTTTCAGGCGGTGCAGCGTTACCTGTCCGAGCCGAATGCCTGGCACCTGCCCTTCCCGTTCGAAGACCTGCCGCCAAACCTCGAAGGTTTCGACACAGTGTTTTCCATGGGCGTGTTCTACCACCGTCGTTCGCCCATCGAGCATTTGCTGGCGCTGAAGGATTGTCTGGTCAAGGGCGGCGAACTGGTGCTGGAAACGCTGGTAGTCGAAGGCGACAAACACCAGGTGCTGGTGCCGGAAGACCGCTACGCGCAGATGCGTAACGTGTGGTTCCTGCCATCGGTGCCGGCGCTGGAGTTGTGGTTGCGTCGCGCAGGGTTCACCGATGTGAAGTGCGTGGACGTGAGCACCACCACGGTCGAGGAGCAGCGCGGGACGGAGTGGATGAAGTATCAGTCGCTCAGTGACTTCCTCGATCCCGAGGATCACAGCAAGACCATCGAAGGTTTGCCGGCGCCGATGCGGGCCGTCATCGTCGCCCGAAAATAATTGTCCCGACGGAGATCCCTGTAGGAGCGAGCCTGCTCGCGATGGTGTGTCAGTCGGCATCAATGTAGCTGATACACCATCGCGAGCAGGCTCGCTCCTACAGGGGTTCGGTGTTCAGTCTGCGGGCCTCGCTCTTCGGGCCTTGAAGAACTCGCTCAGCACCGCCCCGCACTCCTGCGCCAACACCCCGCCTTCATACAACACCCGGTGATTCAAAAAGCCCTGGGTAAAAAACTGCCCCTGGCTCTGCACGATCCCGGCTTTCGGCTCTAGTGCGCCGTACACCACCCGCGCAATCCGCGAATGCACGATCAGGCCTGCGCACATGCTGCACGGTTCCAGCGTCACATACAGCGTGCTGCCCGGCAGGCGGTAGTTGCTCACGGCCTGGGCGGCGGCGCGGATGGCGACCATCTCGGCGTGAGCGCTCGGGTCACTGGCACTGATCGGGCAATTGAAACCGCGCCCGATGATTTCCCCGTCCTGTACCAGCACAGCGCCCACCGGCACTTCGCCAAGGGCCGCACCTTGCGCCGCCAGTGCCAGGGCTTCGTGCATGAATTCGCGATCACGACTGCGGTCGATGATGGCGGCGGGACGAATCTGACGCATCACGCCACCTCGATGGCGGCCATCAGGCCGGTTTCCATGTGATCGATCACATGGCAGTGGAACATCCACACGCCAGGATTATCCGCCACCAGCGCCACTTGCGCGCGCTCGTTCTTGCCCAGCAGGTAGGTGTCGGTGAAATACGGAATGACCTTGTGCCGGTTCGAGGCAATGACCTTGAAGCTCATGCCGTGCAGGTGAATCGGGTGTTGGTACTGAGTCATGTTCTTCAATTCGAAAATGTAGCTCTTGCCCTTCTCAAGCTTGGCAATCGGGCGGTCGGCGCAGGTCTTGTCGCTGATGTCCCAGGCCTTGCCGTTGATCTGCCACAGGCTCGGCGGCTTGCCGTTTTCGACGTTGACCGATACCGAGCCGACCCATTCGAAATTGAAGTTGAGTTTCTCGGCATTGGCCAGGTCCGGTTCGGCGATCGGATTGGCCGGCAGTGCCGGTGGCCACTCGGTCGGCGCATCGGTATTGGCCACCGAACGGAACGTGCCCAGGCGCACCGGACCGTTGCGTAACGACAGCTCTTCACCGGCCGGCGGGGCCTTGATCGCCAGGCAAATGCGCATGCCAGGACCCAGCCAGTATTCCTTGCCCAGTGGTCGTGGTTCAATCGGATTGCCGTCCAGCGCGTAGATCTGCGCTTCGACGCCTGGGATATTGAGACGATACGTCAGCGTATTGTCGAGGTTGAGCAGGCGTACGCGGGTGATCTGCCCGGCGGGCAAGTCGATCACCGCTTGTGAGACACCGTTGATGGTCGACAAGCCCCCCGCCGTGCCGCCACGGGCTGCTTCGCGAGGAATGCTGAACGCGACGAACGCGCCCTCTTCATCGACGTGCCAGCTCTTGAGGCTCAAGGTCTTTTCGTATTTGAAACCGGTGGGCTCGCGCTCCTCGATAATCAACGGGCCGACCAGTCCGCGACCGAGTTCTTCGCTGCTGTTCACGTGTGGGTGATACCAGTAGCTGCCGGCGTCGGGCACGCGGAATTTGTAGTCGAAGTACTCGCCCGGCAGCACCGGCAATTGCGAGACATACGGCACACCGTCCATTTCCAGCGGCAGACGAATGCCGTGCCAGTGAATGGTGGTCGCCACCGGCAGGTGGTTGATGAAGCGCACCCGCAGCCATTCGCCCTGACGCACGCGCAACTCAGTGCCCGGCGCCGATGGGCCGAACGCCCAGGCCTGAGTCTTGTGCCCGGCCACCAGTTCGACGTCCAGCGGGGCGGCGATCAGCTCATAGTCGTGGCCGGCGTCAGCGTCGGCCATTTTGCCCAGCCAGTAACGCGACGCGCCACCGGCTCCGACACCAACGACAACAAGACCGGCCAGGCCACCGAGGAATTGGCGACGGGTAAAGGACATGAACTCAACTACCTCACGTATCAACCACAGGCGAGGGGCCTGCAAAAGGCGAATACGATACACCTGCGGTTGAGAAACAGTAAGGGCAGAGCGGCGGATGGTCGCCACAAGAGCAAGATCAAAAGATCGTCCGAACGCGGCCCGAACCTTCGGCAGCTCCTACGGGGTGAGGGGCGGCCCCCCCTCATCACAAAGGTCCGGTTATGGCTGAAGGCCGGTGATCAGATGAACAACTCCACCCTCCAGCAGCATCACTCCCGGCACCCCCGCAGCCGTTAGCGCCTGCCGATCCATTTGCACCACATCCCGCAACTCCACCCGCACCCGGGTCAGCGCCACCGGCTGTTGCGACTTGAGGTTATCCACACCACCCAGCGCGGCCACGACATTCGGGGCCAAACCGCAAACAGGCTGAGCCACCACTTTCGGCTCATCCACCACCAGGTCCGGCGTCAACGCTTTCCAGAACGCCCGCTGCATTTTCTCGAACATGCTCAGTTCTCCAGAACCAGTGAAGTATTGACCGTTGTCTCGTGGTGCTGCCGCAATGCCTCGCGTACCTGCTCGGCACTTTCCAGCCCCAGCACCTGCTGGGCGATGGCCTGGCAATCCAGCAGGTCCACTTCACGAACCACCGCTTTGATCGCCGGAATCAACGGCACACTCACCGAAAGCTCATCCACCCCAAGCCCCAGCAACAGCGGCACCGCCAGTTTTTCCGAAGCCATGGCGCCGCACACACCGACCCATTTGCCATGGGCATGAGCGCCTTTCACGGTGCTGGCAATCAAGCGCAACACCGACGGATGAAAACTGTCGGCCTGACTGGCCAGCCGTGGGTGATCGCGGTCCATGGCCAGGGTGTATTGGGTCAGGTCGTTGGTGCCGATGGAGAAGAAATCCACCTCGGGCGCAAACAGGTCAGCCATCAACGCCGCCGCTGGTACTTCGATCATGATCCCCAGTTTCGGCAGTTCCGTGAGCCCCAATGCCAGCGCCTCTTCTGCAAGCAGCTGACGAGCCAGCCGCAACTCCGACAGCTGCGCGACCATCGGCAGCATGATGTGCAGGCGAGCCAGCCCGGCGCTGCTCAAAATCGCCTTGAACTGATCGCGCAACAGTTGCGGACGCTCCAGGCACAAACGAATCCCGCGCATGCCCAAAAACGGGTTGGTTTCGCGCTCCATCGGCACGTAGGCCAACGGCTTGTCACCGCCGACATCCAGGGTGCGCACCACCAGATTGCGCGCTGGCCCCAGGGTGCGGGCGATGGCGCTGTAGGTGGACGCTTGCTCGTCATGGCTTGGCGCATGATTGCGATCCAGATAAAGAAACTCCGAACGCAACAGACCGACGCCCTCGCCACCCAGCGCCATCGCCTGTTCGGCTTCGGCCAGCGAAGCGATATTGGCGGTGATTTCAACGTGATGCCCATCACGGGTACAGGCGGCCAGTCCTGCATTTTCAAGCTCGTATTGCTGGCTTTTCTTTTGCTGCTGACGATGGGTTTGCAACTGCTCGATGGCGGCCAGATCAGGATCCAGCTGCAACTCGCCCTTGTCGGCATCGAGCAACACCCGGGTGCCGTTGGCCAGTGCCAACACCTGAACCGGCAAGCCGCAGATCGCCGGCAAGCCGAAGGCCCGCGCGAGAATCGCCACATGGCTGGTAGCTCCACCGCCGACCGTGGCGAACCCCAGCACCTTGCGCGTGTCCAGACCAGCCGTTTGGGAGGGCGTCAGTTGCTCGGCAATCAGAATCGCCCCGTCCGGCAACTCCATCGCACGATCTTCTACACCGAGAATCAACTTGAGCACCCGTTGACCGACATCGGCCAGGTCTGCGGCCCGTTCGGCCAGCAAAGCATTGCCCAGGCTTTTGAACAAGGCTGCCGTCGACTCGGTGGCCGCACGCCAGGCGAAACCGGCGCTGTTGCCGGCGTTGATCAGTGCCAGGGCCTGATCCAGCAGGCCTGGGTCTTCGAGCAGTTCCTGATGCGCCTTGAAGATGTCTGCCTGGGCGTCACCTGTGGCGTTGTCACGCAACTGCTGCAGTGCCATAACCGCCGCCGCCAACGCCCGGGACAGGTGCTCGCGCTCTGCCTGCGGACTCTCGCCGAACTCGCTCACCTCAAGTGTCTGCTGCGCAATTTGCACCACTTGGCCAAACGCCGACCCCGCCGAGGCGCAGACGCCGCGCAGCACTTTCAGCGATGAGGTCTCGACCACAACTGTCTCGGCCTCTGCCACCACCGTCACGGTTTCTCCGCAACCGGCAGCCAGCAACTCGGCCAGCGTCTTGATCGCCGCTTCGGCATCCGCGCCCGCCGCGCTGACCTGCAGGACATCACCATGGGCGGTCTGCAAAGCCATGATCGCCACCAGGGATTTGGCGTTCGCGCTGGCCTGCTGTTTATGCAGGCAAATGCTCGCCGAAAAGCCTTTCGCCGCCTGGGCAAACACTGCCGCAGGGCGAGCGTGCAAGCCGTTGGCATTGGCCAGCGTCACCGGTTTGGAGAACAGCGCTTCGCCCTCCTGCGCAATCCGCTCATCGGCCGCCACTTCGGATGGATTCAGACTCAGCAGCGGCTGGCCACTTTCCACCACACCCGTTTCGGGCGCCAGCCAGGTGAACGGCTCACCGCTGACCACCAGCATCAAGGTCAACAAACTGCGGGCGTTCAAGGCAATGTAATCGGCATCGAACTCGATCAGCGCCTGCCCCACCACCACCCGCTGACCTTCTTCCACCAACCGGGTGAAACCCTTGCCGGCCAGGTTCACGGTGTCGAGGCCGATGTGCATCAATACCTGCACGCCATTGTCGTCAGTGATGCTGACCGCATGCCCACTGGCCTGCACGTTGCTGATCACTCCTGCCAGCGGTGCGCACAAGGTTTGCGAGGTCGGATCGATGCATAGACCGTCACCGATCACGCGGCTGGAAAACACCTGATCGGGCACCTGGTCCAGCGGCATCAGCACGCCGGACAAAGGTGCCAGCAGTTGCAATTGTTGGGGTGTGGCCATGACGTCACCTGCTGTTTTGTTCTTTATAAAAGACGCTGGGATATTGCGGTACCGGGTAGGCGCTGCCGAAGGTTCGGGCCGCGTTCGGACGATCTTTTGCGTCCGCAAGGACGTCAAGATCAAAAGATCGCAGCCTTCGGCAGCTCCTACGGGGGTCATGCTGCGTTTATTTCCACCAATACTCGACCTGCAATCCGACGTTCGCACCGTGTCGCACCGTGCCGAAGGAACCGGTGTCGGACAACGCCGAACCCGCCGCCAGCTCGTTGGCCGCCCGTTTGGCCGCCTCGTTCCAGCTGGCATAGGTGTAGTACAAACGCACCTCGGGACGTTCCCAGAACCCCGGGCCTTTTGGCGACCAGGTTGGGACAAAGGAGAATTTACTCAACTTGCGCGTACCTCCCGAGGCCTTGACCTGATCGTGTCCCAGCTCAGTCACCAACTTGAATTGGTCGGTGATTGCGTAAGCCGGGCGAACACCCAGGGAAATCCAGTTCTGGCCGTTACCGTCCGGGCGGATATCCTTCTGATAGACCGCTTCGACCTGACCACCAAAACGCGGTGTCACTTGCCAGTCGAAGAATTCCACCAGCCGGTAGCTCTTGTTGCTGTCGTCCAGGCCCACATCGCCGGTGTAACCCAACCCGGTGCCAGGCCCTTCGCCGTATTGCAGCGCCAGTTTGTTCTTACCGCCGAGGAAGTCTTTCTGCACATGCTGGGCGGTGATTGCCCAACCTGCGTGCGCATCGCTGCGGCCAGGTTTTTCGATGTAACTGAGGCCAAACTCCAGCTCACCGCCGGGGTTGGTCTGAAAACCTGCGACGTTGAAATCCTGCCGGGTGACATAATCCTTCTGGTACAGGTTGTCCTTGCGCGAAAAGGCGTAGCTGTATTTCAGGTCGCCGATCTTCACATCCTCGATACCACCACCCGTGGCGCTCTGGTTCCAGTAGTAGAAGTCGGAAATGTGGATATCGTTGCGTTTGTAGTAACGCCGACCGGCCCACAGCGAACCGCCGTTGAGGCTGGGCATGTTCGACCATTGCACGTACATCTGGGGCATGCGCACCGAGCCGTTGTCACCGTTGAAAGTCAGGTCCTTGTCGTACTGGTTATACAGCGATGCCATGCCGTCGACGCTGAGTACCGAACCATCGTCCAGGGTGTACATATCCTGGCGCAGTTCAAGTTCAGCGTACTGCTCACATTCGTTACCCAAACGGTATTTGGACTGCGCTCCCTGCAACTGGAAACACTGCTGCTCACCGCTGTTAACCGAGGTCCCGACGCCGCTGCGCAAGTAACCGGAGAACTCCAGCGCCTGGGCCGACAGTGGTAATGCCAGGCACGCGCCCGCCGCTACAAGGCTGCGATTTATTGTTGTTTTCAAGAACCACCCCATTATTTTTATTGTGTGATGCAGCAAAAAACGGCGCGCAAAACTCCCCCGCGCAGTGTTCTGCGTGTTTTTTGAAACAGTGCTTTTATTGGTTAAGGGCTAGTGGTTAGTCAGGTGCAGCACGAACGACTCGAATGGCCGTAAAAACACCTGCTGACTACGCAGCGGACAGTCCGGGTAGTTGCTGATCACCAGCCGTTGCGCCATCGCTTCGCTGATCACCTCATCCGGCAGTTCGACTTCGCACGGCGTGCCGTAGAAGTTGTTCAGCACCAGCAAACGCTCGCCATGGCCTTCACGCACGTACGCCCAGATTTGCGTGTGCTCAGGCAACAACTGCCGATACACACCGTCGGACATCAGCGTTTCACGGCGGCGCAGGGCGATCAGCTGACGGTAGTGATGCAGCACGGAATCCGGGTCGTCGAGTTGGTGGGCGACGTTGATCTGCGCCGCGTTGGCCGGCACCCCGATCCATGGTTCGGCAGCGCTGAAACCGGCGTTCGGCCCGGCGTTCCAGTGCATGGGCGTGCGACCGTTGTCCCGGGACTTCTGCATGATCGCCGCCATGTTGTCGGCATCGCTGCTACCGGCTTCGCGCTTGAGCCGGTAAATGTTCAGGGTTTCGACATCGCGGTACTGATCGATGTGATCGAACCCCGGATTGGTCATGCCCAGTTCTTCACCTTGATACACAAACGGCGTGCCCTGCAGGAAATGCAGCGCCGTACCGAGCATCTTCGCCGACTCCACCCGATGCTCACCGTCATGACCAAAACGCGAGACCACCCGTGGCTGATCGTGGTTACACCAGAACAGTGCGTTCCAGCCGCCGCCGGCCTGCATGCCGGTTTGCCAGTCGGAGAGGATGCGCTTGAGTGCGAGGAAGTCGAAATCGGCGCGAATCCACTTTTGCAGGTTCGGGTAATCCACCTTCAAGTGATGAAAGTTGAAGGTCATCGAGAGCTCTTTCGACTCTGGCCGCGAATAGCGAATGCAGTGTTCCAGGCTGGTGGATGACATCTCGCCGACGTTGATCAGGTCATGGCCTTCGAACACTTCACGGTGCATTTGCTGCAAGTAGTCGTGGACGTTCGGGCCGTCGGTGTAGAAACGTCGACCGTCGGTGTTGTCCTCGGGGAAATCCGCTGGTTTGGAAATCAGGTTGATCACGTCCAGACGGAAACCACCCACGCCTTTGTCGCGCCAGAAACGCATCATCTTGAAGACTTCGGCACGCACCTGGGGGTTGTCCCAGTTCAGGTCGGCCTGCGTGTGGTCGAACAAGTGCAGATAGTATTGACCGGTCTGGGCCTCGTACTCCCAGGCCGAGCCGCCGAACTTGGATTCCCAGTTGTTCGGCTGGTCGCGCCAGATGTAGAAGTCGCGGTAAGGGTTATCGAGGCTGCTGCGGGCCTGCTGGAACCAGGTGTGTTCGATCGAGGTGTGATTGACCACGATGTCGAGCATCAATTTGATCCCGCGCTTACCGGCCTCGGCGATCAGCAACTCGCAGTCGGCCATGGTCCCGTAGCTCGGGTCGATGGCGTAGTAATCGCTGATGTCGTAACCGTTGTCGCGCTGGGGCGAACGCAGGAACGGCGTGATCCACAGGCAATCGACACCCAGCCAGTGCAGGTAATCGAGCTTGGCCACGACGCCGAGCAAATCCCCCGTGGGTTTGCCGGCGAGGCTGTGAAAACTCTTCGGGTAGATCTGGTAGATCACCGAACGTTGCCAGTCTTGCATGGCGGGATTCCTTCAGTAAGTTTTGTACTGGCCTTGCGGGCCTCTTCGCGAGCAGGCTCGCTCCCACATTTGGAATGCGGTCAACCTGTGGGAGCGAGCCTGCTCGCGAATGCGATCTGTCAGGCGACCCGATACCCGGGCCGGACAATCCTCATGCTCAACCCGCAGGTCAGAACAAACGGCACGACCATGGCAATCACCATCCCGATCACGAACATCGGAATGAACTGCGGAATGATCGAGATGAAACCGGGCAATCCGCCGACGCCGATCGCCGAGGCCTGGACCTTGTTCAGCGACAGGAAAATGCTGCCCAGCGCCGAACCGATCAGGGCCGCATAGAACGGAAACTTGTAGCGCAGGTTGACCCCGAACATGGCCGGTTCGGTGATGCCGAAGTAGGCAGAAATCGCCGAAGTCGAGGCCATGCTTTTGTCCCGCACACTGCGGGTCATGTAAAACACCGCCAGTGCCGCGCTGCCCTGGGCGAGGTTGGACATGACGATCATCGGCCAGATGAACGTGCCGCCCTGGGTGGAGATCAGTTGCAGGTCGACCGCGAGAAACATGTGGTGCATGCCGGTGATCACCAGCGGTGCGTAGAGCAGCCCGAAAATCGCGCCGCCGACCATGGGCGCCAGGTCGAACAGGGTGACCACGCCTTCGGTGATGAGAATCCCCAGATGACGGGTTACCGGGCCAATCACCGCCAGCGCCAGCACACCGGTGACGACGATGGTAGTGATCGGCACCACCAGCAATTGCACCGCGTTAGGCACTCGCGCCCGCAGCCACTTTTCGATCACGCTCATCACGTAGGCCGCCAGCAGGATCGGCAGGATTTGTCCCTGATAACCGACTTTCTCGATCTGAAACATACCGAGGATGTCGAAGTACGGCAGGCTCTGCCCCTCCAGCCCCGCCACTGCTTTGCCGTAGTTCCAGGCATTGAGCAGATCCGGGTGCACCAGCATCAGGCCGAGCACAATGCCGAGGATTTCGCTGCCGCCAAAGCGCTTGGCCGCCGACCAGCCCACCAGCGCCGGGAGAAACACGAACGAGGTGTTGGCCATCAGGTTGATCAGGCTCCAGAGCCCGTCAAG
Source organism: Pseudomonas sp. GL-R-19 (assembly GCF_019956375.1). Classification (NCBI taxonomy): domain Bacteria; kingdom Pseudomonadati; phylum Pseudomonadota; class Gammaproteobacteria; order Pseudomonadales; family Pseudomonadaceae; genus Pseudomonas; species Pseudomonas sp. GL-R-19. The sequence goes on along the minus strand of NZ_JAHBDJ010000035.1, from coordinate 41,157 downwards.
CTTGGGGTAGGCATCGAGCAGGGTCTTGCCCTCGATGAACATGCCCTTGGCGCCGATCAGGTTGTTGATGCCCATCAGCAGGCCGGCAATGATCAGCGCCGGGAGAATCGGCATGAACACGTCGGAAAATACCCGCACCAATCGCTGCATCGGGTGGATCTTGTCGGCGCTTTTTTGTTTAACGTCGGCGATGGTCGAGGCGGCGAGACCGGTTTGCCGGCGCAGCTCGGCGTAGACCTTTTCCACTTCGCCGGGGCCGATGACCACCTGGAACAGTCCGCCGGTAAAGAACGAGCCTTTGACCAGATCGATCTGGTTCAACGTGGCGCTGTTGACCAGGCTCGGGTCCTTGAGGGCCAGGCGCAGCCGTGTGACGCAATGCGCGGCCTGCTCGAGGTTGTCGCTGCCACCGAGGCTGTGCAGCAGCTCAGTGACGATATTCGGATAGTCGTGGCTCATGCTTGTTCTTCCACTGTAGTTTTTTGTTATTGGCAGCACGCCGAAGCGAAAAGTACTCGTCTGTACGAGTTATTGCAACAACTCGTACAGACGAGTTTGATTTTGTTTATCCTGAACCCGGCAGGCAGCGATATTTCCTACCTCCGAAGTCAAAGAAACCCAAAGCCGCATAGACAAACCCCTACCCTGCCCTTAAGGTTCGAAACCTTGAGCACAGTGCGGCATAGAGCCATCCCCATGAGTAAATACAACCAGATCTACAGCGATCTGCTTGCCAGCATCACGACCGAGCGTCTGGAACGCGGCGCCCGATTGCCTTCCGAAACCGAACTGATGGACAGCTATCAAGCCAGTCGCGGCACCGTGCGCAAGGCCATCGAGCAATTGCAGGAACGCGGTTTTGCGCAGAAAGTCCATGGCAAAGGCACCTTCGTGCTGTCGACCAACCCGATCGAATTTCAGCTCGGCGGTATCGTCAGCTTCCAGGAAACCTACCCGCGACTGGGCAACGACGTCAGCACCGAGGTGGTCGAATTCACCCAGATTCCCCTCGAAGGCCCACTGCTCGAACACATCCAGGCTGAAGAAGGCAGCCTGATCACGCGGATCAAGCGCGTGCGGCGAATCGACGGCAAACGGGTGATCCTCGACATCAACCATTTCGTCAGCGACGTGATTCCCGGCCTGTCCCGCGACATCGCCGAACAATCGATCTACGCCTTCATCGAGCAGACCCTGCAACTGCAAATCGCCTACGCCCAGCGCACCATCGAAGCGGTGCCCTGCAGCAAGGACGACCAGCAACACCTGGACCTCGACGGCCAGAGCCATGTGATCGTGGTCAGCAACCAGACGTTTTTGCAGGATGGCCGGCAGTTCGAGTACACCGAGTCGCGGCATACGCTGGATAAATTCTACTTTTCGGATGTGGCCCGGCGCTGAAACGCAAAAGGCCGTGTGAACTCACGTTCACACGGCCTTTTTTAAGCGATCAAACCATCAAGGCTTGTGCAGGATCACTCCCACTCAATCGTCGCCGGCGGCTTGCTCGACACGTCGTAAGTGACGCGGGAGATGCCTTCGATTTCATTGATGATGCGGCCGCTGACGGTTTCCAGCAGTTCGTAAGGCAGGTGTGCCCAACGCGCAGTCATGAAGTCGATGGTTTCCACGGCACGCAGGGCCACGACCCAGGCGTAACGACGGCCATCGCCAACCACGCCTACCGATTTCACCGGCTGGAACACCACGAATGCCTGGCTGACCTTGTGGTACCAGTCGGCCTTGCGCAGCTCTTCGATGAAGATATGGTCGGCGCGACGCAGCAGGTCGGCGTATTCCTTCTTCACTTCACCAAGGATCCGCACACCCAGGCCCGGGCCCGGGAACGGGTGACGGTAGACCATGTCGTACGGCAGGCCCAGTTCCAGGCCCAGACGACGGACTTCGTCCTTGAACAGCTCGCGCAGCGGTTCAACCAGCTTGAGGTTCATTTCTTCCGGCAGGCCGCCCACGTTGTGGTGCGACTTGATCACGTGGGCCTTGCCGCTTTTCGCGCCAGCCGATTCGATCACGTCCGGGTAGATGGTGCCCTGGGCCAGGTACTTGATGTTGTCCAGCTTGCAGGATTCGGCATCGAACACGTCGATGAAGGTACGGCCGATGATCTTGCGTTTTTTCTCCGGGTCGGCTTCGCCGGCCAGGTTGCCCAGGAACTGCTCTTCGGCGTTGGCGCGGATCACCTTGACGCCCATGTTCTCGGCGAACATGGCCATCACTTGCTCGCCTTCGTGCAGACGCAGCAGGCCGTTGTCGACGAATACGCAGGTCAGCTGGTCGCCGATGGCCTTGTGCAACAGCGCGGCAACCACGGACGAGTCCACGCCGCCAGACAGGCCGAGCAGGACGTTGTCGGTGCCGACCTGGGCGCGAACCTGGGCGATGGCGTCTTCAGCGATCTTCGACGGAGTCCACAGGGCTTCACACTCGCAGATGTCGAGGATGAAGCGCGACAGGATGCGGCCGCCCTGCTTGGTGTGGGTCACTTCCGGGTGGAACTGCACGCCGTAGTAGCGACGTTCGTCGCTGAACATGCCGGCGATCGGGCAGCTCGGGGTGCTGGCCAGGATGTGGAAGTCTTCCGGCATGCGGGTGACCTTGTCACCGTGGCTCATCCACACGTCGAGGCCGAACAGGCCGTCGGCGTCGATGTGGTCTTCGATGCCGTCGAGCAGGCGGCTCTTGCCGACCACGTCTACGCGGGCATAGCCGAACTCACGCAGCTCGGAACCTTCAACCTTGCCACCCAGTTGCTCGGCCATGGTCTGCATGCCGTAGCAGATACCGAAGACCGGCACGCCCAGATCGAAAACGGCTTGCGGGCAGCGAGGGCTGTTGGCTTCGTGAACCGACTCCGGGCCGCCGGCGAGGATGACGCCTTTAGGAGCGAATTCGCGAATCGCTTCATCGTCCATGTCGAACGGATGCAGTTCGCAGTACACGCCGATTTCACGCACGCGGCGGGCGATCAGTTGGGTGTACTGGGAACCGAAGTCGAGGATCAGGATGCGGTGAGCGTGAATGTCGAGGGCCATGATTCAGTCTCGTCTAAAAAATTCGGAAACAGTCGTGATTCAGAAACAACTCGGGGCTGAATAAAACAGCCCCGGTTGCTTAGCTTGTTGCTTGAAGGCTCAACCTACGCGGTAGTTTGGCGCTTCCTTGGTGATCTGCACGTCGTGAACGTGGGATTCGGCCATGCCAGCGCCGGTGATCCGCACGAACTCAGGCTTGGTGCGCATTTCTTCGATGTCGGCACTGCCGGTGTAGCCCATCGAGGAACGCAGGCCGCCCATCAACTGGTGGATGATCGCGCTCAGGGTGCCCTTGTACGGAACACGGCCTTCGATGCCTTCCGGAACCAGCTTCTCGGCGCCTGCCGAGGAGTCCTGGAAGTAACGGTCGGAGGAACCCTGGGCCTGGGACATGGCGCCCAGCGAACCCATGCCGCGATAAGCCTTGTACGAACGGCCCTGGAACAGTTCGATCTCGCCCGGAGCCTCTTCGGTACCGGCGAACATCGAGCCCATCATCACGCAGGAAGCACCGGCCACGATGGCCTTGGACAGGTCACCGGAGAAACGGATGCCGCCGTCGGCGATCAACGGCACGCCGGTGCCTTCAAGGGCTGCGGCAACGTTGGCGATGGCACTGATTTGCGGCACGCCGACACCGGCGACGATACGGGTGGTGCAGATCGAGCCAGGGCCGATACCGACCTTGACTGCGTCAGCGCCGGCTTCGGCCAGGGCCTTGGCGGCAGCGCCGGTGGCGATGTTGCCGCCGATCACCTGCACTTCAGGGAAATTCTGTTTGACCCAGCGAACGCGGTCGATCACGCCCTTGGAGTGACCGTGGGCAGTGTCGACCACCACCACGTCAACGCCGGCAGCGACCAGCGCAGCAACGCGATCGCCAGTATCTTTACCGGTACCCACAGCTGCGCCGACACGCAGACGACCTTGATCGTCCTTGCTGGCCAACGGGTAAGCCTTGGCTTTTTCGATGTCGTTGACGGTCATCATGCCCTTGAGGGCAAATTTGTCGTCGACGATCAGCACGCGTTCGATGCGGTGCTTGTGCAGCAGCTCACGCACATCGTTCTTGTCGGCGCCTTCCTTGACCGTGACCAGACGCTCTTTAGGCGTCATCACTTCACGGACAGTGGCTTCCAGACGGTTCTCGAAACGCACGTCACGGGAGGTGACAATGCCGACCAGGTCGCCATTGTGCAGCACCGGAACGCCGGAGATGTTGTGCATGCGGGTCAGTTCGAACAACTCGCGCACGGTGGCGTCGGCGACGATGGTGATCGGGTCCTTGACCACACCGGCTTCGTAACGCTTGACCTTGCGCACTTCGGCAGCTTGCTGCTCGATGGTCATGTTCTTGTGGATGATGCCGATACCACCTTCCTGAGCCATGGCGATTGCCAGACGGGCTTCAGTGACGGTGTCCATGGCGGCGGAAACCAGTGGAATATTCAGCTCGATGCCACGGGTAAGGCGGGTCTTGAGACTGACTTCGTTAGGAAGCACCTCGGAATAACCGGGCACTAGGAGAATGTCGTCGAATGTCAGAGCTTCTTGGCTGATACGCAGCATCGCGGGGGCTCCCGAGCGGGAAAATGGAAGCGCGACATTATAGTCAGAGACCCCCTCGGGTTCAATGTAAAACTCTGTCTATTATCGATGTTACAGATATACGGGGATTCGGGCTTTTCGTAGGAGCTGCCGCAGGCTGCGATCTTTTGACTTTGATTTTCGGAAAACAAGATCAAAAGATCGCAGCCTGCGACAACTCCTACAGGAGAATACGGCGTTTAGAGTTCGACTTTCACCCAACTGACCGGTTGATCCAGCCAATCGGCGAATTCGTCGAGAAAGCTCTGCTTGAACTCGGCTTCGGCCCAGTTGTTGAAGATGAAACCGAGGTTGGAGAAGCCGCATTCCTGCAGGAACAGAAACCCGTTGATGTCGTCTTCATGCCCGCATTCCGGACAGGTGAAGTTGTCGGTACGCCCCGGCATCCAGTCTTCCAGGCTTTCGAACAGGGCTTCGCCGATTTCCTTGCGGCACTCGGCGCAGCCCGCCTCTTCAAGGAAACCCTTGGCCGGCGTATAGATGCAGCGCTTGGTGATGATCTCCAGGCCATTGATCGGCTCACCGAACGGCAGGGCTTCGGGGTGCAGGACCACTGCGCGGGCACCGTCGGCGATGGCGTGGGCCATGCGATTGCCGGTGCGACCACAGGTGGTCAGCTCTTCCTCGATGATGTTCTTGCGCACCAGCCAGCGCACGACCGCCCGGGCCCGGGGTTCGTGTACCGGCAGGGTGGAGATTTTCGGGACGATGATGCTTTGCGAGTTCATGGGTACAGGCCTGAAGCATTGATAAATGACCTGTAGGAGCGAGCCTGCTCGCGATGGTCGTTAACGATAACGCGGGGAGTCTGGGTTCCCCGCGGTGTTCTTGAGTCCATCGCGAGCAGGCTCGCTCCTACAGGTAAAGCAATGGCGCGATGCCTATAGAAGGTATAGGCCCGCCATAGCTGTTTTTACAGCTCTACGACAACCGCCTGCGCAGCACGGGTCGCCTTGGCGCGGGCGGCTTCGATCGACTCGTCGCGCGCCAGGGCCACGCCCATGCGGCGCTGGCCGTTGACTTCAGGCTTGCCGAACAGGCGCAGCGCGGTATCCGGCTCGCTCAAGGCCGCGCCCAGGTTGGCGAATGCGGTCTGGGTCGACTGTCCTTCCACCAGGATCACCGCCGAGGCCGATGGCCCGAACTGACGGATCAACGGGATCGGCAGACCGAGAATGGCCCGCGCGTGCAGGGCGAACTGCGACAGGTCCTGGGAAATCAGGGTGACCAGGCCGGTGTCGTGCGGGCGCGGCGAGACTTCGCTGAACCATACCTGATCACCTTTGATGAACAGCTCGACACCGAACAGACCACGGCCACCCAGGGCTTCGGTCACCGCTTTGGCGACACGCTCGGACTCGGCCAAGGCAATCGGGCTCATGGCTTGCGGCTGCCAGGATTCCTGATAGTCGCCCTTCTCCTGACGGTGGCCGACCGGCGCGCAGAAGGTGGTGCCGCCGATGTGGCGCACGGTCAGCAGGGTGATTTCGTAGTCGAAATCGATGAAGCCTTCGATGATCACCCGACCTTTACCGGCACGGCCACCTTCCTGGGCGTAGTCCCAGGCTTTCTGCACGTCATCGACGCTGCGCAACAGGCTCTGGCCCTTGCCCGAGGAACTCATGACCGGCTTGACCACACATGGGAAACCGAGGTCTTCGACGGCTTTGCTGTAGTCCTCGAAGGTATCGGCGAAGTGGTAGGGCGAGGTTGGCAGGTCCAGTTCTTCAGCGGCCAGGCGACGGATGCCTTCGCGGTTCATGGTCAATTGCGCGGCGCGGGCAGTCGGGATAACGTTGAAACCTTCGGCCTCCAGTTCCACCAGGGTGGCGGTGGCGATGGCTTCGATTTCCGGCACGATGAAGTGTGGCTTCTCGGCTTCGATCACGGCACGCAAGGCAGCGCCATCGAGCATGTTGATCACGTGACTGCGGTGCGCCACCTGCATGGCCGGCGCATTGGCGTAGCGGTCCACGGCAATCACTTCAACGCCCAGGCGTTGCAGCTCGATCACCACCTCCTTGCCCAACTCGCCACAGCCACACATCAATACGCGGGTCGCGGTGGGCGACAATGGGGTTCCGATACGGGTCATCTGAAGGTCCTCAAGGAGCGGATCATCGAGGGACGCGTCGCCATGCGCGCTTCCCATGGGGAGAAAGCGCGGCATTTTACATGAACTTCAGCTGACGACAGCCTGTTTGCGCAGGCGCCAGGCCATGATCAGCCACACGGCGGTGACCCCGGCGAACTTCGAACCCAGGGCGGTGAGGATCACCCCCGGCGTCAGGGCGTCGATCATGCCGAAAAAGATAAAGGTATCGAGGGGAATGCTCAGGGCCGAACTTATCCACAGGCGATCATGCAGCGGGCGTTTGGTGATGCTGAACACCAGCCAGTCGATGCACTCGGAAACCGCGAACGCCGTGGCGCTGGCCAGAGCGATGGACGGATCGGAGGTGACATAGGACAACACCAGCGCCACCAGCATCGCCGCGAGGGCGCCATGCCCGAACCGGGCTTGCACCATGTCGCGCAGGATAAATACCAGACCGCCCCAGGCCGACCAGATGATGTCCAGGTGCGGCGCGGTGGAAAAGGCGTAGTTGATCAGCACGACACTGCTGATGTAGGCGATCAGGAAGAGCATGGGCGGGAAAGTACCTGTCAATTTGCCGCACAGAATACTGTAGGAGCGAGCTTGCTCGCGATGGTCGTGAACGATAACGCGATAAAACCTGACACCCCGCGGCGTTCATAGGTCCATCGTCGGAACGCCGCCCGGAGCAAGCTCGCTCCTACAACCGCGGTTTTGCCCCGATCATCCAGACAAGCCCACTGGCCTTGGCCCGCTCATGACACAACCCCAGCACTTTGCGCCGCTCGTCGTTGGTCATGCGGCTCCAGCGGGTAATCTCCTCCACCGTGCGTTGGCAACCGGTGCAGATATCATCGTCGTCCAGCGCACAAATGTTCACGCAGGGCGATGCCACCGGGCGTTCAGTGGCGGTCATTGTTCCTGCTCGGCCAGATCGCGGGCATAACGCTGCGAGTTGTGCACGTAGTGAGCAGCGCTGGCCTCCAGCATCCTGATTTGCGGCCCGGTCAGTTCGCGCACCACTTTGCCGGGCGAACCCATGACCAGCGATCCGTCCGGAATCTCCTTGCCTTCGCCGATCAGCGAGTTGGCGCCGATGATGCAGTTCTTGCCGATCTTCGCGCCATTGAGAATCACCGCGTTGATCCCGATCAGGCTGTAGTCGCCGACGGTGCAGCCGTGGAGCATAGCGTTGTGGCCGATGGTCACGCCGGTGCCGATGGTCAGCGGGTACCCCATGTCGGTGTGCATCACGGTGCCGTCCTGGACGTTGCTGTTCTTGCCGATCAGGATCAATTCGTTGTCGCCGCGCAATACGGCGTTGAACCAGACGTTGGCGCCCTCTTCCAGCTTGACCCTGCCCACCAGCACGGCATTGGGTGCGACCCAGCTCTGTGGGTGGGTTTCGACGCGGGCGTCGCCCAGGCGGTATTTCATCGTGTTGTCCTCAAGGCTCAGGCAGGCAGGTTCAAACCATTCGAACGATGGCTTCAGGTATTGATAAAGCTTTTGGGAGGCTGGTGCAGGCTGATTTTGGCGTCATACAGCAGGTTGATCAACTCGACGATCATGATCGCCGTCAACCCCCAGATCTTGTATTCGCCATAGCGATAGCTCGGCACATACCAGCTGCGGCCCTGATAATCGATGCGATGGGTATGTTCGCGGGGGTCTTTGCGGAAGAACTCCAGAGGCACGCTGAACACCGCGGCGATCTCCGCATCGTTGGCCCGGTATTCGACAAAATCCGGGATCACTCCAACATAGGGCGTGACCTGGATGCCATGCAGGCTGATCAGCGGGCTGAGCGGGCCGATCACCTCGACCAGCCCCGGCGGCAGGCCGATCTCTTCTTCGGCTTCCCGCAGGGCGGTGAAAATCAGGTCCGGGTCATCAGGGTCACGACGCCCGCCGGGAAAGGCGACTTCGCCGCCATGGGTCGACAGGCCGCTGGCACGCAGGGTCAACACCAGCTCGGGCTCGTCACTGCGGGTGATGGGCACCAGCACCGCGGCCTCGGGAAAACGACGGTCGGTCTCCAATGTGCTTGGTGTGTGGTTGCTAACCCGATGCAGTAGCTCGTCCAGCATGAGTGTTCTCGATCTGTGCCCTACCCGGCATCATGCACCAATCGCTGCGGTCGCCCAACCCCCGCAACAGCCCCATGTCGCGAAACGACAACTTGCCGACAGACACTGCCGCACGCCAAGATAGGCGCAGCATTCAGGAACCCCAGCATGAAATTTTGCAGCCAGTGCGGTAACCCGGTGACCCAGCGCATTCCCGAAGGCGATTCGCGCCTGCGTTTTGTCTGCGACAGCTGTCAGGCCATTCACTACCAGAACCCCAACATCGTCGCCGGTTGCGTGGCGACCTGGGGCACCAAGGTGTTGTTGTGCCGACGGGCCATCGAGCCACGTCGCGGCTACTGGACCCTGCCTGCCGGTTTCATGGAAAACGGCGAGACCATCGAACAGGCCGCCATTCGCGAAACCGCCGAGGAAGCCTGCGCCCGGGTGCGCAACCTGAGCATCTATACCCTGATCGACGTGCCGCATATCAGCCAGGTACATGTGTTCTTCCGTGCCGAGCTGGCCGACCTGGACTTTTCTGCAGGCCCCGAGAGCCTGGAAGTGCAACTATTCGACGAAGCGGACATTCCATGGGATGAGCTGGCTTTCCGCACGGTGGGCCGTACCTTAGAATGCTTCTTCGCTGACCGGCGGACCGAGGTCTATCCCGTTCGGTCTGAATCGATCCCGCCACTTGCTCAGCCTGCCATTATCTGATGTCATATCGGCATCACTCAAAGGCGTCGAAAGACCGCCCGGACGCGGCACGAGCCTGCAAAAACTTCTATACATAAATAGTCGCGACACCTCCTGGGGAATCGTTTCAATGCGCTGGTTGCTTGCCCTGTTCTGTTTGTCGTTCGTCGCGTTGTCCGAGGCTTCTGCCGTGGAAACCCTGAATGGCAAGATCATCGAGAAAGTCCTGATTCTCAAGTCTTCCCATCAATTGCAATTGATCAATGACGGCAAGCCGCTCAAGACCTATCGCATTTCCCTGGGCAAGCGTCCCAAGGGGCCGAAGCTGATGGAAGGCGACAAGCGCACCCCGGAAGGCTTCTACTGGGTCGACTGGCGCAAGACCAGCGACCGCTTCAACCTGGCGATGCACGTTTCCTACCCGAACATCAGCGACTCGGCCCGCGCCCGTCGTGAAGGCGTCGAACCCGGCGGCATGATCATGATCCACGGCACCCCGGACAGTGAAGACACCCCGGAAGACCTGTTCCACACTCTGGACTGGACCGACGGCTGCATCGCCATGCGCAACATGGACATGCGCGAAGTCTGGAACCTGGTGCCCGACGGCACGATGATCGAAATCCGCCCGTAATCCCCACGACCATTGGTCGACATCAAAAAATAAATTCAAAAGATCGCAGCCTGCGGCAGCTCCTACAGAGGTGATACCAATCCCGACCGTAGGAGCTGCCGCAGGCTGCGATCCTTGCCTTCAAAATCCCCACCTCCAATACCACTTCAAACCAACCCCGAGTCTGTGACTGACAGGCCGTTTTCGCGAGCAGGCTCCCAGCCTGTATCGCGATACTCCCGCCAAATCGTGGCATACATATGTACCACCACCCCCTCCCTCTTCCTCGCCATGCTGCCGGCTCTTTCTACCGACTGGAGACCGCGTCCATGAGCACACCCACCCCCCCACCGTCTTTTGAAGAAATCAAAGGCTACCTCAATCAAATCGGCCATCACCTGCTCAACGCCCAAACCCCACTGCTGCCCGATCATAAACCCACAACCGAACAACGCTACCTGGAACGCCTGGACGGCATCCTCAAGCGCTACCGGGAACAGTTCCTGAGCAAGGCCAAAACCCACTATCAAGGATTAACCAACAGCGACCTGAAAACCTCGGAAGGCCAGACTCTGCTCACTACTCTCAAGAGCACCTTGAACACGCATCTGATGGACATGGACCTGCGTGAGCAGATCGATGGCAGCTCACTCAAATCCTACATGACCTTCGAAGCCGGGTTCACCGCCCTGGAGCATGAAGCCAGGCTCGCCGTCCAGGATCGCCTGCTGCACCCACAAGAAGGCACGATGCTCGAAAGCGTGGCGCTGCCCCCAAGCTTGCGCCCAGGCCTGTACGCCTTGCAGTTCAGTTACCAGGCGCAACAGGTCGAGCTGGCCGGTGCCTTTGTCGCCACAGAAAAAAACAGCGTCGTGGTCAACGACCTGATGAGCGCGCAGGACGTCGGCCAAGTGTTGCTGTTCACACCTGCGCGAGGGATCGAATCGTTCAACACCCTGGCCGAACTCGACACCCACTTGCGGCAAAACATGGAACACGCCAGCGGGCGCAGTGAGTTCATCGACAGGTTGCCCACGCGCTACCACGCCTTGAGCCCCGCCGGAATCTGGCCCCTGGAACTATCACCCATCGACGACCAGCCGTTGTTCGAACACACCGTCGGTGCCCTGATCGCCAAGCGCACCCAGGATATCGACCGGGCCCTGAGCCTGGTGGACAACCCGCAGCACGACCCCGCCCAATTGATCGCGGCCCTCGACCGCGCGATCCGTAGCGCCCTGCCCGACCTCAGCGCCCGCCTGGAACTGCGCGCCCAACGCCTGCTCGAACGGTTGCTGCGCTACAGCGCACCCGATTGGTATCGCAGCGCCAGCGAGGCACACCGGGCCACGCTGGCTGAACATCTGGCCAGTTACAACCAGGCACGCCAACACCTGCTCGATCTGTTGGGCCCCGCCGCGAACCCCCAAGCCCTGGCCCGTTTTCAATGGCTGGAGCGGTTGAGCGATGACCTGGAGATTCACGACCTGAACCCGGAGCACCTACAGGTCAAAACCCAACGGTTTGTGCCCGGCGTCGGCCACTATGAACACAATCGCAACCTGATCGACCTGGCCTTGCGGGGCCTGCATACCGGCGACGAACTGCCTGGCTCCGACTTTCTGACGAAGACCACCTTTACGTATAACGGAGCGCCCTTGCCCGATGCGTACCAAGACCTGACCCCAGCGTGGATCGTGCAACAGTTGATGACCCTGCAACCTCGGTTCGACTTTGCACAGGTGCAACAAGAACTGCACGCCCGGCCTGAGTTCAGCAGCGCCATCGAGCAGATGCTCGACCAGCGGATCAACGCCCTGGCCTACACGGCCTTCCTGCAAGGCCACATTCGCGAAGACGACTACCAGGCGATCCAGCGCCTGCGCCAGGGTACCGATGCGCGACTGAGCGCCGCCACCCTGGGCGCCAGCGTCCTATCGCTGCACGGTGCGCAACTTCAGGACCTCTGGGTGATGCACCAGAGCGATGCCAACGGGACGGTCAACCGCGTACTGCTTTGCACCCCCGAGGCACCACAAGAGCACCAGTTCCAGGCGTTCGACAGCGAGCTTGCGTGCCGGCAACACATCCTCGGCTGGACCCAGGACAACGGCCTCAAGGCCCCACCCGGCACCATGACCGACTACTTGATCCGCCAGGTACCACTGCGCTTTCGCAACTCGATGAAGCACCTCTTGAACGGTCTGAGCCAGAAGTTCCATGCCCAGGATTACAACAATATCGCGTTCAACGCTGGCAACTATCGCCAGAGTCTGAAATCGATGGCTGATCATGTGCTCGCCACACGTATCGATAACTACGAATTCAATACGCCGAGTTGGTATCGCTCAGCCACCATTGATGTCAGGCGAAGACTCTCGACCCTGGCCGAGGATGCAGAAGGCAGCTTGCAGACCTACAACGACCATCCACAGTCCGAAGCCCGCTTCCCAAGCTTCGATGCCTACCTGCATGAAAAGGCCAAGGAGCGCTTGAACCAACTGCTGGGGCGCCGTCAGAACGATGTCGACCCGGACACCGTATGGGCCTATCCACCCTCCGCGCTCGGCACTCGGACACCGGCACCCATGACGTATACCCGGCTCTACCGTGACGGCTACGCCGATGGTGTCGGTTTTCTCGACGAAAAGTTCTCCCGCTCGGCAAGGTACAGGGGCCCGCAAGGCGTCGACCTGAGCACCCTGAATGCCAATCCGGAAGCCGTCGCACGCTCGGTCACCGGCGTCTGGATTGGCCAGCGCTACGTCGATAAGGTCAAGGCCGAGTTGCTGGACCCGGGCAGCCCGGCGTTTACTTTCAGGCGCAATGCGGTGCTGGCCATTACTCAACGACAGATGCTCAGTGCCGCATTGGAGTGTCGCCTGCAAGGACACATCGCCGGCGTTGACCTGCAATGGCTTGAGCGCTGCATTGCCAGTATGGGTGACACGCCGCTGGAGACTCGCGGCAAATACGCCATCCATCGCCTGCTGGTCGACGGCGACTGGGTCATCGACACCTACCTGTTCAGCCACGCTGACAACCCGGTGCTGCTCTATACGCCCCATGCCCCCGACGGCATCACCTTTCGCGAGGCCAGGCAGTTCAATTACCTGCTGAAAAAACTGCCCGGATTCATCGGCTACCTCACCCAGCGTGTCGATGTTCGATCCCGGGGCCGGGTCCAGACATTTCTGGAGGCCGCCAAACAAGGGCTGCCCGAGGGCCTGGATAAAACCACCCCCAGCCCCCCACGTTACGACTCGACCCGGGCACTGCCTCCGGTGCTTGACCTGCGCCGCTTGCTGTACAACATGAAGCTGCAACGCAAGATCGACGAAGTGACCGCCACCACCACTAACCGCACTCAGATGATCACCAGCATGCTCTGGACGTGCGTGGAATTCGTGGCCGCCATCGCCACTGCGCCTTTCCCGGTTCTGAGTCTGAGTGTTGGCCTGCTACTGGCCTTCAAGGACAGCATGTTCGCCCTGCATGCGTACAACCAGGGCGACACCTCGGCCGCCCTTGAGCACTTCGCCGGGTATCTGTTCAACAGCGCCGGCGCCCTCTTCACCGACCTGCGTCCGGCCCTGAAATCGTTCAAACCCATCGGCAAATCCGTGCGCCTGGCAGTTCCCAGCACCGAGCAAGGTCGGGCGATGAAGCTGATCAGCCAGCTGGAAACCGCCCCCCCGGCGCCTGCAGGCATGCAGCCGGTGCTGTTCAACGGCGAGGTGCTCTGGGCGCCGAATACCCCGGATGTGATCGGTCGCTACTTGCTATATCGCCATGACCCGGTCAGCGGTAAATGGGTCTCGACCACGCGCCTGGCCGCACCGAACGCCGAGGGCATCTGGACCCGCACCGGGGTTTCCGGCGGCGCGCCGAAATATGAAACAGTGCCTGAAACCCCCGGACCGTCAAGAGACTATGGGATGCCACAGAAGTACTGGAGCAGGCTTGAGCCGGTCATGGACCCGCAGATGCGGACGCTCATGATCAGCCAGGCAGACGATATTGGCCAAGGTCTGGTCGACACCGTGCTGGGCCGTGCCGCCAATGAACTGCGTTCGTTACGCACGGTTTACCTGCAACAGGTCGAACGCCTGACCAGGGACGCGGATAACTTCTTCCTCTTCCTCGACACGCTGCCCGCTCGCGCCAACGTGCCTGCCGTAGAGGCCAGTACCCCGCTATCCCAATTGATAGCCAACGACGCCTTTGCCGGTAACAAGAACCTGGTTATCGGCGCCGTGCCAGGCTCCATTGCCAGCAAACAGGCACTGATTACCAACATGAATGCCCTGGTCGAACGAGGTTTCAAGCGCCTGTATGTGGAGTTCCTGCCGGGGGATGTATTCAAGCTCAAGCTTGAAAAGTTCAACCAAGGGAAATCATGGCGGCACATCAAAAAACATTTGAAGGCCATAGACCAGTCCTTCGGCATCGCAAAAGACGCCGAGTACTCTTACTTGGCGCTCGTACACAAGGCCAGGGAAAAAGGCGTGCAAATCAAGGCGCTGGACGCCTCGACCTCCTATCGACTGGACGATGTCCTGCTCATGGGCGATAGCTCGCCGACCACGCCCCAGCCCAACAGCCTGAGAAACTATTACTCGCACAAAGTCATTGAAGCCGACATGGCCGATACACCGAACGAAGGCTGGATCGCCCTGGTCGATCACTCGCGCATGACCACATACAACGGCACACCTGGTCTGGCGGACTTGAACAATGCGGTCGCGCTGCGCATCGAAGACGTCGGTTTGAATCAACCGGTGGGCATCTGGTCAGACACCCCCGGCAAAATACCAGGTGATGCACTCGCCAAAGGCGACTACCACATGACCTTGCAAACACCGTACAAGACGCCCGAACCTATCTCACCGACTGCCTCTACATCCGTCGTCAGCACTGGCCATTTCAACGACTTCGATATTGCACCGTCGCTAAGAGATGAGATCGCCCGCATGAGCGACCAACCGCGCGGCCTGGATTCTCGCTACGCACCGTCCCAACTAACGCGAGCTGAAGCGTTCTCTGAATTCATCAAGTTACGCAGAAACTTGAATACCAATGCCAAGAGTTTCTTTGCCGACTATGTTCCACCTGCCAGGCCAGCGTTGCCAACGATCAGCAGCACCACGCCCGAGTCGTTCCTGAAACAAATCAGCGAAAGCCACCTGCCGGGGTTGGTGATTGGCGAGGCGCACTCGGCAGAATCGAGCAAGGCATTTCTGATAAAGCACATGAAGCAGTTGAAGCAGCAGGGCTACAAGACGCTCTACGTCGAACACCTGCTCACCGACCTGCACCAGGCTGAACTGGAGGTGTTCCATCTAACCCAGCGGTTTCCCGACAACCTCAAGGCCTACCTCAAAGCCCAGGATCGGGGACATATGCCGCTCTACACTGGCTCTGACAACTATTCGGAAGTCATCCAGGCCGCCAACAAATATGGCATCCGCATCAGGGCGCTGGACTGTACCGTCAGCTATCACCTCAAGGGCTTGCCTGATCCGGAAAAGGCCCGCAACCAGATGTTCAACTACTTCGCCTCCCGGGTCATCCTGGCCGACCAGACGGCACATGGGCCCCATAAGTGGATTGCCTTCATCGGCAGCGCCCACACCAATAACTTCCAAGGCGTATCGGGACTGGCCGAGATCCTGGGCACGGTCAGCCTGCATGTCAGAGAGTGCGCGCCGTCAATGGCCAGAGGCATTCACCTGGGGTTCTGGGAAACCGATCTCACGGGGCCTCGCTGGAGGGCGATACGCAGTGACTTCAAACTGGAAGTCAGCAACGCCCGGCAGCGAGCTCCTGCGCCCTTTGTACCTGTCGACAGGTCCAGACTGCGCCAGACGGGGCACTTCCTGATCGAACGCCCCTCGACTGCCGAGACCAACCTGCTGCACCGCTCCCGCAGCGGTGAAATTGTTTCCACGCCGATTCAGGTGGACCATAACGGGTTGTTCTTTATCGACCGCTGGGACATGACGGCACGACGTTTCGAGTACCAGGACATGCTGATCCAAGTACTCAAGGCAGAGGTTCAGCTGACGCCAGCGCCGTAATCGGCGCCAGTCCCCCACTATCACGCCCAACAAAAAGCCCGCTGAAATCGCTTTCAGCGGGCCTTTCGCTTCCAGGGCAGGAAGATCAGAAGTCCTCCAGCCGCCACACTTCATAAGCCGGCGTCTCATAGGGATGGCTCTGTTTCAAAGCCGCCACCACCGAGCGAATCAACTCATCGGCCACTACCAGCTCGACTTTCCATTCCTCAACCTGTTCGACCTGTCCCGCTTGCCCAATGAACGGCTGGCTGCCGTCCAGTGGACGAAACTGACCCAGGCCCAATACCTGCCATGCGCAGTGATCGTAAGCGCCGATTCGTCCGCCACCGGCGGCGAATACGGCGTCCTTGACCACTTCGACATGGCTGTCGGGAACAAAAAAGCTGAGCTTATACACGGCTATCAGTTCACCCGCTCTTAGTTCACCCAGACGCGAGCATTACGGAACATGCGCATCAGCGGTGCATCTTCGTTCCAGTCATCCGAACGCCACGAGTTCTGCACGGCACGGAATACACGCTCCGGGTGCGGCATCATGATGGTCACGCGACCGTCGCGGCTGGTCAGACCGGTGATCCCGCGCGGCGAGCCGTTCGGGTTGGCCGGGTAGCTTTCGGTGACCTTGCCGTGGTTGTCGACGAAACGCATCGCCACACAACCCGACAGATCGGCTTCCAGCAGTGCTTCTTCACTGGCGAATTCGGCATGACCTTCGCCGTGGGCGATGGCGATCGGCATGCGCGAACCGGCCATGCCTTGCAGGAAGATCGAGTTCGACTCCTGGATCTGCACCATCGCCACGCGGGCTTCGAACTGCTCGGAACGGTTACGCACAAAGTGCGGCCAGAACTCGCTGCCCGGGATCAGCTCGTGCAGGTTGGACATCATCTGGCAACCGTTGCACACGCCGAGGGTGAAGCTGTCGTTGCGTTCGAAGAAAGCCTGGAACGCGTCACGGGCACGGCTGTTGAACAGCGCCGACTTGGCCCAACCTTCACCGGCACCCAGCACGTCGCCGTAAGAGAAGCCGCCGCAAGCGACCATGCCCTTGAACTCGTTCAGGTCGACACGGCCGGCCAGAATGTCGCTCATGTGCACGTCGATCGAGTTGAAACCGGCGCGGTCGAACGCAGCCGCCATTTCCACCTGACCGTTGACGCCCTGCTCACGCAGTACGGCAACCTGTGGGCGAATGCCTTTCTTGATGTAAGGCGCGGCGACGTCCTGGTTGATGTCGTAGCTCAGCTTGACGCTCAGGCCCGGGTTGTCTTCTTCCAGCAGCACGTCGAACTCTTGCTCGGCGCAGTCGGCGTTGTCGCGCAGACGCTGGATCTGGTAGCTGGTCTCGGCCCACTGACGTTGCAGCAGACGACGCTGGCCTTCGAACACGGTGTCACCGTTGAAGGTGATGCTGATCTCGCCGTTGTTGATTGGCTGACCGATCACCGACACACAGTCGCCCAGGCCGGCAGCGCTGAACTGCGCGAGGATGTCCGGGGTCGCGTCCTGGCGAACCTGGATCACCGCACCCAGTTCTTCGTTGAACAGGATCGCGGCGATTTCGTCGGCGCTGTGGGCAACGCTGTCGAGGTTCAGGCTCAGGCCGCAGTGACCGGCGAAGGCCATTTCCACTACGGAGGTCAGCAGACCACCGTCGGAACGGTCGTGATAAGCCAGCAGGTGACCGTCGGCGTTGAGGCCCTGGATCACGGCGAAGAAGGCTTTCAGGTCTTCGGCGTCATCGACGTCCGGAGCGTGCTTGCCGAGCTTGCCGTGCACCTGTGCCAGGATCGACGCGCCCATGCGGTTCTGGCCGTGGCCCAGGTCGATCAGGATCAGGTCGGTGGTGCCCTTGTCCATGCGCAGTTGCGGGGTCAGGGTCTGACGGATGTCAGTCACTGGCGCGAAACCGGTCACGATCAGGGACATCGGCGAAGTGACGGACTTGTCCACGCCTTCATCGTTCCAGCGCGTGGCCATGGACATCGAGTCCTTGCCCACCGGAATGGTAATGCCCAGCTCAGGGCACAGTTCCATGCCGACCGCTTTCACGGTGTCGTACAGGCGTGCATCTTCACCCGGGTGGCCGGCGGCGGACATCCAGTTCGCCGACAGTTTGATGTCGGAGATCTTGCCGATACGCGAAGCTGCGATGTTGGTCAGGGTTTCGCCGATGGCCATGCGACCCGACGCAGGAGCGTCCAGCAGTGCCAGCGGAGTACGCTCGCCCATGGCCATGGCTTCACCGGTGTAGACGTCGAAGCTGGTGGCGGTGACGGCAACGTCGGCTACCGGAACCTGCCACGGGCCGACCATCTGGTCACGGGCCACGAGGCCGGTGATGGTGCGGTCGCCGATGGTGATCAGGAAGCTCTTGCTCGCCACGGCCGGGTGATGCAGGACGCGCTCGACGCAGTCGGCAATGTTCAGGGTCGACGGATCGAAGTCATCGCCCAGTTCGGCTTCACGCACTACCGAACGGTGCATGCGCGGGGCCTTGCCCAGCAGCACTTCGAGCGGCATGTCCACCGGGCTGTTGCCGAAGTGGCTGTCGGTCACGGTCAGCTGCGGTTCGGCAGTGGCTTCGCCGACCACTGCGAACGGGCAACGCTCGCGTTCGCAGATCGCCTTGAAGCGCTCGAAGTCAGCCGGGCCGACCGCCAGAACGTAACGTTCCTGGGATTCGTTGGACCAGATTTCGTGCGGGGCCATGCCCGGCTCGTCGTTTGGAATGTTGCGCAGTTCGAAACGGCCACCACGGTCGCCGTCGTTGACCAGTTCCGGGAAGGCGTTGGACAGACCGCCCGCACCCACGTCGTGGATGAAGCTGATCGGGTTCTTGTCGCCCAGTTGCCAGCAACGGTCGATGACTTCCTGGCAGCGGCGTTCCATTTCCGGGTTTTCGCGCTGTACCGAAGCGAAGTCCAGGTCTGCCGAGCTGGTGCCGGTGGCCATGGAGGAAGCGGCGCCGCCGCCCAGGCCGATCAGCATCGCCGGGCCGCCGAGCACGATCAGCTTGGAGCCGACCAGGATCTCGCCTTTCTTGACGTGTTCTTCACGGATGTTGCCCATGCCGCCAGCCAGCATGATCGGCTTGTGGTAGCCACGAACTTCGTCACCGTGCGGGGTGGTGATCGACTGTTCGAAGGTACGGAAGTAACCGGTCAGTGCCGGACGGCCGAATTCGTTATTGAATGCCGCGCCGCCCAATGGGCCTTCGATCATGATGTCCAGCGCGGTGACAATGCGCTCAGGCTTGCCGTACGGCACTTCCCACGGCTGTTCGAAGCCCGGGATCTGCAGGTTGGACACGGTGAAACCGGTCAGGCCGGCTTTCGGCTTGGCACCGCGACCGGTCGCGCCTTCGTCGCGGATCTCGCCACCGGAACCGGTGGATGCGCCCGGGAACGGGGCAATCGCGGTCGGGTGGTTGTGGGTTTCAACCTTCATCAGGATGTGCACCGGCTCCTGCACCGCGCCGTATTGGCGGGTTTCAGGGTCCGGGAAGAAACGACCGGCCACGGAGCCGACGATCACCGAAGCGTTGTCCTTATAAGCCGACAGGACACCTTCGCTGTGCATCTGATAGGTGTTCTTGATCATGCCGAACAGGCTTTTTTCCTGGCTCTGGCCGTCGATGTCCCAACTGGCGTTGAAGATCTTGTGACGGCAGTGCTCGGAGTTCGCCTGGGCGAACATCATCAGCTCGATGTCGTGCGGGTTGCGCGAAAGGCCGACGAAGGCGTTGACCAGATAGTCGATCTCGTCTTCGGCCAGGGCCAGGCCCAGCTCGGTGTTGGCTTTTTCCAGCGCGGCGCGGCCGCCACCCAGCACGTCGATGGCGGTCAGGGGTTTCGGTTCGGCGTGGCTGAACAGGCCGGCGGCCTGTTCGAGGTTACCCAGGACAATCTGGGTCATGCGGTCGTGCAGACCGTCGGCGATCAACCGGGCTTCAGCGTCGCTGAACTGGCCGGCCACGTAGAACGCGATGCCGCGCTCCAGGCGCTGGATTTTCGCCAGGCCACAGTTGCGAGCGATGTCGCTGGCCTTGCTCGACCACGGCGAGATGGTGCCGAAACGCGGCAGCACCAGAAACAGACGACCGGTCGGTTCTTGTACCGGAACGCTTGGACCGTACTTCAGAAGGCGCGCAAGCACCTGCTGTTCGTCGCCGGTCAGGACGCCGGTAACTTCGGCGAAGTGAGCGAATTCAGCATACAGGCCACTGACAGCCGGAACCTTCTGGCTCAGTTGCTCAAGGAGCTTGCTGTGGCGAAAGGCAGAAAGGGCAGGAGCGCCGCGCAGGATCAACATCTTCGGGACAGCCTCGGGAAGGGGTGTGCTTTGAGGCCGTGCATTCTAGCCTAAACAGCCCGCGACAGCACCCGAAACGCTACGCACGGTTGCACCCGGGCGTCGATCTGTGTTTCTGCCTCGAAAGTCAGGTTATCGGAGTGTGTAACGACAGCTTATTTTTACGGTGAAAAAATGCAGACAAGGCCCATTTCTGCGGGGTTTCGGCCGTTTTTGTGATCTCTAGCAGACAACCCCCTCGCTGTCGAGATATGGCACCCGTGGTCCTTTGCGTATACTGCGCAAATGTTTTTCCCAACGGTTTTGCGTCCGCGGTACGCCAAATGGCTGATCGCAACCGGACTCTTCCTGATGCTCGGTGGCTGTGTTGATAAACCCAACACGCTCGAGCGCGTAAAGGAGGATGGTGTGCTGCGGGTGGTTACCCGAAACAGCCCTGCCACCTACTTTCAGGATCGCAACGGTGAAACCGGCTTCGAATACGAGCTGGTGAAGCGCTTCGCCGACGATCTGGGGGTCGAGCTCAAGATCGAGACCGCCGACAACCTCGACGACCTGTTCAACCAGGTCGGCAAGCCCAATGGCCCGGTGCTGGCGGCTGCCGGGCTGGTCAGCAGCGAAGAGCGCAAGAAGCAGGTGCGCTTCTCGCACTCCTATCTGGAAGTCACCCCGCAGATCATCTACCGCAACGGCCAGTCTCGGCCAACCGATGCGAAGGATCTGGTGGGCAAGAAGATCATGGTGCTCAAGGGCAGCACCCATGCCGAACAACTGGCACAGCTGAAACAGAAATTTCCCGGCATCGAATACGAAGAGTCTGACGCGGTCGAGGTCGTCGATCTCTTGCGCATGGTCGACGAAGGCCAGATCGACCTGACGCTGGTCGACTCCAACGAAGTGGCGATGAACCAGGTGTACTTCACCAACATCCGGGTCGCCTTCGACCTTGGTGACGCCAGCAACCAGAGCTGGGCCGTCGCGCCGGGCGACGACAACAGCCTGCTCAACGAAATCAACGAGTACCTCGACGAGGTCAAGAAAAACGGCACCCTGCAACGCCTCAAGGATCGTTACTACGGGCATGTCGACGTTCTCGGCTACATGGGCGCCACCACGTTTGCCCAACACTTGCAGCAACGCCTGCCCAAGTACGAACAGCACTTCAAGTCGTACGCCAAGAAAGAGAAAGTCGACTGGCGCCTGCTGGCGGCCATCGGGTACCAGGAGTCGTTGTGGCAACCGGCCGTCACGTCCAAGACCGGCGTGCGCGGCCTGATGATGCTGACCCAGAACACCGCACAGGCCATGGGTGTGTCCAACCGCCTGGACCCCAAACAGAGCATCATGGGCGGCGCCAAGTACCTGGCCTACATGAAAGACCAGCTCGACGATTCGATTCAGGAACCGGACCGTACCTGGTTTGCCCTGGCGGCCTACAACATCGGCAGCGGCCACCTCGATGACGCACGCAAACTGGCGGCCAAGGAAGGGTTGAACCCGGACAAATGGCTGGATGTGAAGAAGATCCTGCCGCGCCTGTCGGAAAAGAAGTGGTACAGCAAAACCCGTTACGGCTACGCCCGTGGCGGCGAACCGGTGCATTTCGTGGCGAACATCCGTCGCTACTACGACATCCTCACCTGGGTCACGCAGCCGCAGCTTGAAGGCGATCAGGTCGCCGAGGGCAAACTGCTGGTTCCGGGGATCGACAAGACCAAGCCGACGCAAGAGCCTGCCCCGCTTTAAAACCGCCACCAAACCACTGTAGGAGCGAGCCTGCTCGCGATGAGGCCCCTTCAGTCACATCAACTGTGTCTGTCAGACCGCTATCGCGAGCAGGCTCGCTCCTACAGGGTTCTGTGTTGGTTGTCAGGCCTTGGCAGCCGCCAAAATCAGCGCCTTCATTTCCGAAACAGCCGACTTGAAGCCAACGAACAGCGCATGGGCCACCAGCGCATGGCCGATGTTCAGCTCGTTGATACCCTTGATCGCCGCCACGGCCTCAACGTTGTGATAGTGCAGGCCATGTCCGGCATTGACGATCAGGCCCCGGGCCAGACCGAAGGCCACGCCATCGGCCACACGCTTGAGTTCTTCAGCGACTTCGGTCGGCGTCTCGGCATCGGCATAACGCCCGGTGTGCAGTTCGATGGCTGGCGCACCGACACGACGGGAAGCTTCGATCTGCCGCTCATCGGCGTCGATGAACAGCGACACCTCGGAGCCGAGCTTCGACAGGCGCTCGACCGCCGCTTTGATCCGCGCTTCCTGACCTGCCACGTCCAGGCCACCTTCGGTGGTCAGTTCCTGACGGGTTTCCGGCACCAGGCAAATGTGCGCCGGGCGAATGCGTTCGGCGAACTGCATCATTTCTTCGGTGACGCCCATTTCGAAATTCATGCGGGTTTGCAGCACATCCTTGAGCAGCAGAACGTCGCGTTCCTGAATGTGCCGACGGTCTTCGCGCAGGTGCACGGTGATGCCGTCAGCGCCCGCCTCTTCCGCGTCCAGTGCCGCCTTGACCGGGTCAGGGTAACGGGTGCCCCGAGCCTGACGCAGGGTGGCAACGTGGTCGATGTTCACGCCAAGAAGAATACGGGTGCTGGTGGTCACGGAAGCGCTCCAGAAGAAGAGAAAGTTCGGTGCACAGCATACACGGGGAATTTACGGCTTTCGAAACAACTCTCGGGAAACCAGCGGCCGACCACCCAAGTGAACGGCCAACGCCTGACGCATCAAGCGCTTGGCTGCCGACAAGGCACCCGGCGCGCTCCAGTCGGCATCGGCCATGGCCAGCAGTTCAGTGCCATTGAACAGACCGGGTTGCAACAGGTAGACACGTTCAAGCCCCGCATCCACTTGCAAACGATAGAGGCCGTCGGGGGCGATGGCATCAAGGTGGATATCCGTGGTCAGTGAGAATCCGTATCCGAGGTCATCGAGCAGGCGCCACTCGAAGGAACGCAGCAACGGCTCCAGCGCGCGGCCCTCGGCCAAGGCGAGCAAAGTGGCGGCATAATGCTCGAACACCGCGGGGTGCGGATCTTCGGCGGGCAACAGGCGAATCAGCAGTTCATTGAGGTAAAGGCCGCTGAACAGCGCCTCGCCATTGAGCCAGGTGGATACCCCGGCACTTTCCATGCGCCCGACGTTCTTCAGCTCGCCCCTGCCCCGGAACTCGACTTCCAATGGCACGAATGGCCGTGCCAACGTCCCGGCCTTGCCCCGCGCACTGCGCAACACCGCCCGCAGCCGCCCTTGTGGCGTGAGGAAATCCACCAGCGCACTGTTTTCGCGGTAGGCGCGGGAGTGCAGGACGTAGGCGGGTTGGGCGATGGGCGGGGTTGAGGACATGGGTTTCTCGCCGAACTGTAGGAGCGAGCTTGCTCGCGATGGAGGATAACGATAACGCGAGCTTTCAGAATGAACGCGGCGCTCTTGAGTCCATCGCGAGCAAGCTCGCTCCTACAAGGGGTCTTGCGGTGTGTTACAGATCGCCATAACCCAACGAACGCAACGCACGCTCGTCATCGGACCAGCCACCCTTAACCTTGACCCACAGGTTGAGCATGATCTTGGAATCGAACAGCAACTCCATGTCCTTGCGCGCTTCGGTGCCGATGCGCTTGATGCGCTCGCCCTTGTCGCCAATGATGATTTTCTTCTGGCCATCGCGCTCGACGAGGATCAAGGCATGGATGTGCAGGGTCTTGCCCTGCTGCTTGAATTCTTCGATTTCAACGGTGATCTGGTACGGCAGCTCGGCGCCCATCTGGCGCATGATTTTCTCACGCACCAGTTCAGCGGCGAGGAAACGGCTGCTGCGGTCGGTGATCTGGTCTTCCGGGAAGAAGTGATCGTTTTCCGGCAGGTGCGCGGCAATCACGCGCTCCAGTGCATCGAGGTTATGCCCGTGCTGCGCGGAAATCGGGATGATCTGCGCATTCGGCAACTGTTCCTGCAACCAGCTCAGGTGCGGCATCAGCTCGGCTTTGTCTTCGATGCGATCGGTCTTGTTCAGCGCCACGATCAGCGGGCCGGTCACGTACTGGACGCGCTCGAGAACCATCTGGTCCTCGTCGGTCCACTTGGTGCGGTCGACCACGAAGATCACCACGTCGACGTCTTTCAAAGCCGCGGAAGCGGTCTTGTTCATGTAGCGGTTCAGCGCCTTTTCGCCGCCCTTGTGCATGCCAGGGGTGTCGACGTAGATCGCCTGCACGTCGCCCTCGGTCTTGATGCCGAGCATGTTGTGACGGGTGGTTTGTGGTTTGCGCGAGGTGATCGCCAGCTTCTGACCCAGGATGTGGTTCAGCAGCGTGGACTTGCCCACGTTCGGACGGCCGACGATGGCAACATAGCCACAGCGAGTTGCATTTGTATCAGTCATTGCCATTCTCCACACCCAGGGCAATCAGTGCTGCGGCGGCCGCTACCTGTTCGGCAATACGACGGCTCACACCCTGACCTCGGCTTTTTTCATTCAGTAAGATGATTTCGCATTCGACGAAGAACGTCCGGCAATGCGGCTCACCCTGGATATCCACCACTTCGTAACGCGGCAGCTCACAACCACGGGACTGCAGGAACTCTTGCAGGCGGGTCTTTGGATCTTTGTTGGTGTCGACCAGCGTCAGGCCTTCGAACTCGCCGGCCAGCCAGGCGAGCACACGCTCACGGGCCATTTCCATGCCGGCATCGAGGTAGATCGCACCGATCAGCGCTTCCAGTGCATCGGCCAGAATCGACTCGCGACGGAAACCGCCGCTTTTCAGCTCGCCCGAGCCCAGGCGCAGGTATTCGCCAAGATCGAAACCACGGGCCAGTACGGCCAGGGTCTCACCCTTGACCAGACGTGCGCGCAAACGCGACAACTGGCCTTCGCGGGCTAGCGGGAAGCGCTCGAACAACGCCTCGCCGGCGACGAAGTTGAGAATGGCGTCACCGAGAAACTCCAGGCGTTCGTTGTTACGCCCGGCAAAACTGCGGTGAGTCAGGGCCAGGACCATCAGTTCCTGATCCTTGAAGGTGTAGCCGAGCTGACGCTCTAGACGGCTTAAGGAGACGCTCACGGTTTACCCACGCTGAGTTCGTGGCTGGATTCCACCGCCATAGCCGCGAGGCGGCGCAGGCTTGGGACAATTAACGCTGTGTTCAAAAATAACGTCCTGAATATCATTGTTTTCATGCGACTGGCGCCCATTGTGCCGGCTCCAGAAATGCATTCGGCGCTGTGTTCAACAGCGCCGTGTCTGATTACTTGATCAGGCCAACCCGCGAGAAATTCGGCAGGTGGCTGAGTTTGGGTTCCGGCCAGCTCATCCAGACCGCAAAGGCCTTGCCGACGATATTCTTGTCGGGAACCATGCCCAGCAGATCCTTGGGAATGTTCGGATCATCCCAATAGCGACTGTCGTTCGAGTTGTCGCGGTTGTCGCCCATCATGAAGTAGTGCCCGGCCGGCACGGTCCACGAATGGTCCGGCATTGCGCGGTAGCGGCTCATTTCCTTGCGGATCATGTGCTCGGCCGCTCCGAGTTTTTCCTTGTAGAGCTCAGCGCTGCCCAGCGTGCCCGGCTCGGAGCCGACCAGTTGCTCGGCAATCGATTGACCGTTGACGAACAGGCGCTTGTCGGCGGTGTAGCGAACCGTGTCGCCCGGCAAACCAACTACACGCTTGATGTAGTTGACGTTCGGGTCGCTCGGGTAGCGGAACACCATCACATCGCCGCGCTGCGGATCACCGACTTCGATGACTTTCTTGTCGATCACCGGCAAGCGGATCCCGTAGGAAAACTTGCTCACCAGGATGAAGTCGCCGACATCCAGGGTTGGCTTCATCGAGCCGGAAGGAATCTGGAACGGTTCCACCAGGAACGAACGCAGCACCAGCACGATGAACAACACCGGGAAGAACGACTTGCCGTATTCAACCAGCAGCGGTTCTTTGTTCAGCTTCTCGACCACGACCATGTCAGGCTGGCTGACGCTGCCCTGATAGGAGGCGATGGCGGCACGCCGGCGCGGGGCCAGGATCAACAGATCGAGCAACGCCAACAGGCCGCAGACGAACACGGCGATGACCAGCAACAGCGGGAAATTTAGTGACATAGGACCTAACTATCCAACCTGAGCACTGCAAGGAAGGCTTCCTGTGGAATCTCCACGTTGCCGACTTGCTTCATGCGTTTTTTACCGGCCTTTTGCTTTTCCAGCAGTTTCTTCTTACGGCTGACGTCACCACCGTAGCATTTGGCCAATACGTTCTTTCTGAGCGCCTTGACAGTTGTCCGCGCCACAATCTGCCCGCCAATGGCGGCCTGGATTGCCACATCGAACATCTGCCGTGGAATCAGTTCTTTCATCTTCTCGGTCAACTGGCGACCTTTGTAGTGCGAGTTGTCACGGTGCACGATCAGCGCCAGTGCATCGACCTTGTCGCCGTTGATCAGTACGTCCAGTTTCACCAGGCTAGCCGATTGGTAACGATCGAAATGGTAGTCCAGAGAAGCATAGCCGCGGCTGGTGGATTTCAGGCGATCGAAGAAGTCCAGCACCACTTCGTTCATCGGCAGGTCGTAGGTCACTTGTACTTGCGAGCCGAGGAACAGCATGTCGACCTGCACACCACGTTTTTCGATGCACAGGGTAATGACGTTGCCCAGGTGCTCTTGCGGCACAAGAATATTGGCCCGCACGATCGGCTCGCGCATGTCTTCGATGGAAGACAGATCCGGCAGCTTCGACGGGTTATCGACGTAGATCGTCTCACCGGTCTTGAGCAACAGCTCGAAGATTACCGTCGGCGCCGTGGTGATCAGGTCCAGGTTGTACTCGCGCTCCAGGCGCTCCTGGATGATTTCCATGTGCAGCATGCCGAGGAAGCCGCAACGGAAGCCGAAGCCCAGGGCGTCCGAGCTTTCCGGCGTGTACTGCAGCGACGAATCGTTCAGGGTGAGCTTTTGCAGCGCCTCGCGGAAGTCTTCGAAGTCGTCGGAGCTGACCGGGAACAGACCGGCGTACACCTGCGGCTGGATGCGCTTGAACCCCGGCAGCACGTCGACGTCCGGCGTCGTGCTCAAGGTCAGGGTATCGCCCACTGGCGCACCGTGAATGTCCTTGATGCTGGCGATGATGAAGCCCACTTCACCGGCCTTCAGGTCGACGGTAGGGGTGTGTTTCGGGTTGAAAACACCGACGCTGTCCACCAGGTGGATCTTGCCGGTGGATTTGACCAGGATCTTGTCGCCCTTCTTCACGCGGCCGTGGCGCACGCGTACCAGAGAGACTACGCCCAGGTAGTTGTCGAACCAGGAGTCGATGATCAACGCTTGCAACGGATCTTCGATATTGCCGGTCGGCGCTGGAATGGTGGCCACAAGGCGCTCGAGCACTTCATCGACGCCCAGACCGGTCTTGGCAGAGCAAGTGACCGCGTCGGTGGCATCGATGCCGATGATTTTTTCGATTTCTTCTTTGACGCGGTCCGGATCGGCCTGTGGCAGGTCGATCTTGTTCAGCACCGGCATCACTTCCAGGCCCTGTTCGATTGCGGTGTAGCAGTTGGCAACCGACTGTGCCTCGACGCCTTGACCGGCATCGACCACCAGCAGCGCGCCTTCACAGGCAGCCAGCGAACGGCTCACCTCATAGGTGAAGTCAACGTGGCCGGGGGTGTCAATGAAGTTGAGCTGGTACTTGATGCCGTCTTTGGCGGTGTAATAAAGAGTGACGCTGTGGGCCTTGATGGTGATCCCGCGTTCACGTTCCAGGTCCATGGAGTCCAGCACCTGGGCTTCCATTTCGCGCTCGGCCAGGCCGCCGCACATCTGGATGAAGCGATCGGCCAGCGTCGACTTGCCATGGTCAATGTGGGCGATGATGGAGAAATTGCGGATATGACTCAAATCACTCACGGATCAACACTCAAAAAGGCTGCAGGCATAGCCCGCCGAAAAATAGCCGGGAATTGTACCTGATCCACGGCGCAAGCGTCACGTTCGCAGGTCAGACGGCGCCTGCAAAAACGCCCCGGTCTTGCGACAAGGGCGTTTTTATCGTCAAAGCGGTAGGAAAATGCTGGCCATCAGCCTGCTCGACGCAACAGCCAGAGCCCCGCCACGGCACAAATACCTGCCGGCACCAGTACCGAAAGCAACGGCGGGAAGCCGAACACCTGGCTCGAAGGCCCCAGCAGATCCTGAACGATACGGAAGGTGAAGCCCACCAGCACACCGGTGAACACCCGTTGACCCAGGGTCACCGAACGCAACGGACCAAAGATGAAGGAAATCGCCATCAACACCAGGGCGGCAGTCACCAACGGCTGCAACACCTTGACCCAAAATGCCAGCCAATAGCGGCTATTGTTCAACCCCTGGTCCGCCAGGTAGTGGATATAACTCCACAGACCGCTGATCGACAGCGACTCGGGCACCATGACCACCGTGCTCAGCAATTGCGGACTCAAGGCCACGCCCCAACGCTCGACCGGGTTCGACACCACTTCAGTGCTGCGCTCGTGGAACACCGTGGTCGTGACGTCCGTCAACTGCCAGTGATCCGTGTCGAAATCGGCACGCTTGGCGAAGCTCGCCGACAGCATGTGCCGTTCGCTGTCGAAACGATAGCGGGTCACGCCGTACAGGATGCCGTTAGGCTGCACCGAGTTGACGTGAATGAACTCATCGCCCTGGCGGTGCCACAAGCCGTGCTTGGCGCTTTGTGCATCGCCGCTGCCCTGGGCCAGCGAGCGATTGGCCTGCGCGGCGGTTTCAGTGGGCGGAGCGACGTACTCGCCGACCAGCACACCGGCGAGCATCAATACCAGCATTGGTTTCATGACCGCCCAGACGATCCGGCCGGTCGACACACCGGCGGCGCGCATGATGGTCAGCTCACTGTTGCTGGCCAGACTGCCCAGACCGATCAGGCAACCGATCAGCGCGGCCATCGGCAGCATTTCGTACATCCGGCGCGGAGCGGTCAACAACACATAACTCAGCGCATCGACCAGGGTGTAGGTATCGCTGACTTCACTCATCTCGTCGATGAAGGCAAACAGTGTCGCCAGACCAAGAATGATCCCGAGCACCGCCAGAATCGCCATCAACACGCTGCTACCAATGTAGCGATCCAGCTTAACCACGGGCCACCTCCAGCGCGCTGCGGCGACTCGCCCTCTTCAAACGCAGGGGCTCCCAATAAAGCAAGCCCAGGCCAATGGCCAGGAAAATCCCGTGCACCCACCACAAGCCCAGTACCGCCGGGATCTTGCCCTTGTCGAGGGCACCGCGAGCGGCAATCAGAATGGTCAGGTAAGCCATATAAAGAAGAATTGCCGGCAGTAATTTGAGGAATCGGCCCTGACGCGGGTTGACCCGCGACAACGGCACCGCCATCAAGGTCACGATGAACACCAGCAACGGCAGTGACATCCGCCATTGCAATTCGGCGCGAAGACGAATGTCTTCACTGCCGACCAACGTACGGGTCGGCATCGCATCGCGGTCGGTGACTTCGTCGCTGACGTCGGGTTTTGGCAGCAACACACCGTACTCGTCGTACTTGATCGCCCGGTAGTCGGCCTGCCCCGGATTACCGTCATAGCGATAACCGTTATCAAGGATCAGGTAGCGGTTGCCGTCCGGGCGAATTTCCTGACGCCCCTTCTCTGCCACCAGGACAGAAATCCCGCGATCCTTGTTGTTGGAACTGATGTTCTTTTGCGAGATGAACACACCGCCCAGATTGACGCGGTCATCCGTCATGCGTTCGGTATAGGTGACCCGGGTACCGTCACGCAGGGCCTGGAAGCGCCCCGGCTCCAGGGTATCGAATTCGGTCAGGGCATCCTGCTTGTTCAGCAGCAGCTGAAACTGGTTGGCCCCTTGTGGCGCCAGGCTCAGGCTCAGCCACGCCACGACGAGTGCAACCAGGGTGGCCGGAAACATTGTCATGCAAACCAGCCGTTGCTGGCTCATGCCGGTGGCCGAGAGCACGGTCATTTCGCTTTCGAGGTACAGGCGTCCGTAGGACAACAGGATCCCGAGAAACAGCCCCAGCGGCAGGATCAGTTGGAGGAAGCCCGGCAGGCGATAACCCATGATCAGGAACAGCGACCCCGGATCCAGCAGGCCCGAGGCCGCCTGGGCGAGGTATTTGATGAAGCGCCCGCTCATGATGATGACCAGCAGTACGGCGCTGACGGCGCTCAAGGTCAACAGGACTTCGCGGGATAGGTAACGGAAGACGATCAAACCAGACACTCCAGGGTTGTCAGGCTAAGGCGGCCAAACAAGCAAACGTATCGGACAGCCCGCAAGGCAGGGCCGCCGAAAAAAGTTGGCGCATTATCCTGTGATTGGGTGCACCTGTCACTGCGCAATACATTGGGGCTGGTGTAGGAGCGAGCTCGCTCGCGATGGGTGTGAACGATAACGCTGGATGCCTGACACCCTGCGGCGTCCTCGGGTTTCTCGCGAGCAAGCTCGCTCCTACAGGGGCCCACAAAAACCGTGAACATCGTACAACCGAGGGTTGTCAGCCGCCGGTAGCGAGGTTCAAACTGCGGCCTTTGTGGCCGGTCGATACTGGCGCCTTTCTTTTGCTTTCTATTTAAATGCAGGCAATCGACGCACATAAGGTGTCGGGCGCATGCGTGATAACCATCAATTCAGGGACCCGGACATGGAACTGGTTGTAAAAAGCGTCAACCCCGAAACGTTGAAGACCGCCACTCTCGTGGTCTCCGTCGGCGAAGGCCGCAAGCTGGGCGCGGTTGCCAAACAACTCGACGAACTGAGCGGCGGCGCGATCAGCGCAGTGCTCAAGCGCGGCGATCTGGCCGGCAAGGTTGGCCAGAGCCTGTTGCTGCACAGCCTGCCGAACCTCAAGGCCGAGCGCGTGCTGCTGGTGGGCGTGGGCAAGGACGACGAACTGGGTGACCGCCCGTTCCGCAAAATCATCGCCGGCATCCTCAATACCCTCAAAGGCCTGGGCGGCAGTGATGCGGTGCTGGCCCTCGATGAAGTGGTCGTCAAAGGCCGCGACAGCTACGGCAAGACCCGCCTGCTGGCCGAAACCCTGGTGGACGGCGAATACCAGTTCGACCAGTTCAAGAGCCAGAAAGCCGAACCACGCGCCCTGAAGAAAATCACCCTGCTGACCATCAAGGCGGCTCAAGCTGAAGTGCAGCGCGCCGTCGCCCACGCCACTGCTATCGCCAACGGCATGGCCTTCACCCGCAATCTGGGCAACCTGCCGCCAAACATCTGCCACCCGACCTTCCTCGGTGAACAAGCGAAAGACCTGGGCAAAGAGTTCAAGGACCTGAAGGTCGAAGTCCTCGACGAGAAGAAGATCAAGGCCCTGGGCATGGGCTCGTTCTACGCCGTGGGCCAGGGCAGCGCCCAGCCACCGCGCCTGATCGTCATGCAATACAACGGCGGCAAGAAATCCGAGAAGCCGTACGCGCTGGTCGGCAAAGGCATCACCTTCGACACCGGCGGCATCAGCTTGAAGCCGGGCGCCGGCATGGATGAAATGAAGTACGACATGGGCGGCGCCGCCAGCGTGTTCGGCACCCTGCGTGCCGTGCTCGAACTGAAGCTGCCGATCAACCTGGTGTGCATCCTGGCCTGTGCCGAGAACATGCCGAGCGGCAACGCTTCGCGCCCGGGCGACATCGTCACCACCATGAGCGGCCAGACCGTGGAAATCCTCAACACCGACGCCGAAGGCCGCCTGGTGCTGTGCGACGCCCTGACCTACTCCGAGCGCTTCAAGCCGCAAGCGGTGATCGACATCGCCACCCTGACCGGTGCCTGCGTGGTCGCTTTGGGTTCCCACACGTCGGGCCTGCTGGGCAACAACGACGAACTGATCGGCCAACTGCTGAGCGCAGGCAAGGCTGCCGACGACCGCGCCTGGCAACTGCCGCTGTTCGATGAATACCAGGAGCAACTGGACAGCCCGTTCGCCGACATCGCCAACATTGGCGGCCCGAAAGCCGGCACCATCACCGCGGCCTGCTTCCTGTCGCGCTTCACCAAGAACCTGAACTGGGCGCACCTGGACATCGCCGGCACGGCCTGGACCAGCGGCGGCAAGGACAAGGGCGCCACTGGCCGTCCGGTTCCCCTGCTGACCCAGTACCTGCTGGACCGCGCCAAAGCCTGAAACCGATGATGGGCGGCGGCGTCACTTTCCGGTGACGCCGTTTGCCGCTCTGGAACCGCAATGACCAAAGTCGACTTCTATATCCTGCCCAGCGCCGATCCTTCGGCACGCCTGGACTTTGCCTGCAAGCTCACCGAGAAGGCCTGGCGCATGGGCCACCGCATCTACCTGCATTGCAGCGATGCGGCCCAGCGTGACGATCTCGATGCGCGGCTGTGGACGTTCAAGGGCGAAAGCTTCGTGCCCCACGGCCCTGCCGACAGCGAACCTGACGGTTTGATTGTTTTGGGGTTGGGCGATGACTGCGGCCAGCATCAGGATTTACTGGTCAATCTCGACCTGAAGGTCCCGGCCTTTGCCAACAAGTTCG
The DNA here is from genome assembly GCF_019956375.1 of Pseudomonas sp. GL-R-19. Taxonomy (NCBI): domain Bacteria; kingdom Pseudomonadati; phylum Pseudomonadota; class Gammaproteobacteria; order Pseudomonadales; family Pseudomonadaceae; genus Pseudomonas; species Pseudomonas sp. GL-R-19. The sequence goes on along the minus strand of NZ_JAHBDJ010000035.1, from coordinate 8,073 downwards.
CCAGAGTGGCGGAAGTGGTGGTGGAGGACCCGACGATCAGAGCGGCCGCGCGGGAGAGTTTCCGTTTCTACCGCGAACAGGGCTATCCTCTGCAAGATCACCGTTTACAGCGACTCTGAGCCTTTCAATGGACACTCCAAAACCGCTGCAACAGTCCGCGCACCTGCTGGACGACCTCGAGTCGATCCGCCAACTGCTCGGCGATGACAACCTGCAACCGCCCCTGCTGACCGACACGGTCGAGGACGGTGACCAGGAACAGATTCCCATGTTGTTCGACGCCGTGGGCGAGCCTTCGCAGCCCGTCGAACCAACTCCTGCGGCACCGGCCGTAGAACCGGCGCCGGCGCCAGTCGCCAGCAAGAACCCGGATGACTTGCTGCACCTGGACAGCGAATTGCGCGCCGCCGCGCAACTGATCATGCAAGACGTGATCGACGATTTCGCCCCGCACATCGAGACCGAAATCAAACGCCGCCTCAGTGCGCGGCTGGAGCGTTTGTTGAGCCAGTACAACGACTGAACAACTTGCAGGGGGCTTTTTGTGGGAGCGAGCAGGCTCGCTCCCACAAAAAGCTCCCCGCAACAGGTTTAATCTTCAGGTGCTCAAGTAACGCCCGATCAACGCGATCCCACTGGCCAGCACCAACCACGTCACCAGGCGCACGAATGCCTCGCGGGACAACCTCATGGTCAGCCGTCGTCCGAACCACAGCCCCAGCGCCATGGCCGGCAACAGACAAACCGCCAGCGCCAGCAAGGGCAGGTCGGCATACACACCGGCGATGGCAAACAGGCTCAAACGCACCACCGTACTGCAACTGATCAGTGCACTCTGGGTGGCCCGGGCCGCCTCCTTGGGCAAACGGCTGTTCAAATAGATCGCATAGAGAAAGCCGCCGCTGCCAAACAACGCCCCAAACATTCCACCCACCGTCCCCATCGGCACCGCCCAAGCGGCGGACAACTGCGCCGGACGTACTTTTATCCACAGGCTGTAAATCGCATAGGCGCTGATAAACACCCCCATCAACAGCAGCAACAGGTCGGACTTGAGGTTCAGCAGGAAAATCACCCCCAGCGTGCACCCCACCGCCATGCAGGGCAGTAACCGCAACAGCTCCGGCCTGGCGACATCACGCCGCGAAGGCAACAGGTTGCCGAATGCCGCGACAAAATCGAGCAACACCAGCAACGGCACGATCTTCGACAGCGGCATGAACAGAATCAGGATCGGCCCCGCCACCAGCGCGGTGCCGAAGCCGGCGATGCCGAACACGATGTAGGCCAGGGCGATGCCCAAGCCGATTACCAGCCAGTCCAGCGGGCCGAAGGGCCATTGGTTTAACAAATCAACCAGCATTTCACTTAATCCCTGTAGGAGCTGCCGAAGGCTGCGATCTTTTGATCTTAAAAAGCAAAATCAAAAGATCGCAGCCTTCGGCAGCGCCTACAAGGGATCGTGCATTCAATAAGAGAATGCCTTTAAACTGCGCCCCATGATTAAAGATCCCTTTTCAAGACTCGGCCTGGACCGTGAGGTCCTGACCGTCAGCCAGCTCAATGGCCGCGCGCGGGTGTTGCTCGAAGACGTGTTCAGCAACATCTGGGTCGAAGGCGAAATCTCCAACCTCGCCCGTCCGGCGTCGGGCCATGTGTACTTCACCCTCAAGGACAGCGGCGCCCAGGTCCGTTGCGCACTGTTCCGGCAGAACGCGGCACGGGTTCGCCAGGCACTGAAGGACGGGCTCGCGGTCAGGGTGCGCGGCAAAGTCTCGCTGTTCGAAGGGCGCGGTGATTATCAGCTGATCCTCGATACCGTGGAGCCGGCCGGCGATGGCGCCTTGCGCCTGGCCTTCGATGCACTCAAGGAAAAGCTCAGCGCCGAAGGCCTGTTCAGTGCCGAGCGCAAGGTCCCGTTGCCGGCGCACCCGCAACGCATCGGCATCATCAGCTCGCCCACCGGGGCGGTGATCCGCGACATCATCAGCGTGTTCCGCCGTCGTGCACCGCAGATCCAACTGACGCTGATCCCCACTGCCGTGCAGGGCCGCGAAGCCACCGCACAGATTGTCCGCGCCCTGAAACTGGCAGATGCCCGGGGTTTTGACGCACTGATCCTGGCCCGAGGCGGCGGTTCGCTGGAAGATCTCTGGTGCTTCAACGAAGAAGCCGTGGCCCGCGCCGTAGACGCTTGCGTGACGCCAATCGTCAGCGCCGTCGGCCATGAAACCGACGTATCGATCAGCGACTTCGTGGCCGACGTTCGCGCGCCCACCCCTTCCGCTGCCGCTGAACTACTGGCTCCGGACTCCAGCGATCTGGTGCGCCGGGTCGAAAGCCTGCACCGACGGCTGGTGATGCGCATGCGTGACCGCTTGATACGCGATCGCCTGCGCCTGGAAGGCATTTCCCGGCGCCTGCGTCATCCCGGCGAGCGCTTGCGCCAGCAAGCACAACGCCTGGATGACCTGGACATGCGCATGCGCCGCGCGTTCGAGCGCAGCCTGAACACCCGTCGCGAACGCTTGATCCGCCTGGAAACCCGTTTGGCCGCACAACATCCGGGCCGGCAACTGACGATGCTTCGCCAGCGCCTCGACAGCCTGGCCGAACGCCTGCCCCGGGCCATGCGTGAAGGACTTAAGTCTCGTCGCCTGCAACTGCAAAGTCAGATGCAGACGCTGCACGTGGTCAGCCCCCTGGCCACCCTCGCGCGTGGTTACAGCATTCTGCTGGACGAGCGCGGCAACGCGATTCGCAGCGCCGCGCAAACCTATACCGGCCAGCGCCTGAAAGCCAAACTGGGTGAAGGCGAGCTGCAAGTGCGGGTCGAAGACAATCACCTGACGCCTGTCACCCTTTCTTTACTGGACTGATCCATGCCGCGTTTCCTCGCTCCGCTGCTGTTGCTGTGCCTGACCGCCAACGCCAACGCCGACAGCTACATCACCCGCCTGTTGAACAAACCGGTGCCGGGCGGCGTCGCGGTGGTGGATCTGGGCACGTCCACCCAGGCGCCAAAAGCCAGTTATCAAGGCAAACCGGTGCTGGTGGTCAAGGAACAGAGCAACTGGCTGGCCATCGTCGGCCTGCCACTGACGGTCGAGCCGGGGCCTCAATCGGTCAGCAGCGGCGATCATAATTTGAATTTTACGGTTGGCAGCAAGAAGTACCCGGAACAGCGCATCACCCTGAAGAACACCCAACAGGTCAATCCTGACCCGGAGAATCTCAAGCGCATCGAGCGTGAACTGGCCGAACAGATTGCGGCCTACCGCACGTTCAGCCCCAACACCCCGAGCAACCTGCTGCTGGACAAACCGGTGAACGGGCCACTGTCGAGCAAGTTCGGCGTGCGCCGCTTTTTTAACGGCGAAGAGCGCAACCCTCACGCTGGCCTGGACTTCGCCGTGCCGGCCGGCACACCGATCAAGACCCCGGCTGCCGGCAAGGTGATCCTGATCGGCGACTACTTCTTCAATGGCAATACGGTGTTCGTCGACCACGGCCAGGGCTTTATCAGCATGTTCTGCCACATGTCGAAAATCGACGTGAAAGTCGGGCAGCAACTGGCCCGGGGCGATGTGGTTGGCAAAGTCGGGGCAACTGGCCGGGCGACTGGGCCGCATATGCACTGGAATGTCAGTCTGAACGATGCGCGGGTCGATCCGGCCATCTTCATTGGTGCGTTTCAGCCTTGACCCCCAAATAAGGCCACTGGCCTCATCGCGAGCAGGCTCGCTCCCACATTTTTCCGTATTCACATCGATCCAATGTGGGAGCGAGCCTGCTCGCGATAGCAATTTCACAGACGCCGAAAGTATCCCGGCAGTGTCACGCCAGCAATTGCGCGACGCTCAAACCTCGCGCAAACAACACAATCATCAAAACCATTTTAAGCAATAAAATCTCGATAAATACTCGCCCACGAGTATTCCTCTCAATTTTTTTCGACTGCTTGCCAACCTTCACCCCCGCGGTTAGGGTTGAAGGCATGAAAACCTCTCACACCCTCATTCAGCTCCGCCAGCACCGCAGCCTGTGCCTTGTCAGCGCACGACTGCCGGGCTGAATCGTGGTGCCTCGTCCCAAGCGTTACTCCAAGAACTTTTGATCCACCGGCAGGCCGCCTTTTTTCGGCCAACACAATAAGGATTTCCCGATGAGCATGCTCAAAGACCCGTCTTCGAAATACCGCGCGTTCCCGACCATCGACATCCCGGACCGCACCTGGCCATCGAAGACCATCACCGCCGCGCCGATCTGGTGCAGCTCCGACCTGCGTGATGGCAACCAGTCGCTGATCGAGCCGATGGACGCCGTCAAGAAGCTGCGCTTCTGGAAAACCCTGGTGCAAGTCGGTGTTAAAGAAATCGAAGCCTCGTTCCCGGCCGCTTCGCAAACCGACTTCGACTTCGTGCGCACCCTGATCGAAGGCAACCACATCCCGGACGACACCACCATCCAGGTGCTGACCCAGGGCCGTGAAGACCTGATCGAACGCACCTTCGAATCCCTGCGCGGGGCGAAGAAAGCCATCGTTCACTTGTACAACGCGACCTCCCCTTCCTTCCGCCGCATTGTCTTCAACCAGGACAAGGACGGGGTCAAGGCCATCGCCGTGAACGCCGCCAAGCTGTTCGTCAAATACGCAGCCATGCAGCCGGACACCGAGTGGACCTTCGAGTACTCGCCAGAAACCTTCAGCGCCACTGAACTGGAGTTCGCCAAGGAAGTCTGCGATGCGGTGATCGAAGTCTGGAACCCGACACCCGAGCACAAGATGATCCTCAACCTGCCGGCCACGGTGGAATGCGCGACCCCGAACATCTATGCCGACCAGATCGAATGGTTCGGCCGTCACATCAACCGTCGTGACAGCGTGATCATCAGCCTGCACACCCACAACGACCGTGGCACTGGCGTGGCTGCCACCGAACTGGGCCTGATGGCTGGCGCCGACCGCGTCGAAGGCTGCCTGTTCGGCAACGGCGAGCGCACCGGTAACGTCGACCTCGTGACCGTGGCCCTGAACCTCTACACCCAGGGCATCAACCCTGAGCTGGACTTCTCCGACATCGACGGCGTGCGCAAAGTCGTCGAAGAGTGCAACCAGATCCAGGTGCACCCGCGCCACCCGTACGTCGGCGACCTGGTGCATACCGCGTTCTCCGGCTCGCACCAGGATGCGATCCGCAAGGGCTTTGCCCAACAGAAACCGGACGAATTGTGGGAAGTACCGTACCTGCCGATCGACCCGGCCGACATCGGCCGCAGCTACGAGGCGGTCATCCGCGTCAACAGCCAGTCGGGCAAGGGTGGCATCGCCTACCTCCTGGAACAGGAATACGGCATCAGCCTGCCGCGTCGCATGCAGATCGAGTTCAGCCAGGTGGTGCAGCGTGAAACCGACCGCCTCGGCCTGGAAATGACCGCCCAGCAAATCCACGCGCTGCTGCACAGCGAGTACTTGCAGGCCAACGCTCCGTACGCGCTGGTCAGCCATCGCCTGCAGGAGGAAAACGGTCACAGCGCCGTTGAAGTGGAAGTGGCCAGCCAGGGCCAGGGCGAGACCAACCTGCACTGGCGCGGCAAGGGCAACGGCGCCCTGGAAGCGCTGGTGGCCGGCCTGCCGGTACCGGTGGAAATCATGGACTACAACGAGCACGCCATCGGCGCGGGCACCAATGCCAAGGCTGCGGCCTACATTGAACTGCGAGTGAACGGTGAACGCGCGGTGCATGGCGTCGGCATCGACGAAAACATCACCACCGCCAGCTTCAAGGCCCTGTTCAGTGCACTGAACCGCTCGCTGAGCCAGCCGGAAGCGAAAGCGGCGTAAGCGTCACCGAAAAGCAAAAGGCCTCAAGGTGCGAACCTTGGGGCCTTTTTTTGCCTGCTTGTTTTGTGTTGCCTGAACCGGCCCCTTCGCGGGCAGAGAAAACCTCAGGTGAATTCGAAGGTATCGGCATCCAGATTCGCCGGAAACCGCTGCCGATATGCCGCCAGCTCTGCCGCATCCAGCATCACCTTGAACACCCCGTCAGCCTCCCCCGCACTGAGCAACGTCTCACCCTGGAAATCCAGCACCTGGCTGTCACCGGTGTACGCGAAGCCTTTGCCATCCGTGCCAATGCGGTTCACTGCTGCCACATAGCACAGGTTCTCGATCGCCCGCGCCGGCAGCAAGCGGTTCCAGTGCTGGCGCCGTGCACCTGGCCAGTTGGCGGTGTACAGCAGCAGGTCGGTGTCCTGGGCGTCGCGGCTCCACACCGGAAAGCGCAGGTCGTAGCAAATCAGCGGTCGCACGCGCCAGCCCTTGAGCTCGAACTGCACCTGGCGCTCGCCGGGGGTGTAGTGGTTGTGCTCGCCGGCCATGCGGAACAGATGACGCTTGTCGTAATGCAGCACCTCACCGTCCGGTCGCGCCCACAACAGGCGATTGCGATGGCTGCCATCGGCCGCCTGAACAATCACGCTGCCGGTAATCACTGCATCAAGTTGCGCCGCCTGAGCACGCAGCCATTTGCTGGTCGGACCATTTTCCGCTTCAGCGAGGGTCCCGGACTCCATGGAAAAACCGGTAGTGAACATCTCCGGCAGGATGATCAGGTCAGCGCCACGAGCCTGCTCCAGCAATGGCTCGAAATGCTCCAGGTTGGCCTGACGGTCGTGCCAGGCCAGGGACGTCTGGATCAGCGCCACGTTCAGATTGGGCAATGCACTCAGATCACGCATAGTTTTTCCGCGGCTTCCCGCAGGGTCTCCTCACGCTTGGCAAAGCACAGCCGCACCAGGCGCTGGCCTTCTGGCGGCGTCTGGTAGAACACGGAAATCGGGATACTCGCCACGCCATGCTCGCGCGTCATCCACAGGGCCATCTCGACGTCATTGAGGTCCGGGCGGATCTGCGAGTAATCGACCAACTGGAAATAGGTACCGGTCACCCGGGTGAAACTGAAACGCGACGGCGCCAGCAGATCGCAGAACAAATCACGCTTGGCCTGATAGAAGGCCGGCAGCTCTTCGACGTGTTCAGGATGTTCGGCCATGAAATCGGCCAAGGCATACTGCAGCGGTGTCACGCCGCAGAAACTGACGTACTGGTGCACCTTGCGCAATTCCGCCGTCAGGGCCGGCGGCGCGACAACGTAGCCGGTTTTCCAGCCGGTGACGTGGTAGGTCTTGCCGAACGAACTGACCACGAATGCACGCTGATACAACTCTTCATGGGCCAGCACGCTGACGTGGGGTACGCCGTCATACACCAGGTGCTCGTAGACTTCGTCGCTGATCACATAGATATCGCGATCGCGGATCAACGCTGCCAACTGGTCGAGTTCGGCACGGTTGATCAATGCGCCGCTGGGGTTGTGCGGGGTGTTGAGAATGATCATCCGCGTGCGCGGGCTCAGTGCCTCGGCGAGCTTCTGGAAGTCGATGCTGAAATCGTTCAGGCCCAGTTGCACGTGCACGCAACGACCGCCGGCCAGTTCTACCGAGGGCTCGTAGCTGTCGTAGGCCGGGTCAAACACGATGACTTCGTCACCGCTGTGGATAACTGCCTGGATGGCGCAAAAGATCGCTTGGGTCGCACCGGGGGTAACCGTCACTTCGTTATCGGCATCGACCTTGACACCATAGCTGCGGGCGATCTTCGTCGCGATCTGCTGACGCAACACCGGCAGCCCGGTCATTGGCGAATATTGGTTATGGCCGCTGGCGATATGCCGGCCGACCGCATCGCACAGGGCCTGCGGGGCCGCGAAATCGGGAAAGCCCTGAGACAGATTGAGCGCGCCGGTCTGTGCCGCGAGCTGAGACATCTGAGTGAAGATAGTGATGCCGACATTCGGCAGCTTGCTGGTGATCATCGGTGGTTCCCTGCTCTACACCCGGCTCTACGGCGGCGCGGGGGAGTCCGAGGATAGCCCAAACGGCGCTGTCTAGTCCTGAAATAGGTTTACACCTGTTTCAGCCTCAAAACGCCCGATGCACCGCATCGGGCGTTTTGTATTTCAGCGACAGATGAGGCCGCTCGTTGTTATAGATCTGCACCGACTCGTCCAC
>NZ_JAHBDJ010000034.1:0-56179 GCF_019956375.1 Pseudomonas sp. GL-R-19 | reverse complement strand
CCGGTGACCTGGTGCGCCGTCGAGAGGATGGCGTGTTCGACTACGTCGGGCGCATCGACCATCAGGTCAAGGTGCGGGGCTTCCGCATCGAACTGGGCGAAATTGAAGCCCGCTTGCGCGAGCAGGCTCGCTCCTACAGGTACATCGGTGTTCTGGAGATTGTGATCAGGGCGGATCAAGCCGATCCAGCGCCCGATTCACCGCCAGCTCCCCCAGCATGATCACCTGCGCAATCCCCAACAGCGCATTACGGCTCGTCCCCTGCAGATGATCCACCAGATCGTTGGCCATGACATTGGCCGACGCCAGCGATTCACAGGCGTGCACCAGCAGGGTTTCGGTACTGAGTTCGGGGTTGACGATGAACATGGTGCTGGGTGCGCGCGGGGTAGCCATGATGTGGGCGCCCGAGTTGAGGTCGAGGGCGCGCTCGGCGGCTTCGTGGAATTGTTTGGAGTCGGTGCTTTCGTACGGCGAGGCCGGGTCGGAGTCCGGCGGATTTGGAGTAACTTTGAACATGATTTGGGTCCTGTAAGTATGAGCTACCACCGCTTCTCTACTAATAAGAAGGGTGGTAACTGTGCGCAGGTTAGTAGACCGGGGACCCAAGGAGCCGGCGCGCCCTAGGGCGCCCTGCACACAGCCACCATAAAGTGCAGGGATGGGATACCTGACTGTTTGATGGGCTATGCGCCTTGAGTAACCACGGGCTACTAAACCCGATCACTGACAATCAGTGACCCGAATCAAGTTACCGACACCCCCCAAGGCGCACAAGCCGGCGGATTCTGGCGTACCTGTAGGCAACGGCGCAAGGCGTTGTGGCTTTCACGAAGTAACCTACAGACGGCTTAAACAGGCGCCATCATTTTCTGTTTGATAGAAAAGCTATGCATCATCTGCGCGATGGAGGTACTGAAAAGTCGAGGAAATTTCCTACTGACTTTTAGGGTTGGTAGTCAGACGCCCAAGGTATAGCGTGGGAGAGTTGCTTCCATTTTTTTCCGCTAATTGCTTCCTTCCGACGGAGCTTTTGGAGGTTTTGTAAATGGACTGAACTGCTAGCGCACTGGGTGACTCGACGGATTTCCGGTAATGTGCCTGATCAAGACTTGATGGGGCCCCATCTTGCGAAAATGGGACTAATAGAATGCTTCGTAAATTAGGCGTTTACGGATTTAAATCGGTTCACGAGCAAAGCATAGAGCTAGGCCGTGTGAATTGTTTTATAGGTGCCAATGGCGTTGGAAAGAGCAATGTTCTGGAAGCGCTAGGCGTGCTTAGTGCTGCGGCGAATGGTGTTGTTGACGATGAGAGCCTGCTTCGTCGCGGCGTTCGCGCGGGGCTGCCTCGACTTTACAAGAGCTCGTTTGCTTCTGAACGAACACCTGCACATATTGGTGTAGGTATCGTTGGAGATGACAACGAGGCTTACCGCGTCTCTTTGCTGAATCCGCTCGATTCGCCTGAACCTGCTTGGACTTACAAAACCGAGGTCCTGTCAGACGGCCATTTCGAGATTCTTTCCGATGGGGTTCGTAACAAGAAGAATCTGAATCCACAGTCGGGTCTGGCTGCACTGAAATTGGTTGAGTTAGAACCAGAAAATCCTGCTGCCAGGTTGATGCAGAGCCTGCAAGAGTATGCGATCTACTGTCCCAATACACCTTCCCTGCGCGGGATCATTCCTGATGTGCAAGCCAGACGACCTGTAGGACTGAGTGGTGGACAGCTAGCCGAAAGTTTTGAAGCCTTGCGCAAGCATCTGGAAAGTCAGGGTGAAGACGGTGAAGAGGTACTGGACCAGATTTTGGAGCTGATCGACTGGGTTGCCGATGTCCAAGCCACTAGTCATGGCGGGTCATTGATTTCAAGCAAAGTGCCCAGAACCAAACTTATGCTGAAGTTCACAGACCGATTCATGAATAAGTCACGCAATGAACTGACCGCCTATGATGCCAGCGAAGGGGCATTGTATGTTTTGTTTTGCGCGGCACTCTGTCTATCTCCATTGGCACCAAGAATTCTGGCGATAGACAACCTGGATCAGGCACTGAATCCACGACTACTGTCAAAGCTGACAGCCTGTCTCAGCCATTGGCTCAGACATAACGACCCTGATCGCCAATTGCTGTTCACTGCTCACAACCCCGCGGTACTGGATGGATTGGACTTATCTGATCCCGACACCCGTTTGTTTGCGGTGGAGCGAAATAGCAACGGTCTGACGGTAGTTCGGCGAGTTGTATTGACGGCGGAGCAGGAGAAACAGCATGAGCAATATCCATTGTCCAGACTGTGGATGATGGGGAGTTTGGGGGCGGTACCAAATGTCTGAATTGCGTATTGCCTTGGTTGTAGAGGGTGACACCGACCTTGTAATTATTGAAGCTGCATTAAAAGCCATTATTGAAAGACCTTTCATCCTGACCAAGCTTCAACCTGAAGCGACTGCACCCAAGATGGGGACCGGCTGGAGTGGTGTATTGAAATGGTGCGATGCCTCAAGTCAAAGACATTCAGCATCTTTGGATACCGACCCCACGCTGGAGCAGTTTGATCTGTTAATCATCCATTTAGATGTGGATGTTTCGACTGAGTTTTATGCAAATGCAGGCCCAACGGTTCATGACATGGCAGTACAAAAGGGCTGGGGGATTTTACCTTGCGCACGACCTTGCCCTCCGGTCGCTCATAGCATTGCACCATTGACGGCTACTTTAGATAGCTGGCTTCATCCATCTAGCCGCGGAACCAAGACTGTATTGTGTCTTCCTGCACAAGCATCAGGAACCTGGCTCGCGGCTGCATCGCTTTCTGCTGACCACGCGCTTTTGCGCGGAGCAGAGTGCAATGTCAATTTGGAGTCTCGTCTTTCTCTGTTACCACTGGATCAGAGGATCCGAAAGAAAGTTCGCGAGTATCGTCAACATGCAAACAAGGTGACAGACAATTGGCCGGCTATCAAAGCCGTTTGTTCGCAAGCAGAAGCTTTTGAGACAGCGGTTCTCGCTGCCGTTTAATTTTCTAGACCCTCCAATGAGTAAAGTTCTAAAGGGGGAATGTTGTAAACCCAGTTTTGCTCCTGCGTCCGCGAGTGAATACTCCAGCCATCCAGTGTTTTCACCAGAGTGTCGCGGTACCTCAGCCCAATAAACAGAACATCATTTGTGCCGTCGTCATTGCCGGAAATCATCATTGCCGGGGCGACTGTTTGAGCCGTCGCAGTGTGGCCATCAATTTCCAGCAAAAAGGTGGAAATTATGTGCTGGGTACCGCGCATTTCCGAGACCGCGTCGTTGAGATAAGACGACATGGTACGGACACCACAACAAGAGCGCCATTCTGAAAAACCAAGGACGATTCAATGATGGATCTCAAGAAAAGCCTCATCAGTTGCCTGATATTCCCTATCGCCCCGGTGGCAGTCATTTATCTGACCTTCGCCCTGTGCAGCGAAATCTGGAAAGAAAGCTTCTACACGCCCGGCGAGGACGGCGGAGAGGTCGAACCCACGCTGGCTCTCTTTATCATTCCGATCCTGCTGGTGATTGCTGCGCCATTGCTGGCGGGGCTGACAGGGTTGAGTCGATGGGTTACGCGGCGCTTTGAACCCGGTGTCTGGTGGCGGTGGGTAATGGCGATTCCACGCGTCATTCTGGCGGCCATTTCATTGTTTATGTTTCTGCTTTCGACCGGTTTCCTGATGGGGGATGTTCTCGGTCTATTCAGACATTGGCAGGTGGCTTGCGCATGGGCAGCCTGCGCGGTCACCGTCGGGGCATTTGTGGTCCAGCAATTTTCACGCCTGAAGGAATAGTCCTCAAGCCACGGACAGGGGGTTGCCGAGCCATCTTCCGCATCCCGTATCGGCTATGTAATATCGACAGCGGCCCGATGCTGCCCGCCGCTCGCTCCCGCTGGGAAAGGTGAAAGCATCTCCTCCTCATACGAACCCTGTCGCCTCTCTTGATGGTCGAGGTTTGGCAATGCGAGCACCAAGGCATCTCGGCTACAGGAGCAGCCATGTTTTCAATCGAGCAAGCCAAGCAAATGGCCAAACAGTTGCGCGCCTCGCTGGAGGAACGCAATCAAGTGGTGACCCATTCCACCGCGCTGGAACTGGTCGCGCAGCAACTGGGCTACAAGGACTGGAACACCGCGTCGGCGATGCTTACCCAGGCCAATACCCCGCCAGCGCCAAGCATTACCTTTGATAGACCCATCCCGATTTTGCGCAGTTTCGACGAAGCCAAGGCGCGCGAGTTCTATCTGGATTTCATGGGGTTCAGCGTCGAGTTCGAACATCGCTTCGAGGCTGATCTGCCGCTGTACCTGGGCATCAGTCGCGACGGGTTGCAACTGCATCTTTCCGAACATCACGGCGATGCCAGCCCTGGCTCGACGGTATTCGTGCCCATGCAAAACATCGAGCTGCTCAGGGATGAGTTGCAGGGCAAGCGCTACGGCTACGGACGCCCTGATATTGTTCAGCAAGGCTGGGGCAAGGAGCTGCAAGTCTACGACCCGTTCGGTAATCGTATTCGCTTCTGCCAATATTGATCAGGCGGTGCGAACCGGGGTGACCCGGTTCGCTTTCAACCACGACGATTAAGGATCAACACGGCATGACCACGCAGGACACTTCGCTTCAAGACATCGCCGCGCCTGAAGGCGTTTGTTATGGCTGCGGCAGCCAGAACCCGCATGGGCTGCACATCAAGAGTTTCTGGCATGAAGACGGGGTGCATGTCATGGCGCAGCATTTGCCCGATGACAAGTATTGCGGCTGGCCGGATCTGGTTTACGGCGGTTTGATCGCGATGCTGGTCGATTGTCATTCCAACTGGGCGGCGATGGCTTATCACTACCGGGCAGAACAGCGCGAAGCGGGCAGCTTGCCCCACATCACCTGCGTCACCGGTAACCTGGGCATCAAGTTCATCAAGCCCACCCCGATGGGCGTACCCCTGACACTGCGTGCCAAAGTCGAGGGCGATGTCGGGCGCAAAAGCCGGGTCATTTGCGAGGTCTTCGCCGGGGATGTCCTGACCGCTGTCGGGGATTCCGTTTTTGTGCGCGTCGATACAGGGCAACTCAGGGCCGAAGCGCACAGCCATACGTCGCAAGCAGAAAACGGAACCGGGCCGCTGTAGGAGCGAGCTTGCTCGCGATGGTCGTTAACGATAACGCGTGTTTACTGACTAAACGCAGCGCTCTTGAATCCATCGCGAGCAAGCTCGCTCCTACAGCAGTGGCCCGGTTTTTTGTTGCGGATGATGCTTTCAGCCATCAGTACTGCGCGCGCAGGCTCAGGGTCAGGGTGCGCGGGTCGCCGTAGAAGTTGGTGCCCCAGGAGGCATCGACGCGGTCGTAGTACTTGCGGTCGAACAGGTTGTTGGCAGTCAGCGTCGACGACAGGTGTTGGTTGAACTTGTAGCCGACCTGCGCCGTGGCGACGGCAAAGCCGCCTTGCTGGAACTTCACGTCACGCTGGAAGTAAGTGTCGCTGACCACACGCACGCCACCGCCGACGCTGAAGTCCTTGAGCGCACCGTCGGTGAACTCGTACTTGGTCCACAGGTTGTAGTTGTGCTTGGGCGTAATGGTGCTGAAGGTCTTGCCTTTGTTGGCCGCATCGCCGTCCAGGAACTTGGTGGAAGTGAAGGCGTAACCGGTGACGATGCTCCAGTTCTCGGTCAGGTTGCCGCTCAACTCGGTTTCCCAACCCTGGCTGCGGGCCTTGCCTTCGGTCATGTAGGCGCCGGAGGTGTTGTCGTATTCGGCGCGGTTTTCATCATAGATGCGAAAGGCGGCGAGGCTGGCGTTCAGGCGTCCGTCGTAGAATTCGCGCTTGAGGCCGATCTCGTACTGCTTGCCTTCGCGCGGGCCGACCGGCTGGCCGTCCGTGCCGATTTCGCTCTGCGGCTTGAACACGCCGGTGTAGCTGAAGTAGGTCGACAGTTGCGGAGTGATCTTGCCGATGATGGCGCCGTACGGCACGACCTTGCGGTTGATGCTGGTGTGGGCTTCGCCGAAGTTGTCGAAGAAGGCGTTGGCGTTCTTCGCGTCGCTTTCGAACCAGGTCACACGGCTGCCACCGATGACATCGAGCCAGTCGGTGACGTTGAACTTGGCGCGGGTGTAGACGCCGTACTGGTCAGACTTGGACCAGTTGCCGTTGACGTGCGCATAGTCGTTGCGGGGAATGTCGATGCTGCCCGGATCGAACACGTTGATCGGGAAGTACTCGCCGCCGCCGTAGGTGAAGTCCCTGTCCAGGTGCTGGTACTCGGCGCCCAGAGTGAACTCGTGCCGGCGATTGGCGAACTCGAACGGCGTGGTGACGAAACTGTCGACGCCGATGGTCTTGATGTGGGTGTAGTAGTCGTACGCCACGGCCCAGCTGTCACCGGTGGCCGGGTCGACCGCGCCGTCGGCCCAGGTGAAGTTACGCTGCGGGGTTTCGGCGTCGCGGTAGGTCAGGGTGGTCTTGAACTGACCGCCGTTGTCCAGTTCGTGGTCGAGTTCGGCGAAGGTTTCCCAGACTTTTTCGTCGAGGGTGTTCCATTTGGCATCGATGAAGGTCGAGCGCGGTACGTCGAGCAATCTGCCGTCGGCGTAGGCCGGCAGGCCGAAGGCCGGGGTGGAGTGGTTCTGCTGGTAGGCACCACCGACCGACAGGGTGGTGGCCGGGTCGAGGTCGAATTCCAGGCGACCGTAGACCATCGGGCGTTCGTTCTGCGCGTAGTTGACGAAAGACTTGTTGTTCTCGTAGGCGGTGATGAAGCGACCGCGCACGGTGCCCTGGTCGTTCAACGGGCCAGTGACGTCCACCGAAGAACGGTAGCGATCGTAGGAGCCGGCGGCCAGTTCGCCACCGAGGGCGAATTGGCTCAGGGCACGCTTGCGCACCACGTTGATCGTACCGCCGGGTTCACCCGCACCCTGGTACAGGCCGGACGGGCCGCGCAACACTTCGATGCGGTCGTACATCGCCAGGTCGAAACTGGTGGCCATGTCGCCCTGGCCGGTGGGTTGCGAGACGCCGTCGACCTGCACCTGATCGACGAGGAAGCCGCGCATGAAGATGTCATTGAGGCTGGAGCCGGAGTTGTAGGTCTTGACGGTCACGCCGGTGACCTGACGCAGGGCGTCCTGCAGGCTGTTCAGGTTCTGGTCGTCCATGCGCTGGCGCGTGACGACGGACACTGACTGCGGGATGTCCTTGACCTTGATGTTGCCTTTACCGATGGTCACTTCATCGCTGGTGTAGGAGTGCGTGCCTTCAGTGGTCGGCCCCAGCGCCACGCCGGTGATGGACGTCGCACCCAGCTGCAACGCACTGGAATCACCGGCCGTTGGCACCAGCGACACGGTGTTGCCATTCAACTGAAAATTGATGCCGCTCCCCAGCAGCAAGGTTTTCAGTGCCTGTTCCGGTTCCATGTTGCCGGACACCGCCGTGGACTTGATGCCGTCGACCATGTCCTGGCTATAGAGAATCTGCAGGTTGGTCTGCTGGCCCAGTTGGCGCAATGCACTGGCCAGCGATTGAGCCGGCACATTGACGCTGACCGGGGCTGCCTCGACCTGGGACGTGCCCAGCAGCAACAGGGTCAGCAGCGCGCCCGGCACGACCGTTCGGTATTTCTTTTGCCGTTCGATGGCTAATGCCAGCGGTGCGCGGGACAGAGTAAGGCTTTGCATTGCTCGAATCGCTCCAGAATGGTGTGTGCAGTGTTTTAGTTAATGATAATTATTATTAGACGTACCACTGTGGCTAAACCGGAAAACAGACTCCAAAAAACAATGATCTGCACGCGGCAACCACCGTCAGGCGGTCGCGCGCTCGGTGACGACCCGGCCCGATTCCATGCGCACCAGTTGATCGGCCATGTCGAAATAGCGGTCGTCGTGGGAGATGACGATGATGGTCTTGCCCAGGCGTTTGAGGTCCGGCAGCAGCTCGGTGTAGAAGATGCGGCGGAAGGTCGGGTCCTGGTCGGCGGCCCATTCGTCGAACACCAGCACCGGGCGTTCTTCCAGCCAGGCATTGACCAGCGCCAGGCGCTTGCGCTGGCCGGTGGACAGCTCGGTGGTGGTGAAACTGCCGTCCCGAACGCTGACCTTGTGCGCGATCTCCAGCCGTTGCAGGTATTTGTTGGCATCTTCGGGGATGTGCTGGTCGCCCTGGACCACGTCATCGAACAGGTAGTAGTCGGCAAAAATCGTGGTGAACAATTGGCGGTAGTCGTCGCGATTGTGCGCATCGATGCCCTGGCCGTTGAGCAGGATCGAACCCTGTTGCGGCGCGTAGAGGCCCAGCAGCAACTTGATCAGGGTGGTCTTGCCGCAGCCGTTTTCGCCGACGATGAACATGATGTCGCCTTGCTCGATGGTCAGGTTCACCGGGCCCAGGCGAAACGCGTCGCTGCCCGGTACGGCGGGAAAGGCGTAGCTGACGTTGTCCAGTTGCAGGCGGTTGACCACTGTCGGCTGGATGCCTTTGTCGTTGAGCAACAGGTGCGGTTCGGGGGAGGAAAACTGGCTGGACAGTTCGGCGATGCGGCGAAAGGCAATGCGCGCGCGACTGACGATCGGCAAGGTGCTGACCAGATGCTCGATCGGGCCTTTCATGTACAGCAGCACCAGCACGAAACCGCTCATCACTGCCTTGTCGGCACTGGGCCAGAACGATTGCAGGGTCAGTGCCAGGCCGATGACCACGAAGAACAGCATCGAGCCCAGCGTCTTGGCGATCACGAAGGTGTTGATCGAACGCACCTGGGTTTTACAGATGAAATCGGCGGTGCCCTGAATGCCCGATTCGAACATGCGTTGGCGACGCGGGCGGTGGATGCGCAATTCCTTGGCGCCGCCGGCAATGGCGTTGTAGTGCTTTTGCAAATCGTCCTCGGCGTCGCGGGCAGCCATGAAACCCTGGATGCCCTTGCCCTGGGCGTAGAACTGAATGCCGGTGCCGATGGCAATCGCCAGCACCATCATCAGGAACATCGGCCACGACAACATCGCCAGGTAACCCATGCAGCCGAGGGTCACGGTCAGGGAAATCGCCAGCGGCGCGAAAGCGAAAGCGAAGTCGCTGATGGTGTCGACGTCGTGGGTCAGCACCGGGATCAAGCGGTGGCTGCGATAGCGCTCGATCTGCTCGATGGGCGCCGAAAGCACTTTCTCCCCCAGCGTTTTGCGCAGCCTGGCAATGATGTGCTGGCCGACGTAGTTGGTGCCGATGTCCGAGCAGATCGAACTGCCCAGGGCCAGCAGGCACAGGCCGCCGAACAGCGCGACCACGCCTTGGGTCAGGCCTTGCGGCGAATGCAGCACGTTGTTGATGGTGGCCAGCAGCACCGTCACGCTCAGGCCACCCACCATGCCCAGGAGGATCGACAGACTGACGACGAGCCGGAACGGTTTCAGGAGGCTGAACAATTCATGAATTGCACCGCGCGTTGGCTGGGTCATGAGCAGAGGGTTCCTTGGGTCTTGAGGCAGATACCCAGTAGAACGTCTGATGGAGGGCTTAATTTAAAAGGTGGACGATGCAAAACCTGTGGGAGCGACGGTGCGGCGATCCGACTTGCTCGCGATAGCGGTGGATCAGAAAACTTGATGTTGACTGACACGACGCCTTCGCGAGCAGGCTCGCTCCCACAAGGGTTGGGGAGGGATTAAAGAGTGCGCACGACACGGAAACCGATCCAGTCGCCACGGGTTTGCGGGTCGATGTCATTGCGGTTGCCCGAGCGGGAAAACACCGGCGCTTCGCCCCAGTCGTTGCCACGGATGCGCAAGGTGTCGCAGTTCGGTTCGGTCCAGGCGCTGCCGTCGGTGGGCGCGCCGACGTAGTCCGGGTGGTAGCAGTCGGCGATCCATTCGTAGACATTGCCGTGCATGTCGTACATGCCGAAGGCGTTGGGCGGGTAACTGCCGACCGGCGAGCTGTAGCTGTAGCCATCGGTGGGCCCGTAGGTGTTGGCGTGGGTGGCGATGCTGTATTCGGTGCCGGGGTCGAACGGGAAGGGGAACGCTCCCGTTGACCCGGCGCGGGCCGCGTACTCGCGCTGGGCCTCGCTGACGATGTGGTAGTGCTGGCCGGTTTTCAGCGACAGCCAGGCAACGTAGGCGCTGACTTCGGCGAAGTTCATGCACACCGCCGGCTGACGCGGGCCCTGTGGATAACGCGGCTTGCTGTTGATGCACTCGCGGCCGGGGCGGCTGTCGCCATTGGGCAGGGTGGTCCCGGTTTCCTTGAGGTACTGGTCCCATTGCGCGGCGGTGATCTGGTAACGGCTCATGGCGAATGGTTTGTCGAACGTCACCTCATGCATCGGGCCCTCATCAGGCTCGCGGCCGACTTCGCCTTCCGGGGTGCCCATGGTGAAGGTACCGGCGGGCAGTACGACCATTTCCGGGCAATGACGGCAATCCTTGAAGACCTTGCCCGGCAATGGCGCGGTGTAGGCCTGGGCGAGGCCGGGCAAGGCGCTGCCGAGCACGGCCAACAGCGTCAGGGCGCCGAGTTTTTTCAGGGTGCTTTTCATATTGGCTCTCGCTCAGTCAGACCTGGGTGGCCAGCAGTTCCATCAGGCGGTCGATGTGCGCTTCGGTATTGAGCAGCCCCGGCGACACACGAATGACCGGCCCGACATCACGGTCCACGGCGTCACACACCACGCGCTGATCCATCAGGTAATTGGCGACTGCTTCGCAGTCCCGGTGCTTGATACGGAAGAAGGTGAAACCCGCGGAATACTCCGGCGACAGCGGCGTGACCAGCTCCACCGACGGGTGTGCCTGCAAGCGTTTTTTCAGGTAGCTGTTGATGGCGTGAATGCGCGTCGCGACCTCGGCCTTGCCCAGTTCCAGGTGCAATTTGAAGGCTTCGGTCAGCGCCCAGCGGTGTTCGAACGAGTGGTAGCCGCCGTAGGTCATCACCGTAGAGAACCGTGTGGCTTCGGAGAAGGTCGGGATGGTCGGCGTCACGTCCTTGAGCTCGTCAGAGCGGGCGCAGATGATCCCGGTGCCCCGTGGGCCGAACATCCATTTGTGGGTGCCGGCGATGAAGAAGTCGCAGTGCATGTCGGGAAAATCGACGTTCTCCACGCCGAAGCCGTGGACGCCATCGATCACGTAGAGGATGCGGTCCTTGTCGGCGCGACCACGGTTTTTCTCCTCCACCAGTTTGCCGATCTCGCCGATGGGCAGCTTCACGCCGCTGCCGGAATGCACCCAGGTCATGCCCAGTACGCGGGTTTCGGGGCGGATGTTGCGCTCAATCGCGGCCAGCACTTCAGCGGTCGAGACCTTGTACGGGTCTTCGAACAATTTGATCTTGCGAACCTGGGTGCCGTCCTTCTGGGTGCGGTACTCGAACACGCTGTTGGCGGCGTAGTGCTCGTGTTCGCTGGTGAGGATTTCCTGATCCGGGCGCACGTGGATACCGGCGTAGATCATCGCCAGGCCTTCGGTGGTGCTGCCGGTCAGGGCGATCTGCGACGGGTTGGCCTTCAGGTAACGGCCGGCCCATACGCGCACCTCTTCTTCGCGGCGTTCGGTTTCGCCGCGATGCCAGTCCATGGCCAGGCCCGGGTTGCGATCGAGGTTGGCGCGGTGCATCTCGATGGCTTCACGCACCGGACGCGGGTGCGAGGTGACGAGGAAGTTGGCGAAGTGCAGGTAGTTTGGGTCCTGCGTGAACAACTGGCGCAATTGGTCCCATTTGTCCTTGGGCAACGGCGCGGGGCTGGCGGCCAGTGCCGGCAGGTTCACGGCCGAGACCAAGGGGATACCGGCTGCCAGAATGCCGGCCTGCTTGAGGAATGAACGACGGTTGGTCATGGGTTCGGTTCGCTTTGGCAAAAGGAAAAATCAGTTCTGGACCACAGGCCGGGAGGACTTCTGCACCTGGTCCCAGACCCGCAGGAAGTTGCCGCCCCAAAGCTTGGCGATGTCGGCTTCACTGTAGCCGCGGCTGATCAGTTCGGCGGTCACGTTGCGGGCCTCGCTGACGTCTTTCCAGCCGTCCACGCCGCCACCGTCATTGAAGTCGGAACTGATGCCGACGTGATCGATACCGATTTTCTTCACGGCGTAATCGATCGCATCGCCGTAGTCCTTGAGGGTGGCCTTGGGTTCTTCGTCGAGGATCGAATAGAGCTGGCTGGCGTACTCGCCGAAACGTTGCTCGGGCCAGACGGTGATCACCGGGTCGCCCGGCATCAACGCCATTTCCAGGCCTTGCAGCGGTTGCAGGTCGAAGCGCGCGCGCAGGGCGTTGAGTCTGTCCTGGGTGGCTTGGCTCAGTGGACGGATGTAAGTTGGGAAACCGACAATCTGCACCACGCCGCCGCTGTTCTTGATCAGCTGCATTTCCGTGTCGCTGAGGTTGCGCGGGATATCCACCAGGGCGCGTGGTGCCGAGTGGGAGGCAACCATAGGCGTGCGGCTCAGTTGCGCCACTTGCTCTAGGGCCTTGGTCGACATCTGTGACACATCGATGATCACGCCCAGGTCATTGAGGCGCTGCACCGCTTGCTTGCCGATGTCCGACAGCCCGCCAAGGGCGTCCCGCGAATCGTTGAAAAACGGCAGCGGCCGCGACGAATCGGCCCAGGCGTTGTTGCCGACGTAGCTGAAGCCGAACATGCGCATGCCGCGCGCGGCCCACTTGTCCAGGGCGTTGAGGTCATTGCCCAGCGGGTAGGCGTTGAGCATGCTGATGAACACCGCGAACTTGCCTTCGCCGTGCAGGCGGCGGAAGTCGTCGGGGGTGTAGGCAATGGCCACCTGGTTGGGGAAGTCGCGGACCATGGTGCTGATGATCTTGTAGCGGGTTTCCTGCTCAAGGCGGGCCTCGTCGACGAAGCCGGCGGTAGGGCGATGGGGCGCGTTGGGGCCGTTCCAGATTTCCGGCCAGCCGAAGATCGTCAGGGCTGCACCGGACAGGCGCCCGCGCCCGGTCTTGACCAGGTCGAACTGGCCTTCGCCGTCCTTGTCGACTTCGTTGCCGGCGGTGCCGAAGCCCATGGGCACGGTGATGTGGCTGTCGAACGAGAGGATGCGCTCCTGCAATTGCTCGGCCTGTTTCATCACCTTGACCGGGTAGTCGGGGTTGTCCCTGAACCCGTAGTCCCAGGCCGCGAAGCCCACTCCCGCGCTGATCGCCAGGGCCAGCGGCAGGCCGATGAAAAGAGCCTTTTTCGAACGTGGTTTTGTCATTGCCGTCTCAGTCAGGTTCGCCGTCGAGGTGCAGGCGCGGGGGTCTTTGCTATCTGGGGGAACGAGTGGCTGGGCGAAAAAATTAGCGCGGCTAATGGCCTCATCGCGAGCAGGCTCGCTCCTACATGGGAATGCGGTCTCCTGTAGGAGTGAGCCCTGCTCGCGATGCTTTTTAAATTTATGAGGGCAACGAACGTTCTAGCTTGGATAAAGCCTGCTCCATGGCTGACACAGGTAGGGCAATGACGATTTCTCGACGATGGTTCCTCGCGGGGCTGGCGCTGACCGGTGCCGCTGGGCCGGCGGTGTATTACGGGCATCACGAATTGAACAGGCCGGACCCGACCATCACCCCCGGCGAAGCCTCGTTCGAGGTGGCGGATATTGCCGGCCAACGCTTGGCGGATACCTTGCGCGGGGTCTGGCAGATTCGTTTCGAAGGTCGTGACGCCGGTATCGAAGGTTTGCCGCTCGAAGGCCTGGAAGTGTTTCTCGACATTGGCCACAAGGGGCGTGGCGTCGTGGGTTTTCTCGACACCGGCGAGCGATTGCGCTCTGCCGAAGAGCCCCGCTACCGGGTGCTCGGCGATCTGTCCGGGGCCAACCCGAAGCAGTTGGGTTGGCGACTGCTGGGTGCCAGCGGCTGTTGCGATTACGAATTCGACATGACCCTGGACGAGGTCTGGGCCGGTTTCGGTAACGCCGGCAGCGGCAGTCTCAGTGGGCGGGTGCTGGACCTGAATCGACCAATGATGCTCACGGCGCAGGACAATCGATTCATTGCAGTCAAACGGGTATTCCCTGAAGCCCGCGAGCGCACCGGCCTGAATCCGACCTTGCTGGCCTGGCTGGTGTCGCCGCAGCACCGATTGTTCCACCAGCTCTGGCATGCCTCCCGGGACAAGTGGCACAAGCTGTCCGAAGACCAGCGCGGTGCCTTGCGCGGGCTCGGCTGGCAGCCCGGCCCGCGGGACCAGGAGCGCGATGCCCGTGGCGAGCACAAGGATCGCAATGGTTCGGGCGTGGATTTTTTCTTCATGCACCGGCACATGCTCGGCACGGCGCGCTCGATGCAGGACCTGCCGTCCTGGACGCATTTCCCGTTACCGCAACCGGAACTGGCGCGGGACCGGCTCGGCTTTGCGCGTTACTTCGACAACCACGACGGCACTGCGCTGCCGCCGACCTGGCTGGCCGAGGACGATGACGAGTACACGCAATGGGTCAGCGACATCAAGACCGGCGAGACGTACCACAGCAATTTCCAGGTTTGGGAGTCGCGCTACCGTGATCCGCGTTACCTGTCGACGCTGACCCTCGGCCAGTTCGGCTCGGAGGTCGAGCTGGGCCTGCACGACTGGCTGCACATGCGCTGGGCCTCGGTGCCGCGTGATCCGGCCAACGGTCAGCCGGTGCCATTCGCCCGGGATCCGGCGGACTTTTCCGCACGCTGGTTCGCACCGGAAAACGATTTTCTCGGCGACCCGTTTTCTTCCCATGTGAGCCCGGTGTTCTGGCATTTCCACGGATGGATCGACGATCGCCTGGAAGACTGGTTCCGCGCCCACGAGCGTTTTCATCCGGGGCAGGTCAGTCGGCTGCAGGTCAACGGCGTGCAATGGTTCGCGCCGGGACGCTGGGTCGAGATCGATGATCCGTGGCTTGGCCCGAGCACCCATGGCTGCAGCACCACGCCGGGGTTGCAGGTGGGCAAGTCGGTGGAAATGGACCCGGAAACCATGAAGCTGGCGCTGCGTATTACCTTTGGCGAGGACGAGAAGATGCTGGCCGGACTGTTGCGCAAGGTGCCGCAGCGGCCGTGGTATGCGCGCAATCTGAAGGCTAAGCAGAGCCAGGCTTGATACCGAGTTATCGTTCAATCGCGAGCAGGCTCACTCCTACATAGGATCGCCAGTGAGCACAAAATTTGTGTACGACCAATATCAAATGTAGGAGCGAGCCTGCTCGCGATGGCGTCCTGACAGGCGCCACAGCTAAAGAACCTGCCACCCCCCACCCAACGCCTTGTACAGGGCAATACTCGCCTGCATCCGCGACAACCGCAGTTGCACGTTCAAATCCTGCGCCGCATACAACGTGCGCTGGGTTTCGAGCACCGTCAGCAAATCCTCGGCCCCGGCCTGATAACGGCTTTGCGCGATGTTGAACGCGGTTTGCGCCTGGCTCAGTTCTTCACTCTGCCACCCGCGTTGTTCATCCAGCCCGCGAATGCTGTTGAGGGCTTTTTCGACGTCGGCGAAGCCATTGATGATCGCGCCGCGATAAGTTTCCAGAAGTTCTTGCTGGCGCGCCGTGGCCTTGTCGCGCTGGGCGCCGAGGCGGCCGTTGTTGAACACCGGCGCGAGCAGCCCGGCGGTGAGATTGTAGAAGGGGCTGCGCAGCATATCGTCGGCCCGGTCGGCGCCGGAGTCGAGTTCGGTGGTGAGGGTCACGGTCGGTAGCATCGCGGCCCGGGCGACGGTGACGTCGGCCTGGGCGGCAGCCAGTTGCGCCTCGGCCCGGGCAATGTCCGGGCGGCGGCTGAGCAACTGGCTGGGCACTCCGGCGTCGATCGCAGGCCAGGTCAGTTGATCGAAGCGTTCCTGGCCCAACGACAGCGCCTGAAGCGGACGGCCGAGCAGGGCGGCGAGGCTGATTCGCGCATCCTCGGCCTGTTGCTGCACCAGCGGCAGCTGGCGTTGCTGCGCCGCCACCAGGCTTTTTTGCTGCGCCAGTTCAAGGGCCGTGGCCGAGCCCGAATCGAAACGGGTCTGCACCAGTTTCAACACGCTCTGGGCATTGGCCAGATTCAATTCGGCGATGCGGCTCTGCTCCTGCAACGACAAGGCTTGCGCGTAGCCGTTGGCCACGCCGCTGAGCAAGGTCAGCTCCACGGTGGCCTGATCGAACTCGCTGGCTTTCAGACTGAATTGCGCACTGTCGCGGCCAGCCCGTTGGCCACCCCAGAAATCGATTTCGTAGCTGGCAGTCAGGTTCGCCGTGAAATAGTCGACGGCGTCGTTATCGCTGTCGGCGTCGAGCTGACTGTAGCCGCTGCCGCGCAGCAATTTCTGGCGATTGGCATTGGCCGCGGCCTTGACCTCGGGCAATTGCGAGCCGCCGGCAATCACCGTATCGGCCTGGGCCTGGCGTACTCTGGCGATGGCCGCGGCCAGGTCGTAACTGCCGAGCCGCGCCTGTTCGATCAGGCGACCCAGTTGCGGGCTGCCGAAGCGGTTCCACCATTGCTGGTTGTCATAAGTGATGCCGGCGGTGTGCGGCGATTGCCAGGCGGCGGGCGGCTGGATGCCGCTGTCGGGGCGCTGTGTCGGGCTGCCGCAGGCGCTGAGCAACAGGCATAGGGTCAACACACTGAGTGGCGGCTTCATCAATCGATCATTCACTGGTAAGGGCTGTGACCGGGTCGAGTCGGGCAGCCTTGCGGGCCGGCATGTAGCCGAAAACGACACCGGTGACCAGGGCGCAGCCGAAGGCACCCAGCACCGCTATCAGGGAAAAGGCGACAGCGACTTCGCTGAAAATCAGCACGCCGCCGACGATCAGCGCCAGGGCGATCCCGGTGAGGCCGCCCACCACCGAGAGCATCACCGCTTCGGTGAGGAACTGGCGCAGGATGTCGCGCTGGCGGGCACCGGTGGCCATGCGGATGCCGATCTCGCGAGTGCGTTCGCGCACGGTCATGAGCATGATGTTCATCACGCCGATCCCGCCCACCAGCAGCGAAATCGCCGCAATCGAGCCGAGCATCAGCGACAGGGTGTTTTGCGTGCGCGCCTCGGCCTGGATCATCGCCGCGTTGTTGGTCAGCTCGAAATCATGCTTGCCGTCGTGCAGGCGCAGCATCAGTTGCTCGATGGCTTTTTCGGTTTCCTTGACCTTGCGCGCGTCGGCGGCGGCGATGGCGATGTACTCGGGATTGTGGGTACCGAACAGCCGAACGCTGGCGGCGGAGTAGGGGATGGCGATGCGGTCGTCGCTGTCGGAGTCGCCGGAGCTGGCGCCTTTTTCCGCGAGCACGCCGACCACCTGGAAGGGTACGTTTTCGATCAGGATGTACTGGCCGATCGGGTTGGCCACGTCCTTGAGCAGCTTGGTCCGCACCTTGTGCCCGATCACCGCGACCGCCGCGGCGTTCTGCTCATCGGCGTGGGTGAAGTAGCTGCCTTCGACCACCGGCCAGTTGAAAATCGCCGGGAAGTTGGTGTCGTTGCCGCCGACGTAGCTCATGTGATCGAGGTTGCCAAAGCGCACTCCGGCCTCCTGGCCGTTGACCGGCATGATCCGCATCACTTGGGGCAAACTGGCAATCGCCGCGACCTCATCGAGGGTGACGATGCCCATGGGCGTGCGCGGGTTGGGCGCCGAGCCGCTGAGGTAGATGATGTTGGAACCGAACGCGCCCATCTGCGCCATCACCTGGCGCTTGCTGCCTTCGCCGACGGCGAGCATCACCACCACCGAGGCGACGCCGATGATGATCCCGAGCAGGGTCAGCGCGGTGCGGAACTTGTTGATCCACATCACTCGCCACGCCGCGTGCACGGCATCGACCAGCTCGCCTTTCCAGGCGCCGGTGGCTTCGGCGCCTTCGCTCAGGCGCCTGCGCAAATCGACGGCTTGCAGGGCGCCGGGGTTGGCCGAGTTCTGCGCGGCGGGATTGTCCCGGGCGCTGTCACTGATGATCAGGCCGTCGCGGATCTCGATGACGCGTTTGGCCCGGGCCGCCACTTCGCGGTCGTGGGTGATAAGGATTACCACGTGGCCCTGGCTCGCCAATTCGTCGAGCAGGGCCATGACCTCGGCGCCGCTGTGGCTGTCGAGGGCGCCGGTGGGTTCGTCGGCCAGGATGATGTGGCCGCCGTTCATCAGTGCGCGGGCAATCGACACCCGCTGCTGCTGCCCGCCGGAGAGTTGATGGGGGCGGTTGCCGGTGCGCGAGGCCAGACCGAGACGCTCGAGCAGGGCGGTGGCGCGGGCGTGGCGTTCGACGGCCGGGGTGCCGGCATAGATGGCCGGCATTTCGACGTTTTCCTGGGCCGAACCGGATGGAATCAGGTGGTAGCCCTGGAACACAAAGCCAAAGGCTTCACGCCGCAGCCAGGCCAGTTCGTCGCTGTCCAGGGTGGCGACATTTTCCCCGGCGAAGCGGTATTCGCCCGAAGTCGGGCGGTCGAGGCAGCCGAGGATGTTCATCAGCGTCGACTTGCCGGAGCCGGAAGCGCCGACAATCGCCACGAACTCGCCGGCATGGATCGACAGGTCGATGCCACGCAGCACGTGGACTTCAGGCGCGTCGCCACCGCCGTAGGCTTTGCGGATGTGCGAAAGGTCGATCAGGGGCGTGTGCATTCAGCCGCCACTCCCGTCGACCGGGCCGATCAACAGGTGATCGCCTTCTTGCAGGCCTTCGAGGATCTGTACCCGCAGGCGGTCGCTGATGCCGGTCCGCACGTTGCGTTGTTCGATGCTGCCATTGCTGGCGACCACTTGCGCGGTCTGCAGGTCTGTCTGCGGGCCGGCCTGCAGGGCGGCGATGGGCGCGGTGAGCACGTTCTGCGCCTGATTGGCGACGAAAAATACCTGGGTGGTCATTTCCGCCATCAGCGCGTTGTCGGCGTTGTCGACGTCCAGCAGCACGGTGTACAGCACCACGCGGGCACTCCCGCTTTTGCTGGTGCTGGCGGGGCTGCCGCCGCCCTGGCTGGTCTGGTCCAGCGGCTTGGGCGGTACGGGGAGGATTTGCCGCACGGTGCTGGTCCAGCGCCGGGTGCCGCCACTCAGGGTGGTGAACCAGGCGTGCATGCCGGGTTTGACGTGGCCGATGTCGGCCTCCGAGACCTCGGCCCACACGGTCATCGGCGACAGCTTGGCGATGCGCAGGATCAGCGGAGTCTGCTGCTGGGCGTTGAGGGTCTGGCCGACCCGGGCATCCAGCGCCACCACGGTGCCGGCCATCGGTGCATAAATCCGCGTGTAACCGAGCTCCGCCTGATCGCTGCGCAGGCTGGCTTCGGCCTGGCGGATCTGCGCCTGGAACATGTCGACCCGTGCCTGGGTGGCGCGCAGTTCGGCCTGGGCGGTCTGCACGTCTTCTTCACGGGTGGCGCCACCGGCGGCGAGGTTCTGTTGGCGCTGGTATTTCTGCCGGGCCAGGTCGTGCTGCGCCCGCTGTTCCTGCAGCTGTGCCTTGAGGTTTTCGATGGAAAAGCGCCCGGCGTCGAGTTTGGCCTGTTGCGTGGACGGGTCGATTTCCACCAGCAGCTGGCCTTCCTTGACCAGGTCGCCGACTTCCACGTGGATCTTGTGGATCTGCCCGGAGGCCTGGGCGCCGACGTCGACATAGCGCCGCGGTTGCAGGGTGCCCAATGCCGTGACGCTGCTTTCAATGTCGGCGCGGCTGACCTGGACGGTGACGAGCCCGTCGCGTCCCGGCGCAATGAACTGCCAGGCGGCGACGGCCACCACGGGGATCAGACAAAGTGCTGCAAGCAGGGCGCGTCGGGTCTGTCGGGGACGTTTCATGCAGGGTTCCGGCCTGGGAAAATCGGCCCGTCGTTCAGCGACGGGGAGACCGGGACGCAGACGGGGAGCTGTCCTGTAAACGATGGACCGGGCACAGAATTTAGGCGACGACACAAACCACTACTGTAGGAGCGAGCTTGCTCGCGATGGTCGTGAACGATGATGCGTACTTTCTGATTTAACGCGTCGTCCTTGCGACCATCGCGAGCGAGCTCGCTCCTACAGGGGGCGAGACAAATTGCCGGGCAAGTTGAAGCAGCACTTTAAATCTATATGAGAATTACTATAAATTACGCGACTTAAATTGCCACTATCTTGCTACTGCGTAATTCAGCGGTCGCCGGAACGGCTCAAGGACAGAAACCGCACCCCCGTGCGGACGGGAGTCATGTTGGAAAACTACTATCGCGAGCTGGTGTGTTTCCTCAACGCCAGGCTGGGCAACCGTCAGGTGGCCGAAGATGTGGTGCATGACGCTTATCTGCGCGTGCTGGAACGGACCAGCGATGCGCCGATCGAGCAGCCCCGGGCATTCCTCTATCGCACCGCCCTCAACCTGGTCATCGATGACCACCGCCGCAACGCCTTGCGTCGAGCCGAACCGCTGGACGTGCTCGATAGCGAGGAACGCTACTTCACGCCGTCGCCGCACAAGGTCCTCGATCACGGTCAGCGCCTGGACATGCTTCAGCGGGCCCTGGCGGAGTTGCCACGGCTGTGCCGCGAGAGTTTCCTGCTGCGCAAGATCGAAGGCCTGTCCCATCCGCAGATTGCCGAGCAACTGGGCATTTCCCGGGCAATGGTCGAGAAGCACATTGTCAACGCCATGAAGCATTGCCGTGCGCGGATGCGACAGTGGGACGCCCAGTGATCCTGCGCGGTTAAATTTTTTTTCACGGTCCTCGTTCCTACTCAACAGACGACCTGTTGTGCGGCCCAAGGCCTGTCAGGTCACTTAGGTTCAATGCCCCGCGGTTGAGGGGAACATCCAGAGGACACTGGACATGACACAGGCAATTGCAGCGCCCCTCGTTCACGACCTGATCGGCGTCGGTTTCGGCCCGTCGAACCTGGCACTGGCCATCGCGCTGCAAGAGCGCGGGGCGAGCCAGGGCAACCTGGATGTGCTGTTTCTCGACAAGCAGGCCGACTACCGCTGGCACGGCAACACCCTGGTGACCCAGAGCGAGTTGCAGATTTCCTTCCTCAAGGATCTGGTGACCCTGCGCAATCCGACCAGCCCTTACTCGTTCGTCAACTACCTCAAGGCCCACGGACGCCTGGTGGACTTCATCAACCTGGGCACCTTCTATCCGTGCCGTATGGAGTACAACGACTACCTGCGCTGGGTCGCTGGGCAATTCACCGCGCAAAGCCGCTACGGCGAAGAAGTGCTGACCATCGAGCCGGTGCTGCACAACCATCAGGTCGAGGCGTTGCGGGTGATTTCCCGCGATGGTAGCGGGCATCAGCAGGTGCGCACCACCCGTTCGGTGGTGGTCAGCGCCGGTGGCACGCCGCGCATTCCCGAAGTGTTCAAGGCGCTCAAGGATGACGGCCGGGTGTTCCACCATTCCCAGTACCTGGCGCAGATGGCCAAACAGCCGTGCGTGGACAACCGGCCGATGAGCATTGCGATCATCGGTGGCGGGCAGAGCGCGGCGGAGGCCTTCATCGACTTGAACGACAGCTTCCCGTCGGTGCAGGTGGACATGATCCTGCGCGGCTCGGCACTCAAGCCGGCCGACGATAGCCCTTTCGTCAACGAGGTGTTCTCGCCGGAGTTCACCGACCTGGTGTTCCAGCAGCCCGACAGCGAGCGCGAGCGACTGGTGAACGAGTACCACAACACCAACTATTCAGTGGTGGACATCGATTTGATCGAGCGCATCTATGGCATCTTCTACCGGCAGAAAGTCTCGGGCATCGCTCGTCATGCGTTCCGCACCCTGACCACCCTCTCAAAGGCCACCGCCAACGAACGCGGTATCGAACTGGTGTTGCGCAACAACGCCACCGGCGAAGTCTCGGTGCGTCACTACGACGCCGTGGTGCTGGCCACCGGTTATGAGCGGCAGATGCACCGCAAGTTGCTGGCACCGCTTGAAGAGTACCTGGGTGATTTCGAGGTCGATCGCAACTACAAACTGATCACCGATGAACGCTGCAAGGCCGGCCTCTACATGCAGGGCTTCTGCCAGGCCAGCCATGGGCTGAGCGACACCTTGCTGTCGATCCTGCCGATTCGTGCCGATGAGATTGCCGGCTCGCTGTATGAGCATGGCAAGCATCGCGGGCATGGGCGGTCGGTGGTGGATTTGTTGTTGGCGACCGCCAGCTGAGTTTGCTGCGTCTGTAAGGCCGCCATCGCGAGCAGGCTCGCTCCTACAATGGACCGGTGTTCACAGGACCAATGTAGGAGTGAGCCTGCTCGCGATGAGGCCATTGAAATCACCCAAGACCCTCAATCCTGAACCCTTCCTGAAGATCCCCACGATTCCCCCCGGGCAAGCTTTTGTATCGGGTTTACTCGCCAAACATCGGGGCGTAAGCTTCGCGCGTTTTCATCCATTACGGAGACCCACAGTGGGTACTTGTTCGAGTGACAGTTGTCGGCCGGTCCCGGTAACCGGCATTTTCTCGGCAAGATAACGCGCAGTTTCCTGTGCCGTTGTCTCGCCGAAAAGCGAGCAGCGGCATCCTGATCATGGCCAGTCCGGGCCATGTCCCGACGTCCCTCTCATCGACGCTGAACAGTGCGTGGTTTCGACTTTTTGTCGTGGCCGCCGCTCTATCGACACGCCTGTCATTCGTGACCGGCGCGCCAGGCCTTGCTTTGCCGATCGTTCCGGCGGCAGCGGCGTGGACCTGCCTGCTCGACGGTTTCTCGGCTGACCAAAGGGGCACCAGCCATGAAACTTACCCTCAAGGAACTCTTCGCAGGTTTCCTGCGTAACCGCCACATCGCCCGGCACTTCCGTCGCCTGGCGTTGCTGGAAACCTTCACCGACACTACGGTCAGCCGTGAAGTCCCGCCCACCCTGGCGCAAACCCTGGTGGCCGCTGCCGGCAGCGACACCGGTCAGTTGCTCAACACCCTGGGCAGTCACACCGACGGCTTGAGCGAACTCGAAGCCGATGCCCTGCGCGAGCAATACGGCCTCAACGAAGTCGAGCACGAACAGCCGCTGCCCTGGTGGACGCACCTTTGGCACTGCTACAAGAATCCGTTCAACCTGCTGCTGACGTTGCTGGCGGTCATCTCCTGGCTGACCGAAGACATGAAAGCCGCCATCGTGATTTTCTCCATGGTGGTGCTCTCGACCTTGCTGCGTTTCTGGCAGGAAACCAAATCCAACCAGGCCGCCGATGCCCTCAAGGCCATGGTCAGCAACACCGCCACGGTGATGCGCCGGGACCTTGAGGACCGCGGCGCGCAGCGCATCGAACTGCCGATCAGGCAACTGGTGCCGGGCGACCTGATCGTGCTGTCGGCCGGTGACATGATTCCCGCCGATTGCCGGGTGCTCAGCGCCAAGGACCTGTTCGTCAGCCAAGCGGCCATGACCGGCGAATCGATGCCGGTGGAAAAATTTCCCCGCCAGCAGGACCGCGACACGCTCAACCCGCTGGACCTGGACAACATCCTGTTCATGGGCACCAACGTGGTGTCCGGCACGGCCATGGCGGTGATCCTCACCACCGGCAACAGCACCTATTTCGGTGCCCTGGCCCAGCGCGTGGGTGCAACCGACCGGGCGCCGACTTCGTTCCAGACCGGGGTCAACAAAGTCAGCTGGTTGCTGATCCGCTTCATGTTCGTGATGGCGCCACTGGTGTTGTTCATCAACGGTTTCACCAAGGGCGACTGGACCGAAGCGCTGCTGTTCGCGCTGTCGATTGCCGTGGGCCTCACCCCGGAAATGCTGCCGATGATCGTCACCTCGACCCTGGCCAAGGGCGCGGTGTTCCTGTCGCGCAAGAAAGTCATCGTCAAACGCCTCGACGCCATTCAGAACTTCGGCGCCATGGATGTGCTGTGCACCGACAAGACCGGCACCCTGACCCAGGACAAGATCTTCCTGGCGCGCAACGTCGATGTCTGGGGCAACGACTCGGATGACGTGCTGGAAATGGCCTACCTCAACAGCTACTACCAGACCGGCCTGAAAAACCTGCTGGATGTGGCGGTGCTCGAACACGTCGAGATCCACCGTGAGCTGAAAGTCGGCACGGCGTTTCGCAAGGTCGACGAGATCCCGTTCGACTTCACCCGCCGGCGCATGTCGGTGGTGGTCGCCGAGCGCGATCAACCGCACCTGCTGATCTGCAAGGGCGCGGTGGAAGAAGTGCTGGCGGTCTGCTCGCGGGTGCGTCACGGCGAAGTCGATGAAGCCTTGACCGAAGAGTTGCTGGCGCGCATCCGTCAGGTCACGGCTACGTTCAACGCCGAAGGCCTGCGTGTGGTGGCGGTTGCTGCGCGGCCGATGACCGAAGGGCGCGACACCTACAGCCTGGCCGATGAGCAGGCACTGACGCTGATCGGCTACGTGGCGTTCCTCGATCCACCGAAAGAAAGCACGGCGCCCGCCCTCAAGGCGTTGGCAGCCCACGGCGTGGCGGTGAAAGTGCTGACCGGCGACAACGAGCTGGTGACGGCGAAGATCTGCCGCGAAGTCGGCCTGGAACAGCAAGGCCTGCTGATGGGCAACGACATCGAGCGCATGAGCGATACCGAACTGGCGAAAGCCGTGGAGACCACCAACGTCTTCGCCAGGCTGACCCCGTCGCACAAGGAACGCATCGTCCGTCTGCTCAAGGGCAACGGCCATGTGGTCGGTTTCATGGGTGACGGCATCAACGATGCCCCGGCCCTGCGCACCGCCGACATCGGTATTTCCGTGGACAGCGCCGTGGACATCGCCAAGGAAGCGGCCGACATCATCCTGCTGGAAAAGAGCCTGATGGTGCTGGAGGAGGGCGTGCTGGAAGGCCGCCGGACCTTCGCCAATATGCTCAAGTACATCAAGATGACCGCCAGTTCGAACTTCGGCAACGTGTTCTCGGTGCTGGTGGCCAGTGCGTTCATCCCGTTCCTGCCGATGCTGCCGATGCACCTGCTGGTGCAGAACCTGCTCTATGACATTTCGCAGATCGCCATTCCGTTCGATAACGTCGATGACGAAATGCTCAAGCAACCACAGCGCTGGCAACCGGCGGATGTCGGGCGCTTCATGTTGTTTTTCGGGCCCATCAGTTCGATCTTCGACATCAGCACGTTCGCCTTGATGTGGTACGTGTTCGATGCCAACACCCCGGATCACCAGACCCTGTTCCAGTCCGGCTGGTTCGTGGTCGGGCTGCTGACCCAGACCCTGATCGTGCACATGATCCGCACGCCGAAGATCCCGTTCCTGCAAAGCCGCGCGGCCATGCCCTTGCTGGTGATGACCGGCCTGATCATGGCCGTGGGGATTTTCCTGCCGATGGGACCGCTGGCGCATTACTTCAAATTGCAGGCGTTGCCCTCGCTGTACTTCGTGTTCCTGCCGGTGATCCTGCTGGCGTACATGGCGCTGACCCAGGCGGTGAAGGGGTTCTACATTCGCCGGTTTGGCATGTAGGAGCGAGCTTGCTCGCGATGGTCGTTAACGATAACGCGTGTTGACTGGCTAAACGCGGCGCTCTTGAGTCCATCGTCGGAACGCCGCCCGGAGCAAGCTCGCTCCTACAGGAGGGCGTGTGTTTTTCAAGGATTTTCATATGCAAGCCATCAACAACCTCAACCTGACCTCCCAGCTCGACACCCTGGTCAGCCTCAGCGCGGCCTTCATCCTCGGTGGCCTGATCGGTTTCGAGCGCCAGTACCGGCAGCGCACCGCCGGCCTGCGCACCAACGTGCTGGTGGCGGTGGGCGCGGCGATTTTCGTCGACATGGCAAACCGTCTCGCCGGTGCCGAAGGCGCCGTGCGGGTCGTAGCCTACGTGGTTTCCGGCATCGGCTTTCTCGGCGCCGGGGTGATCATGCGCGAAGAGGGCAATGTGCGCGGCCTCAATACCGCCGCCACGCTCTGGACCTCGGCGGCAGTCGGTGCCTGCGCCGGTGCCGACCTGCTGGCCGAAGCCTTGCTTGGCACCTTGTTCGTGCTCGCGGCCAACACCTTGCTGCGGCCGATCGTCAACAACATCAACCGTCAGCCGCTGGATGTGATTTCGGCGGAGGTCACCAACATCGTCTATGTCATTGCCCGGCGTACGCAGCAGAAAACCGTGCTGGCCTTGCTCGAGGCCGAGCTGGAACGCAGCAACTATCCGGCCAGCGATGTCGATGTGCATGCCTTCGGCACGGATGAAATTGAAATCGAAGCCACCCTGGCGACCACCTCGGTCGATGGTGATGAACTGGATGCGCTGGTGGCACGGATTTCGACGTCGAGCCAGGTGGTGCAGGCGTTCTGGAGTCCGAGTACCACGGAGTAACGGCCAAGGTTTCCCGGGCAAGAGTCAGATTAACCGGCATTTATTTAGGAATATTCCTACATAAACCCAGGAAGGTCTTCCGTAGTCTTTGCGACCTCTTGAAACCGACATCCTTTTGGAGGTCACCTTGCCGAACAAATCCTTGCGCATCCTGATCGCCGATGCGCAGCACTTCAACCGCCTGCGGATCGAGCGACTGTTCAACCAGCTCGGCTATTTTCGGGTGGCTCCGGTGCAGAGCCTCGACGAGCTCCTTGCACTGGTGGAGTACGGTTGCGAGCCTCTGGACCTGGTGCTGGTCAATGGGGCGATGGCCATTGGAGCGCTGGACCTGTTCAGTTTCCTTGACGACAACCCGCAGGTTCATCACGGGTTTATCTTCAATGAACGGCAGGCGCCGTTGTCGCCAGTCGCGGGTAAAGTCCGATTGAGCCAGGCCGCTCTGCCGGACCTGGCGTCCATTACGCAGCTGATGAGCGCTGTCGATCGTCGGCTACCGCTCGTCGGAACTGTCATTTCTGTCAGGTAGTACTTTCCAGCCTTCCATGCAAGAGTCTATGCGCAGCGTTGTGCCCAATCGCTGCGGTGCCTGGAGGGCATTTTTTGCCCGATCGTGTTGTTTTGCACGGGAGTTGTCATGAAGTCAGCACTGATTGTGGAAGATCATCCGGTGGTTCGCTCCATGATCAAACTCGTACTCAAGGGCGAAGGATTCAAGCAGATTTACGAGGCCTCCCGTGGCGATGAGGTCCTGGCATTGATCCGCGAGCATCAACCGGATGTCGTGCTGCTTGATCTGGGCCTCCCGGGTGTGGCGGGGCTTGAGGTGATGGACCGTATCAAGGCCGAAAACACCCGATGCCGCGTGGTGGTGTTCACCTCGCTGGAGGCCCAGTTCTATCAGGACCGCTGCATGCGGGCCGGGGCTGTTGCCTATGTTTCCAAGAGCAAGGACCTGGATGATTTGAAGGCGGCGGTGAATTGCGTGATGGCCGGCTATACCTATTTCGCCCAGCTCCCCTCGAGTTCCGTGTCGATGGGGGAGTTGCAACACAGTGAAAAGCAGTTGATCGACAAGCTCTCCAATCGTGAGTTGACCATTCTGCAGTACCTGGCCCGGGGTTCGAAAAACCTGGAAATCGCCGAGATCATGCACCTGAGCTACAAGACCGTCAGTACCTACAAGACCCGCCTCACCCTCAAGCTCAACGTGAGCTCGTCGGTGCACTTGAGGGATTTCGCCCTGCGCAATCAATTGATCTGAATGAACGCTCTCCGACGACTGGCAGGTTGGGTGCTGATTGGCCTTCTTCTCTGGGCATCGACGGTCTGTGCACAACAGTCGTTGACCCTGTTGGGACGTTCGAGTGCCGAAGGCCTGAGCGTCAGGTGGTCGGAAGCCGAGTTGCGCTGGTTGCAGCAAAAGGGCCGATTGGTGCTGGCGGTCTCGGCTCCCGACTATCCCCCCTTCGAGTTCAACACGGCAGGCAAGGTGTTCGAAGGCGTGACAGCCGATTACGCCGGGTTGCTCGAACAATTGTTGAACGTCGTCATCGAGGTTCAACGTTATCCGTCGCGGGCCGACGCGGTGCAGGCCATCAAGGACGGGCAGGCCGACCTGCTGGGAACGGCCAACCGATTCGAAGCCGAAGATCCGCAGCTACAGCTGTCCAGCGCCTACGCGGTGGATCAACCGGTGCTGGTCACCCGCACCGATTTCCCTCCGGTGCTCGACCCGACACTGGCCGGCAAGCGACTGGTGATGCTGTATCACTACTTGCCCGAATACAGCGTGCAACAGTTCTATTCCAAAGCGCAGGTCCAGCTGTTTCCCTCGACACTGGCGGCGATAGGCGCTGTGGCGTTCGGCCAGGCCGATGTCTACCTCGGTGATGCGATCAATGCCCATTATCTGATCAGCAGGAATTACCTGAACAACGTGCACCTGACGGACTTCTCGCCCATGGAGTCCGGGCGTTTTGCCTTTGCGATGGCCCGCGACAACGTTTCGCTATTGCGCATCGTCAACAAGGCGCTGGCGGTCATCACTACCAATAAACAAATGAACATCCTGCGTCGTTGGGGGGCCAACGGGGTGTCTATCCCGGGCACTCAGTCTTTGCAATTGAGCGTGGCCGAACAGCACTGGCTCGAACGCCACCCGCGTGTGAAAGTCGCGATCAACGAAAATATCCCGCCGATTTCATTTGTCGACAGCGAAGGCCAGTTTCGTGGTATCGGCGTCGATGTGCTGGCGAAAATCACTTTGCGCACCGGGTTGCAATTTGACATCCAGGGTATGAAGTCGGTGGCCGAGATGATGGCCGGTATCAGGAGCGGGCAGATCGATGTGCTGGCCGGTATCGGCCTCAGTTCCCAGCGTGAAGATGAATTGCGGTTCACCCGGTCATTTCTGAGCAGCCCGTCGGTACTGGTGACCCGCGTGGACACGGACGGCCTCAGGACGCTGGATGACATGGCGGGAAGAACCCTGGCGCTGACCCAGGGCAACATTGCCGCCGAGTACCTTCGCAAGCATTACCCGCTGATCCAGCTGGCGGATGCGCCACTGTCTACGGATG
This sequence comes from Pseudomonas sp. GL-R-19, assembly GCF_019956375.1. Taxonomy (NCBI): domain Bacteria; kingdom Pseudomonadati; phylum Pseudomonadota; class Gammaproteobacteria; order Pseudomonadales; family Pseudomonadaceae; genus Pseudomonas; species Pseudomonas sp. GL-R-19. Next base: position 27,332 of record NZ_JAHBDJ010000034.1, on the reverse strand, counting down.
CCATGGAGATGGTCGCCCAGGGCAAGGCCCATGGCGGCATCAACTCGTTGATCAGCGCCCGTTACCTGATTTCCCGGCAGTATCGCGATCACCTGCAAGTGACCAGCACCGTGGGCACCGACCCCGCCCGAAGCACCCTGGCAACCAGTCGCGAGGCCACCGAACTGCATTCGATTCTGGACAAGGCATTACTGAGTATTCCCCCCGAAGAAATTGACGAGCTGACTCAACCCTGGCGCTATGACTCGATGGTCGAGCAGAGTTACTGGCTGCGACACCGGCAAGCGATCGTGCAGGCGTTTGCGGCGGCGGGTGTCCTGCTGTTGCTCGCGTTGGCCGGGATCGTCTGGCAGCGGCGGCAGATTCGCCAGCGTCAGCAATTGCTCGGGCAATTGCAGGAAGCCAAGGACGCGGCGGATGACGCCAACCGGGCCAAGACCACGTTCCTGGCCACCATGAGCCATGAAATCCGCACGCCGATGAACGCCTTGATCGGCATGCTCGAACTGGCAGTCAAACGCGCCGATGAAGGGGTGACCGACCGCGCCGCCATCGAGGTGGCGTCCAACGCCGGGCAGCAGTTGCTGGATTTGATCGGCGACATCCTGGATGTCGCGCGGATCGAATCCGGGCATTTGTCGCTGGCGCCGGAGCGGGTCAATCTGCACGCGCTGGTGACGTCGGTCTGCCGGGTTTTCGAAGGGCTGGCGATGCAAAAGAATCTGCAGTGGCGGGTCGATCTCGACGCGCGCAGCGACTGTGACGTGATGCTCGATCCCACGCGCTTCAAACAGGTACTGTCCAATCTGCTGAGCAATGCGATCAAGTTCACCCGGGAAGGTGAGGTGAGCCTGATACTGCGGGTGCTGCCTCAAGGCCCGGCGCATCTGTCTGCCTGTCTGAGTATCGAGGACAGTGGCATCGGCATCAGCGCTTCCGACCAGCAACGCCTGTTCAGCCCGTTCGTGCAGGCGGGTAACACTCAGCAGACTGCCCGGCAGGGTTCCGGCCTGGGCCTGGTGATCAGTCGTACCCTGTGCGAAACGATGGGCGGCCAGTTGCAGCTCGACAGTGAGCCCGGGCGCGGCACGCGGGTGGACATCAGCCTGGTACTGCCCGTCCTGCAAACGTTGCCCGCCGAGGGGGTGTCCCGGGATCCGGCGCAACTCACGACCCGGGCGTTGTCGATTCTGGTGGTCGACGATTATCCGGCCAATCGCCTGTTGCTCTCGCGGCAGCTGAGCTATCTGGGTCACAGTGTGGTGCTGGCGGAGGATGGGGCGCAGGGGCTTGAACAGTGGCGTGGGCGCGGGCACGGTTTCGATCTGGTCATCACCGACTGCAACATGCCGGTGCTCAGCGGTTACGAGCTGGCCGGCGCGATACGTGAGCAAGAGCGGGTGCAGGGGCTGTCGCCGACGCTGATTCTGGGCTTTACCGCCAATGCGCAGGCCGAGGAGAAGGACCGGTGCAAGGCGGCGGGGATGGACGATTGCCTGTTCAAACCCATTCGCCTGGTGGACTTGCAGGCGTGGCTGGCCCGGAGGTTTTCCAGTGCACCCCAAGCGGCGATCGTCGCCCCTGGCTTCGCCGAGTTCGACTTGAGCGGGCTGGAACGCTATGCGGATTCGGATCGTGAGCTAATCGATCAACTGATGCACGATCTGGCGCTGACCAACCGCGAGGACCGTGTGCATTTGCTGGCCTTGCACGCCAACGGCAATCGCCCGGGCTTGCAGACGCTGGCACACCGGATCAAGGGCGGGGCGCTGATGGTGCGAGCGCTTGCCCTGGTCGAGTGTTGCGAACAACTGGAGCGGGCATGCAATGACGACCGCGCGGCACTGATCGACGATGCCGTCGACCAGTTGCAGCAAGCCATGGCCCGCCTGGACCAGAGTATCGAGCAGGATTGAGGCTCAATCCCAGTGCGGCGCGATACCCTTGGGGCTGGTCAGCCGGTGGCCGAGCGCCAGGGCGGTGCTTACCGAATCGATGACCACCTGGCCTTGCAGGCGAAACGTACCCAGACCGAAGGCGGGTTGAGGGCTTTTCCTCAACCATAGAATCTCCCACATTGGATCTATATGCGCCACAAATCCCCTGTGGGAGCGAGCCTGCTCGCGATAGCCATCACTCGGTCTAAACCCTTGCCCCGACCCTAGGCAATATCACTGCGGCTGAACTCTTCCCCGAGAAAGTCGATCAACGTGCGCACCGATGGCAGCAAGCCCCGACGCGAAGGGAAAATTGCATGAATCACGCCGCTCTTCGGCGCCCAGCCCGGCACCAGCTCCACGAGTTGCCCGGCCGCGATTTCATCGCGTACCACCACACTGGGCAGGTGCACGATGCCGATTCCGGCGACCGCCGCATGGCGCAACGCCAACAGGTCATCGGTGACCATCCGCGGTGCATGCCGGATCATCGCGGTGCTGCCGTCGGCCCCGAACAGTTCCCACTGATATTCGCGCTGCGCCGCGCCCCAGTGCAGGCTCGGCAAGCCGCTGAGGTCGGCCGGGGAGGCCGGTGTCGACAGGCGCGATAAATAGGCCGGGCTGCCGACCACGCTCTGGGTGCTGTTGCCCAGCACCTTCATCACCATGTCGGTGTTTTCCAGTGGTGGAAAGCGTACCCGCAGCGCAATGTCGAAGCCTTCGTGAATCAGGTCGACCCGGCGGTTGGTGCTCTCGATGAACAACTCCACCAACGGGTACTTGAGCATGTAGCGGGTCAGCATCGGCCCGACCCAGGAATTGAGCAGCGCCGTCGGGCAACTGACACGCACCAGGCCCTGGGGCTCGGAGCGGTTGCGCTCGATCAGTTCGGCGGCGCTTTCCGCCTCCACGCGCATGGCCAGGCAGCGCTGGTAGTAGGCCTGGCCGATTTCCGTCAACGAGCAATGCCGGCTGGTGCGGTGCAGCAGGCGCACGCCGAGGCGCTCTTCGAGTTCGGCAATGCGTCGGCTGAGCTTGGACTTGGGCATGTCCAGCGCCCGGCCCGCTGCGGCGAAACCGTGATGCTCCACTACCTGGGTGAAGTAGTAGAGGGTGTTGAGGTCTTCCACCATCGTTCTCCAAATAGAACGCTAAAGCTGATTTTTGCAGTCTAGCGCAGCAAAGGTCACGGTTTTAAGCTCTGTCCATGGCTTCACCCACCTCATCAGGAGACACCATGAAAAACATCATCGGTATCTACACCAGTCCACGGACCCATTGGGTTGGCGACGGTTTTCCGGTTCGCACACTGTTTTCCTACGACAACCTGGGCAAACACATCAGCCCGTTCCTGTTGCTGGATCATGCCGGCCCCGCTGAATTCACCCCGACCACCGAGCGACGTGGCGTTGGTCAGCATCCGCATCGTGGCTTCGAAACCGTGACTATCGTTTACGAGGGCGAACTGGAGCACCGGGACTCCACCGGCAGTGGCGGCAAGATCGGCCCTGGCGATGTGCAATGGATGACCGCAGCCTCGGGGATCCTGCATGAAGAGTTTCACTCCGAAGGTTTCGCCAAAAGCGGTGGCACCCTGGAGATGGTGCAGCTGTGGGTCAACCTGCCGGCCAGGGACAAGATGGCCGACCCCGGTTACCAGACGATCCTCGACGGCGACATCCCGAGCATCGCCTTGCAGGACAACGCCGGCAGCCTGCGCCTGATCGCCGGTGAGTTCGACGGTCACCAAGGCCCGGCGCGCACCTTTACCCCGATCGACGTGTGGGACATTCGTTTGAATGCCGGCAAATTGCTCACCCTCGATCTGCATGAAGGGCGCAACACCGCACTGGTGGTTTTGCGTGGCACGGTGCAGGTCAACGGCCTGGAATCTGTGCGCCAGGGGCAACTTGCCCTGTTTGACCGCAAAGGCGATCAGGTGACCCTCGAAGCCAGCGAAGATGCGATGGTGCTGTTGCTCAGCGGCGAACCGATCGATGAGCCGATCGTCGGCCACGGGCCGTTCGTGATGAACACCGAGCAGGAAATCCACCAGGCCTTCGCCGACTTCCAGTCCGGTCGCTTCGGCCGGATGCACGCTTAATTCGCAGCGCTTTTACACCCGACTCTACACAGGATGAGTAGGCCGGTTTTCAGGCCAGGGATGGCTGTTGCCCAAAAGAAAGAGGAAACGCTCATGAGCACTGTCTACGCGGCCAACTTCAACGGCCAGAAACCGACCATCGACCCCAATGACAGCGCGATGCTGTTGATCGATCACCAGAGCGGACTGTTCCAGATCGTCAAGGACATGGACGTGCCTCAACTGCGCGCCAACGCCATTGCCCTGGCCAAGGCCGCGACCTTGCTGAAGATGCCTGTGATCACCACCGCTTCCGTTCCCCAGGGGCCGAACGGGCCGTTGATCCCGGAAATCCACGAAGCCGCGCCCCATGCGCAGTACGTGGCGCGCAAAGGTGAAATCAACGCCTGGGACAATCCGGAGTTTCATGCGGCGGTCAAAGCCACCGGCAAGAAAACCCTGGTGATCGCCGGCACCTTGACCAGCGTGTGCCTGGCGTTCCCGTCCATCGCCGCCGTGCATGAAGGCTACAAGGTGTTTGCCGTGGTCGACGCCTCGGGCAACCACTCGAAACTGGCCACCGAGCTGACCGTTGCCCGTCTGGCCCAGGCCGGGGTGGTGCCGATCGACATCATGGCGACGCTATCCGAGCTGCAAGGCTCGTGGAACCGTCCGGATGCCGAACAGTGGGCCGCTGTCTACGCCCAGGCCATGCCCCATTATCAGTTGCTGATCGAGAGTTACCTCAAGGCCCGGCAAGTGGCGAATGAACACGAGGCGCTGGACTCCCAGCGCTGACCGGTTGCCCCTGTGGGGGCGTGCCTGCTCGCGATGACGGTAGAACAGACACTGATGTAGTGACTGTCAGGCCGCCATCGCGAGCAGGCTCGCTCCTACAATTGTTTTTGTGGTGATTGCAGAATCCAGCCAAATCAATTGCTCCTACACTATGGCCAATCTGTGCGATCTTCGCGTTATTAGCCTTGGCTGGAGTTGCTTGATGCTGTCTTTCCTCACCGAACACCCATTGATCTGCGCCATGGCGCTGATCCTGATTGACCTCGGGTTGTGGCGTTTAATCGGTGACAACCGCAACCCTTGGAAGCTTCTGTTGCGGGTCACGATTTTCGCGCTATACAGCCTTCTGCTGTTCAACGAAGGCCTGAACCCGATGGAGCCGCCGCCCTGGGCCGACAACGTACCGTTGCACCTGGCCGCCACCGGATTGCAGATCGGCTGGTGGTTGTTCGGCGCGCGGATGCTGACGGTGCTGATCGGCGCGGTGATGATGCAACGGGTCGGGCATACCGGGCGATTGCTTCAGGATCTGCTCGGTGCGGTGATTTTCCTGATCGCGATCATTGCCGCCCTGGCCTATGTACTCGATCTGCCGGTCAAGGGCGTGCTGGCGACGTCCGGTGCGTTGGCGATCATTGTCGGCCTGGCCTTGCAAAGTACCCTCAGTGACGTGTTTTCCGGGATCGTCCTGAACACCACCAAACCCTACCAACTGGATGACTACATCTCCATAGACGGCATGGAAGGCCGGGTCACCGACATCGACTGGCGTGCCACGCGCCTGCAGACCTCCCAGGGTTGCATGGCGGTCATACCCAACTCCCTGGCCGCCAAGGCCAAGATCATCAATTTCAGTCGGCCCAGCGACATGTTCGGCATTTCCGTCTCGCTGGAAGTGAGCCCCCACGCGCGACCGAACACGGTGATCGAAGCCCTGGAGCGGGCCATGCAGGGCTGCCGCTTTCTGCTGGAGACACCGTCGCCGAATGTCGGCATGAAATGCGCCAGCAACACCGGAGTGGTCTATGAAATCAACGGGTTTGTCGCGTCGATGGACGAGAAGCGTTCGGTGCGCAATCAACTGTTCGACCTGGCCTACCGGCACTTGCAGGCGTCCGGCGTCAACCTGCTGTCGAGCGTGGAACCCAATCCGCCGGGTAACCTGTCGCGGCCCCGGGCGTTGCTCGACAGCTCGCCGATTTTCTCCACCTTGCGCCAGGAAGAGAAAGACACCTTCAGCCAGAACATGATGTTGCAATCGTTCCGCGCCGGGGAAACGATCCTGGAGGCGGGGGAGGTCAGCGATCACCTGTTCATCATCGAGTCCGGGGTGGTCACGGTGACGCTGACCCGGCACGGCGCGCCTTTCGAGTCCGGGCGCATGGGGCCGGGGGAAGTGATCGGCGAGGCCGGCATTCTGACCGACAGTTCGGTGCCGGCGCGGTTTACCGCCAAGACCTTCTGTGCCCTGTACCGCATCGAAAAGGCATACCTCAAGCCGTGCCTGGATGCCCGTCACGACATCAACGATGCGATGCAGACCTTGCTCGATTACCGGCTGCTCAAAGCGAAAACCCTGACCCAGGAGCTGCCGGTAACGGTGGCGAAAAAGGGCTTTTTGCAGTGGTTGCGCAATCGGGTTTGATGTGGGAGCGGGCTTGCTCGCGAAGGCGGCAATGAATTCACCAAAAATGAAGAGCGAAACCCATCACACCCGCACCAATGGTCTCCTCGACTTCTGCAAGATTGGCTATTTGTGTAAACCGGCCGCGGAACTAACGTAGCGACACACCCACTTGCCCTGGAGCACACCATGCAATCGCGTATCGATTTCTACACCGCGTCCCCTGATGCCCTCAAAGCGATGATCGCCCTGGAAACGGCGGTTTCGAAGCTGCCGCTGGAAAAAAACCTGATTGAACTGGTCAAACTGCGGGCTTCGCAGATCAATGGCTGCGCATTCTGCATCGATATGCACACCGCCGATGCCATCAAGGGCGGCGAAACCCCGCGTCGCCTGTTCGCCGTAACGGCGTGGCGCGAGGCACCGTTCTTCAGCGATCGCGAACGTGCCGCGCTGCTCTGGACCGAATCCCTGACCCAACTGAGCCTGACCCACGCGCCAGATGAAGACTACGAAGTGGTCAGCGCTCAGTTCACGCCCAAGGAAATGGTCGATCTGACCGTGGCGATCAGCACCATCAACAGTTGGAACCGTCTGGCCGTCGGTTTCCGCAAAACCCCTCAGGCCTGATGTCAAAAGGGGAGCCGAGGCTCAATGCGCATCGGCGCTCGGCGCGGCCGGTGGTTGCACCTTGCGCATCAAGGGCACCATCGCCGTGGCGATGACGAAGCACACTCCGATCATCAGAAATGCGTCGCCATAGGTTTGCGTCTGGGCTTCGCGGTAGGTCAGCAGCCATAGTTGATGCAGGCTGGCGGTGACCCCGGCGTCACCGCTCTGGCCGAGGGCGGCGAAGTTGTTGCCGACCTGGGACAGCCATTGGTTGAGCGCCTCGTTGGTGCTGTTGAGGTGCTCCGCCAGCCGGGTGAAATGCAGGTTGGTGCGGTCATTGAGAATGGTCGCACACGCGGCGATGCCGATAGCCCCGCCCAGGTTGCGCATCAGGTTGAACAACCCCGACGCATGTTTGAGCCGCGCCGGCGCCAGGCCACCGAGGGTCAGCGTCACCGCGGGCGGTACCGCCAGTTGCTGGGCAATCCCGCGCAAGGCTTGCGGCAGCATCAGTTCCCTGGCCCCCCAGTCATGGGTGATCGGGCTGAAATCCCACATCGACAAGGCGAACAGCCCCAGGCCGGTCATCATGATCCAGCGCAGATCGACGCGGTTGGCCAGAAAGGCATACAACGGAATCGCCATGATCTGGAACACCCCGGTGGAGAAAACCGCCAGACCAATGTCCAGCGCACCGTAGCCCCGCACCCGGCCGAGGAACAGCGGCGTGAGGTAAATGGTGGCGAACAGGCCGATGCCGGTGACGAACGAGAAGAAGCAGCCAAGGGCAAAGTTGCGATCCTTCAAGGCACGCAGATCGACGATCGGATTGGCCACGTGCAAGGTTCGGCCGATGAACGCCAGGCCGGCCAGGCCGCTGATCCACGCGGTGGTCAGGATCGTACGGTCGCTGAACCAGTTCCAGCGCGGCCCTTCTTCCAGGGTGTATTCCAGGCAGCCGAGGAACAGCGCCAGAAACACCATGCTCAAGTAATCCGCGCCCTTGAGCAGCGACAGTTCCGGCTGGTCGATTTTCACCAGCATCGGCACGGCCACGGCGACAAAGATGCCGGGGACCAGGTTGATGTAGAACAGCCAGTGCCAGGACGATATGTCAGTGATCCAGCCACCGATCACCGGCCCCAGGGTCGGTGCCAATGAGGCCACCGCGCCGATGGTCGCGGCGGCGATCACCCGTTGCTTGCCGGTGAAGAACACGAACGCGGTGGTAAACACCATCGGGATCATCGAGCCGCCCAGAAACCCTTGCAGGGCGCGGAAGGCGATCATGCTCTGGATGTTCCAGGCCGCGCCGCACAGCAGGCTGGTCAGGGTGAAGCCCACCGCCGACGCGCAAAACAGCCAGCGCGTCGAGAACACCCGGGACAGCCAGCCCGACAGCGGGATCACGATGATTTCGGCGATCAGGTAACTGGTTTGCACCCACGCGGTTTCGTCGGTGCCGGCAGAGAGCCCGCCGCCGATGTCACGCAACGAAGCCGAGACAATCTGGATATCCAGCAGCGCAATGAACATGCCGATGCACATGCTGGCAAAGGCGAAGACCTTGGTCGCCGTCGCCATGTTCGCGGCATTGAACGGTTGCGCCGGGGCGGCGAGGGCTTGGCTCATGGCGCGCTGGCCACGGCTGGCGCCTCAGGCTCCTTGCGCGTGTCCACTTCAGCGGTCACCGACAACCCCGGACGCAGGTGGCCGAGTACGCTGTCGGCCGGATCGAGGTGAATACGCACCGGCACCCGCTGCACGATCTTGGTGAAGTTGCCGGTGGCGTTTTCCGGTGGCAACACACTGAATTGCGAACCGCTGGCGGGGGCGAGGCTGTCCAGGTGACCGTGGAACGCCTGACCCGACAGCACGTCGGCATGGATCACCACCCGCTGCCCCGGCACCATGTGCGCCAGTTGGTCTTCCTTGAAGTTGGCATCGACCCACAATCCGCTGGACGGCACCACCGAGAGCAATTGCGAGCCAGCCTGGGCATAGGCGCCAACCCGGGCCCGGCGATTGCCGATCACTCCATCGACCGGCGCCTTCAGTTCGGTGTAGCCGACATTCAATTGCGCCAGGTCGCGCTCGGCCCTGGCCTGGATCAAGGCGGCCCGGGCCTGTTGTTTCTGGGTGTCGATCACATTCAACTGGCGCTGCGCGGCCAGCAGTTCAGCCTGGGCGCGGTTGCTTTGGGCCTGGGCCGTCTTGAACGTGGCGTTGGCCCGCTGGGCGCTTTCCACCGAGACGGCGTTGGTGGTCACCAGTTTTTTGTAGCGGGCATCGTCATCCCGGGAGCGGGTGGCCTCGGCGCCGGCAGCATCGATGCCGGCGCGGGCCTGGCCGATGACGGCCTGTTGCAGTTGCTCGGTGGCGTCGAGGTTGGCGAGCAGGGCTTCTTCGGCGGCCACCGCGCCTTCGGCCTTGGCCAGGTTGGCCCGGTAGTCGCGGGAATCGAGACGGATCAGCACGTCGCCGGCCTTGACCTTCTGGTTGTCGGCCACCAGCACTTCGTCGATGTAGCCCGCCACTTTCGGCCCGATCACCGTTACGTCGCCACCGATGTAGGCGTCGTCGGTTTCCTCGATGAAGCGGCCGGCACTCCACCAATGCACGCCATACACACCGGCCAGTACCAGTGCTGCGATCCCCACGGCGGGCAAGAGCAGGCGTTTGAGCAGGGGAGGTTTGGCGGCAGTCACCGGGGCAGCCAGGTCGTGTTCAACGGTGGACATGCTGGTCATGGAGGATTACCTGTTGGAGCGGAGGTTAATTATGATGCTCGTAATATGATGCATGTAATATTTTGTGGCAAATGCTTTTTGCTGCCGATCGTCAGGTCGTTTGATAAGTGGAAATGAAAGAAGATTTTGTGTGCGCTGGAGGACCCTGTGGGAGCGAGCCTGCTCGCGATAGCAGTGTGTCAGGCAACATCTTTGCCGACTGAACGGCCGCAATCGCGAGCAGGCTCGCTCCCACATAGAATCGGGAATGAAAAAGGCCGGTGATCTGCGCGATCACCGGCCTTTTTTGCAGCTATGGCTTAAACGCGTTCAAAAATCGCCGCAATCCCCTGACCACCACCGATGCACATGGTCACCAGCGCGTAACGGCCGCCGGTGCGGTGCAGTTCGTGGATGGCCTTGGTGGCGATGATTGCGCCGGTCGCGCCCACCGGGTGGCCCAGGGCGATGCCCGAACCGTTCGGGTTGACCTTGGCCGGGTCGAGGTCCAGTTCCTGGCTGACGGCGCAGGCCTGGGCGGCGAAGGCGATGTTGGCTTCGATCACGTCCAGGTCGGCGACGGTCAGGCCGGCGCGCTTGAGCGCCAGGCGGGTGGCCGGGATCGGGCCCAGGCCCATGAATTCCGGTTCGACGCCAGCGTGGGCGTAGCTGACCAGGCGGGCGAGGGGTTTCAGGTTGTTGGCCTGGACCGCATTGCCACTGGCCATGACCAGTGCCGCTGCACCGTCGTTGAGGCCCGAGGCGTTGCCGGCGGTGACCGAGCCGTCCTTCTTGAACGCAGGCTTCATCGCCGCCAGTTGTTCCAGGGACGTGGCGCGTGGATGCTCGTCGACGCTGAACAGTTTGACGCCTTTGCGATCCTGGATTTCCACGGTCGCGATCTGCTCGCTGAAGTAGCCGTTGGCAATCGCGTGGGCCGCGCGTTGCTGGTCTTCGAAAGCCAGGGCGTCCTGCATTTCGCGTGTGATGCCGTTGCGCGTGGCGACGTTCTCGGCGGTGATGCCCATGTGGATGCCATGGAAGGGGTCATGCAGGATGCCGAGCATGTAGTCGATGACCTGGGCGTTGCCCATGCGCGAACCCCAACGGGCGGCCGGCATCAGGTACGGACCGCGGCTCATGGATTCGGCACCGGCGCCGACGACGATGTCGGCATCGCCGAGCATCAGGGTCTGGGCGGCGTTGATGATCGCTTGCAGGCCTGAACCGCACAGGCGGTTGACGTTGTAGGCCGGGGTTTCCTTCGGGATGCCGGCGTTCATCGCCGCGACGCGGGAGATGTAGGCGTCGCGGGTTTCGGTCGGGATCACGTTGCCCATCACCAGATGGCCAACGAGCGCCGGGTCCACGGCGGCTCGCTCGAGGGCGGCTTTCACGGCAGTGGTCGCGAGGTCGGCCAGTGGCACGTCCTTGAGCGAACCGCCGAACGTACCGATGGCGGTACGGGCGGCGCTGACGACGTAGATTTCCGGAGTGTTCATGGCTGGTTTCCTTTCGGTGGATTCTTGTCTGTACTGCGATTGAGCAGGGCGTTCAAGGCGGCTTTCGCCTCGTCGGTGTTCAGGCGCTGAATGAACAGCGTGTTTTCTTCGCGCAGGGTCGCTTCCAGTTCGGCCAGGCAAGCCTGCTTCATCAATTGCCGGGACTGGCGCAAGGCTTGCTGGGGCATGGCCAGAAAGCGCTGGGCGATTTTTGTCGCCGCCGCCAGGCATTGCTCGCCGTCATCGAAGGCTTCGTTGGCCAGGCCCCAGGCCACCGCTTCGTTGCCGTCCAGGCCGTTGCCCAACAGCAGCAGGCTCGCGGCACGGGCATGGCCGAGCCGGCGGGGCAGCAACAGGCTGGCGCCGAACTCGGGGCACAGGCCGATATTGACGAACGGCATACGCAGCTTGGCGTTGCGGGTGACCAGCACCTGATCGCAATGCAGCAGCAAGGTGGTGCCGATGCCGATGGCCGCCCCGCAGACTGCCGCGACCAGCGGTTTTTGCAGGCGCGTGACGACCTTCATCAGGTGGAACGCCGGGGCGTCCAGATGCGTCGGCGGGTGTTGGAGGAAATCCACCAGGTCATTGCCGCTGGTAAAGCAGGTCGGGCCGCCAGTGATGATGACCACGCCGGTCTGCTCGTCTTCGTCGGCGGCCAGCAACATCTCGGCCAGTTGCGTGTACATGGCGTTGTTCAGTGCATTGAGCTTGTCCGGACGGTCGATGGTCAGCGTCAACACGCCATCGCGTTGCTCGTGTTTGATCAGGTCGGTCATCGCAGGCTCTGCAGGGTCGGTTCAGGGCTGCCACTTTAAGCGCCGGACAAACCCCGGATCTATGGCAAAACGGGTCAACTGCACTGCCGCTTTTTGCCATGCCGGCGAATCCACCGAATGCCCACGCCGCTCAGGTGGACGACAGCAATACGCTCCGGCTGTACAACCGGGCGGATTACATCGGTGAAAAATCCACGGCCAGCCAGATGAACATCTCGTCGGAAACCGTGCGCAAGAACCTGTACCTGAAGCTGTAGGTGGGGGTGCAGTCGGAGTTGTTTGCGCTGTTTATCGAGTGGTTGCGCAGGCATTGAAAGTCAAAAGATCGTCCGAACGCGGCCCGAGCCTTCGGCAGCTCCTACGGGTTTTGCGTACACCCGCAAAATGACGGTTGTACCGGACCCCTGTAGGAGCTGGCTTGCCAGCGAAGCTTTTCAGACCTTCAACACCTTCCCGCCAATCGCCACCGCCACCAGCAGCACCGCCATCAAGGCAAAGGCAAAACTCAGGCTGCTGCCATGGGCGATGAAGCCGATCACGGCCGGTCCCGCCAGAATGCCCGCATAACCCAGGGTGGTAATGGCCGGTACGGCGATGCTTTCGGGCATGACCGTCTGCTTGCCGACCGCGGTGTACAGGATCGGCACGATGTTCGAACAACCGGCCCCCAGCAGCGCATAACCCACCAGCGCCGCCTCCCAGCTCGGTGCGAACGTCGCCAGGAACAAGCCTGCGGCAGCCGTCAGCCCGCCGAACACCATCACCCGTGTCGCGCCCAACCGCCGTACGATTTTGTCACCGGTCAAACGCCCGGCAGTCATGGTCAAGGCAAACGCCGCATACCCGAGCCCCGCATACGCCGTGTCTATACCGCGTTCCTGCGCCAGGAACACTGCGCTCCAGTCCAGCGCCGCGCCTTCGGCGAGAAATACAATGAAGCACATGCCCCCGATGAACAGGACGATGCCATGGGGTACCGCAAACGCCGGCCCCGAACTCTCGCTGCCGTAGGGCAACAGGTGCGGCACGGCCTTGGCCAGCGCGATCAGCAACATCACGATCACCACCAGCGTGGCCCCCAGCGGGGAAATCCCCAGGCCAAGCAATCCGCTGACACCCGCCGCACCGACAATCCCACCCAGGCTGAACAGGCCATGGAAACCCGACATCATGTTTTTGCCGCTGGCGCGCTCGACGATCACGGCTTGCAGGTTGACCGTCGAATCCACCGTGCCCAGGCCCGCGCCGAACATGAACAGCGCCGCGATCAAGGCCGGAATCGATGACACCGTCGCCAGCAGCGGCAGGGCGGCACAGATCAGCAGGGTGCCGCCGGTCGTCACCCGCCGGCAGCCGAAACGCGTGGCCAGGATCCCGGCCAATGGCATCGCCAGGATCGAACCCACCCCCAGGCACAGCAGCAACAATCCCAGGGTGCCTTCATCCAGCCCGGCCCGGGCCTTGGCATAGGGCACCAGCGGCGCCCACGCGGCGATGCCGAACCCGGCGATGAAAAAGGCGATGCGCGTGGACATTTGTTCCAGGCGGCCTGGAACGAAGGTGGTTTGACTGTTGAGGCTGGTCATATCAATCCCTGGCAAAAAAACGTCACGTCCTCAACGGACAGTGATCGACCGGTGAGGGTTCGATCAGTGCCTGGAAAGTTTTACGGTCAAACAGGGCGACATCCTTGCACAGTGCCGCTGTTTTTCGCGATATGTTGAGCCATTCCAATGACACGCGGAGGGCGCCATGGCGCAGCGGTACGATGCACGGGGCAATATTTACATCGTGGTAGCGCCCGAAGAACTGCGCCGCCAGGGTATCGACCTGCCCGATCAGGCCAGCCAGGCAACGAAAACCCTCGAAGCCTGGGCGGTGGCCGCAATCGAGGCTTGCTGCAGCTGGGCCCCAGGCACTCGACCGTCCGGCAGCAAGGATCATCGCAGCGACGGTTTGCTGGTCGGACCGTTTCAGTCGTCGCCACCCTTTGATCTGTTGATCGTCAACACCGACGGTACCCTGGCCGAGCGCAGTGGCAACGGACTGACGATTTTTTCCCAGGCCCTCAGCGATCAAGGGCTGTTGCCGCAGAACGAAGCCTGTCTGCTCAGGGTTCATCACGACAAGGCTGATACGCCTTCGCCGGGGCAGACTTCAGTGAAAGCCGCAGAGGTAGATGGTGTGAAGGGTTTCTGGCTCGATCTGGGTCAGCCGGGATTCGGGCCGGCGGCGGTCAGTGCTCACGGGGTTGCAACGGCGATGTTCAACGGCCGCGAACTCAGCCACGTTAAACAGTTGTCGGCGCTCAATGGCGCCTGGTCGCGTAGCCAGTTCGCGCGGGTCGGTAATCCGCATTGCGTGACGCTGGTGGAAAACGCCGACGACTTGCCCGGCAATGAGCAGATGCGAGAACCGGGATTGTCTGAGGGGCTGACGCGAATCGCCTACGCGATGCCCACCGGGGCAGGGCAGCCCTGTGCGGCGGGGATCAATCTGCAATGGGCCACGCGCTTGTCCGAAGGGCACATCGCCGCGCGGGTATTCGAGCGCGGCGAGGGGCCGACGGCGTCTTCGGGGACCAGCGCCAGCGCGGTGGCCTGTGCGGCGTGGCGGGTAGGTTGGGTGACTGCCGGGGAAGTGAAGGTGACGATGCCGGGTGGCACGGCGCCGATCTTGCTGGAAGAGGAGATGGGGGAATTGAGTCGGGTCAGTCTGTTTGGTACGGCTCGAATGGTGGATTGACTTCGAAATAGCCATCGCGAGCAGGCTCGCTCCTACAGGTTTTATGTCGTTCACAAAACCTGTAGGAGCGAGCCTGCTCGCGATGGGGCCAGTCCGGTCAACGCAAATTTCAGCTCAGACCAGCAAACTCCACCACCGGCATCGTCCGCTTCATCAACACCTTGCCATTGCGTATCGAGTACAGCGGCAACCCCTGGCTGCGGATCACCTCGTAATCACTCTCTGCCGACAGAATCAGCAGATTCGCCGGCCGCCCACGTTCCAGGCCATAGCGATCGCCGAGGTTCATGGCTTTGGCGCTATTGTCCGTCACCAGGTCCAGCGCACTTTGCAGGTTGCGATAACCGAGCATGTGGCAGATGTGCAGCCCGGCTTCCAGCACCCGCAGAATATTGCCATTGCCCAGCGGATACCACGGATCGACGATCGAGTCCTGGCCGAAGCATACGTTCATGCCCGCTTCCAGCAACTCGTTGACCCGGGTCACGCCCCGGCGTTTCGGGAAACTGTCGAAGCGCCCTTGCAGGTGGATGCTCTCAGTGGGGCAGGAGACAAAGCTGATCCCCGAATGCCCGAGCAGGCGAAACAGCTTGGCGCAGTAGGCGTTGTCGTAGGAGCCCATGGCCGTGGTGTGACTGGCCGTCACCCGTGAACCCATGTCGCGGCAGCGGGCCTCTTCGGCGAGCACTTCGAGAAAGCGCGAATGCGGGTCGTCGGTTTCGTCGCAATGCACGTCCACCAGGCAGCCGCTGCGTTCGGCCAGGTCCATCAGGAACTTCACCGAGCTGACGCCCTGGTCGCGGGTGTATTCGAAATGCGGAATGCCGCCCACCACGTCCGCCCCCATGCGGATGGCTTCCTCCATCAGCTCACGACCATTGCGGTAGGACTCGATGCCTTCCTGGGGGAACGCGACGATTTGCATATCGACCAGATGCCGGCTTTCCTCGCGCACCTCGAGCATCGCCTTGAGCGCGGTCAGTTGCGGGTCGGTGACGTCTACGTGGGTGCGCACATGCTGGATGCCATGGGCGGCGAGGGCCTGAATGGTTTTCCTGGCCCGGACCTTGGTGTCCTCCAGGGTGATGGTCGCCTTGCGCTCGCCCCAGCACTCGATGCCTTCGAACAGCGTGCCGCTCATGTTCCAGCGCGGATCACCGGCGGTCAGGGTCGCGTCGAGGTGGATGTGCGGCTCGACGAAGGGCGGCACCACCAGATTGCCGCCAGCATCCAGATCGTCGGGGCCCAGGGTCGGGGCTTCGATCTGGCGGGTGATGCTGCTGATCAGGCCGTTTTTCAGGTACAACTCATGCAGGCCTTCCTGGTTGCGCAGACGGGCGTTGATGATGTGCATCGGGCGAGTCCTTTTGGCGAATCGTGTAGGCAATACCTCTACGTTAGCTCGGTGTCGGCAACTCTTGCCAGTGACATTGATCAGCGCAGTCCAAATGTGGGGATGGGGTTTGTTCAGGAATATTACTGCCGAGGCAAAAACCGCAGCAGCGCCGCGACTATGGCTTCGGGCGCGTCTTCCTGAACCAGATGACCGGCGTTGGGTATCGGATAAAACTGCGACCCTGGAATCATCCGGTGCAGCGCGCGCCCGCGTTCGATGGAAATCCACTGATCGTCTTCACCCCAGAGAATCTGCACCGGGCAGCGTATCGTCGGGTACAGCCCCTCAGCTTCACGGGTATAACGCTCGTCCATCTGCGCGATCTGCCGATAGAACGCCGCTTGCCCCGGCTCTCCCAGCCATGGCTGCACATAGGGGGCGAGTTCGGCATCGGGGATTTCGCGCTGGATGGCCCCGCGAATATAGGTCGGCACGATGGCGCGCTGGATGTAATCGGGCAGTCCGCTGAAGGCCGCTTCATGCTGACGCACATGCTGCACGAACGGCGAACCCCAGGGCGTCAGCGCCACCGGGTCGATCAGCGTCAGGCTGCGGTAATCCTTGCCGTTGAGCAGATGCGTGCGCAGGGCGGTGGCGCCACCGAAGTCGTGGGCCACCACGTCGGGGCGATCCAGGCCCCAATGTTCCAGCAACTGTGCCAGCAACTGGTTTTGCACGCCGAGCGAGACATCAGCGTCGGGTTGTGCCGACTGCCCATAGCCCAGCAGATCGAAGTAGTAGACGCGGTGAGTGGCCGTGAAATACGGTGCGATCCGGTGCCACACGCAAGAAGAAAAGGGCGTGCCATGCACCAACACCAGCGGCGGGCCGTCGCCGCGCACGGCGTAGCGCACCTGATGTCCGTTGAAGGCAAAGACCTGATCCAGCGGCCAGTCAGTCATGGGTTTGTCCTCTTGGCGGGGGAAGAGGCAAAAGCATAGGCATAAAAAAACAGCCGATGAAGGCTGTTCTTTATTTCCCTGACAAAACGCAGGTCCCTTGTAGGAGCGAGCCTGCTCGCGAAGAACGTCAACGATAACGCGTGGTATCTGGCAGTCCGCGGTGCTCTGGCGTCCATCGCGAGCAGGCTCGCTCCTACAGGGGGGGGCTTTATTCGCCGCGATAGATGCAACCGCTGGTGCAGGTCTCGTGGATACGGATCGCGCTCAGCTCTGGCAGCAGAGGCTTCAATTCCTGCCAGATAAACTTGGCCAAGACTTCACTGGTCGGGTTTTCCAGGCCAGGAATGTCGTTCAGGTAGTTGTGGTCCAGGCGCTCGTACAGCGGCTTGAAGATCTCCTTGATTTCCGAGAAGTCGCGGATCCAGCCGGTGTGCGGGTCGAGGTCGCCGCTCAGGTGGATCGCCACTTTGAACGAGTGACCGTGCAGGCGGCCGCATTTGTGGCCGTCCGGTACGTGGGGCAGGCGGTGGGCGGATTCGAAGGTAAATTCTTTGAAGATTTCCACAGTTTTTCAGCTCTGTTCAGGTGGCGTTCGCCGCAGCGATTCGGGCAGGTGGCGAGTTTACCAGTTTGTCCTGACTAAAGGGTCAGCAAGCGCTCGCCGAGGCGACCGTTGGCGGCCAGTTCGAGGAATTCGTCCCCCATGCGGCGGCTTTCATCCATGGTCGTGCGCCAGTATTTCTGCCGGCTCGGGGCGTCGCCCATGAAGCGCTTGAAGTCGTTGCGGTCCGGCAGTTTGCCGTAGGGCAGGCGCGCCAGGTAGTCCTTCGACGGCGCCAGCAGCAGCACGTTTTGCAAGCGTGCCGGGCAGGCGCGGCGCCATGGCAGGGTCTTGTCGAACCAGCCGGGAATCACCCGGTCGGTGAAGTGCGGGTAGAGCACAATGTCGTTGCCGCTGTAGGGCAGGTCCAGGTGGTAATCCAGCAGGCCGCCGTCGCGGAAGGTCCCGGTGCCGGCGCCCGGCAGGTCGCGCACCCCTTCCATCACCATCGGAATCGAGCCCGAGGCGAGCAAGGCCTGGCGCAAATTGCCGGCGTTGAGGGCGACGAAGCGCGACGGGAAGTCATTCAAGGCATTGACCGGCGGCGCCAGGCGCGGGTCGTGGATGATCAGGCGTTCGAAGTGCCGGGCCAGCCGCGCCCGGCCGCGCAGGTTGTCGGCGATGACCGAGGACAGACCCAGCCCGAGGCGGCCGCGATGATCGTCGGCCAGCAGGCCGTGGCTTTTGACCACCATGATGTTCAGGCGGTAATCACTGTTGCCGAGGATCGAGGCGTCGCGACCGTCGAGCAGCTCATTGAGCATGCGCCGGGAGCTCTGGCTGATCTGCGCCATGGTCACGCCCTTGGCGAAATTCTGCTCGGTGTACAGCTGCCCGAGACGCCGGATGCCCTCGGCGGCGTCCGGCAGACAGGCGCTGGCGAAGCGCCAGGAACCCACTGATGCACCAATCAGCGAGCGTTCCCGCGGTGCCGCCGGCAGCCACTCGCCGAACAGCGCCAGGTCCAGTCCCTGAATCCCCAGCGCCTTCGGACCGCCGGCCGCACCGGGCAAGGTGCCGACCTCGGCGGCGTTAAGGCCGTTGGCGCGAATGTGCGCACAGGCGCGCGGACCGGCCTTGAGGGTCAGGGAAGGGAACTTGATGTGGATGGCGGTCATACCGGTCTCGATGTGTGTAGGAGCTGCGGTGTCAGTGATGATGGCAATTCAGATTCAATTAAGTTCAGCGGGTTAAGGTGGCTCGCCTGGACCCCGACGCAACGCTGAGGTAGCGCGACGCTGATACCATAGTGGCTTTCGAGAAGCTCACACCACTGGCACCGACCGGGATCTGGAATCAGACGCTGTCAGCGGGCAGGTTCTCAAGAATCATCAGGATTGGTAATGAAGGTGTTTCTATTCAAGCGATGCACCGGCAGCTGGATAGCGCTGGTGCTTCTGGCTTTTTGCTCGGCAGTGATGGCCCGCGACCTGGATCAGGATGAAGCCCTGCGCCTGCGTCAACAGGGCGTGATCCTGCCGCTGGAGCAACTGTTGCAGCAGGCAATGGATCGCTACCCCGGCGCGAAACTGCTGGAAGCCGAGCTCGAAGAAAAACACGACGTCTACATTTATGAAGTCGAACTGCTGACCCCTGAAGGTGTGGTCCGCGAACTGGGCATCGACGCCACCACCGGCCGTTTACTCAAAGACAAGGAAGACTGATCCATGCGTTTGCTGCTGGTGGAAGACCATGTGCCCCTGGCCGACGAACTGCTGGCCGGCCTTGACCGCCAGGGTTATGCGGTGGACTGGCTGGCCGATGGTCGCGACGCGGTGCTTCAGGGCAGTACCGAACCTTATGACCTGATCGTCCTCGACCTCGGTTTGCCGGGCGTGCCGGGGCTGGAGGTGCTGGCGCAATGGCGCGCCACAGGGCTGGCCACGCCGGTGCTGATCCTGACCGCCCGTGGTTCCTGGGCCGAGCGCATCGAAGGCCTGAAGACCGGCGCCGATGATTACCTGACCAAACCCTTTCATCCCGAAGAGCTGTTTTTGCGCATCCAGGCGTTGCTGCGCCGCTCCCATGGCCAGGTCAACCAGCCAACGCTCCAGGCCGCCGGGCTGCACCTGGACGAAGGTCGGCAGTGCGTTGTCCGCGACGGTGCGGACATTCAGCTGACCGCCGCGGAGTTTCGCCTGTTGCGTTATTTCATGCTGCACCCCGAGCGGATCCTCTCCAAAAGCCACCTCGCCGAGCACCTCTACGACGGTGAAACCGAGCGCGATTCCAATGTGCTGGAAGTCCACGTCAACCATTTGCGCCGCAAGCTCGGCAAAAGTGTGATTGAAACCCGTCGCGGCCAGGGTTACCTGTTCGGCGGGCAAGCCCGGTGAGATCGATCCAGCGCCGCTTGAGCCTGGGCCTGATCAGCGTGATGGTGGTCGTTGGCCTGGTACTGGCGCAAACCAGCCTGTGGTTGTTCGAAATGAGTTTGCAGCGCTACCTCGAAGCCGGGTTGCGCAACGACAGCGAGAACCTGCTGGCGGCACTGGTGCGCGGGCCGCAGGGCTTGCAACTGGATGAACGACGCCTGTCACCGGCCTATCAGCGGCCGTTTTCCGGGCATTATTTCCGCATCGATCTCGCCGACGGCCATTGGCGTTCCCGTTCTTTATGGGATCAGGAATTGCCGGTGCTCGATCACACCGGCCTGCATGGCAACCTGCAACTGGGGCCGGAAGGGCAGCAGTTGCTGGTCCTGCGTTCGGACTATCGACGTTCGGGGGTGCCGATCTCCATCAGCGTCGCCGAGGATTACACGCCAATACGCGAAAGTTTCCGGCTTATGCAACAGCTCGGGTTGGGCCTCGGTTTGACCGGGTTGCTGCTGATCCTGCTGCTGCAACGGATCACCGTGCGCCGCGCCTTGCGCCCGCTGGAACAGGCGCGCGAACAAATCGCGCAGTTGCAACAGGGCCAGCGCTCGCAACTCGACGATCGGGTGCCGGTGGAACTGGAGCCGCTGGTGGCGCAGATCAACCACTTGCTGGCCCACACCGAAGACAGCCTCAAGCGCTCGCGCAATGCCCTGGGCAATCTCGGCCACGCGTTGAAAACGCCGCTGGCGGTGCTGTTGAGCCTGGCCTCGAGCGAACAGCTTGAGGCGCACCCGCAACTGCGCAAGACCCTCAAGGAACAACTGCAACAGGTCGAGCAACGACTCAATCGCGAACTCAATCGTGCGCGGTTGTCCGGCGATGCGCTGCCGGGCGCGCTGTTTGATTGCGATGCTGAACTCCCCGGACTGCTGGCAACCCTGAACATGATCCATGGCGAACACCTGGCGCTGAGCTACCGCGCACCGACCGGCCTGCAATTGCCCTGGGATCGTGAAGACCTGCTGGAACTGCTGGGCAACCTGCTGGACAACGCCTGCAAATGGGCGGATGCCGAGGTGCGGCTGAGTGTGGTCGAACGGGCGGAGGGGTTTGAACTGAGTGTGGAAGATGATGGGCCGGGCATTCCCGAAGAGCGTCGTGATCAGGTGTTCAGTCGGGGGACACGGCTGGACGAGCAAACCCAGGGGCATGGTTTGGGGCTGGGGATTGTGCGCGATATCGTCAATAGCTGGTGCGGGACGTTAGTGCTGCAGGAAAGCGAGTGGGGCGGGTTGAAAGTGCTGATCGAGTTGCCCAGGCGTATCTGAATCTACACCGCAAAACCTGTAGGAGTGAGCCTGCTCGCGATGGCGGAGTGTCAGTCGATGAAAATGTTGGCTGACACTCCGCCATCGCGAGCAGGCTCGCTCCTACAGGGACCGCGCCGGCTATGTGTGATGAATCTCCCGATCCTTGGTTTCCGGCATGAAGAAAATACCCAGCACAGCCGTCATCACCGCGATGATGATCGGATACCACAGCCCGTAGTAGATATCCCCAGTGGCCGCCACCATGGCGAACGCCACTGTCGGCAGGAAGCCACCGAACCAGCCATTGCCGATGTGATAGGGCAGCGACATCGAGGTGTAGCGGATGCGCGCCGGGAACAGTTCCACCAGCCAGGCGGCAATCGGCCCGTAGACCATGGTCACGTAGATCACCAGGATGGTCAGGAGCAGTAGCACCATCGGGTAGTTGGTCTTGGCCGGGTCGGCCTTCTCGGGGTAGCCGGCGTCCTTGAGGGCAGTGACGAGGTTGGCGGTAAAGGCGTCGTTCCTGGCCTTGAAGTCGGCGGCCGGCATGCCGGTGCCCTCGAAGCTCTCGATCACTTTCTCGCCAATGCGCACCTGCGCAACAGCGCCCGGCTCGGCGTTCATGTTCTTGTAGGGGATGGCCTTTTTAGCCAGCACGGTCTTGGCCAGGTCACAGGAACTGGTGAATTTGGCCTTGCCCACCGGGTCGAACTGGAACGAACACTGGCCGGGATTGGCGATGACCGTGACCGGATTCTTCTCCTGCGCAATGAACACGTCCGGGCTACCGTACTGGGTCAACGCATGGAAGATCGGGAAATAGGTCACGGCCGCCAGGATACAGCCGGCCATGATGATGCCTTTGCGTCCGATGCGGTCGGACAGGCTGCCGAAAATGACGAAGAACGGCGTACCGATCAGCAGCGAGCCGGCGATCAGAAAATTGGCGGTCTGCGGGTCGATCTTCAGCGTCTGCAGCAGGAAAAACAGCGCATAGAATTGCCCGGTGTACCAGACCACTGCTTGACCGGCGGTACCACCGAGCAGGGCCATGATCACGATCTTGAGGTTGTCCCAACGGGCGAAGGACTCGGTCAACGGTGCCTTGGAGGACTTGCCTTCAGCCTTCATTTTCATGAACACCGGTGATTCGCTCAGTTGCAGGCGGATGTACACCGAGATGATCAACAGCAGGATCGACAGCAGGAATGGAATCCGCCAGCCCCAGGCTTCGAAGGCTTCGGTGCCCAGAGCGGTGCGGCAGGCGAGGATCACCAGCAGTGAAAGAAACAGACCGAGGGTGGCGGTCGTCTGAATCCACGAGGTGAAGTAGCCTCGTTTGCCCTTGGGTGCGTGTTCGGCCACGTAGGTCGCTGCGCCGCCGTACTCACCGCCCAGCGCCAGGCCTTGCAGCAGGCGCAGGCTGATCAGAATGACCGGCGCGGCTACGCCGATGGTCGCGTAGCCGGGCAGCAAACCCACCACAGCCGTGGAAATACCCATGATCACGATGGTGATGAGGAAGGTGTGTTTGCGCCCGATCATGTCGCCCAACCGGCCGAACACGATGGCGCCGAAGGGCCGGACGGCGAAGCCGGCGGCGAAGGCGAGCAGGGCGAAGATGAAGGAAGTCGTTTCGTTGACGCCGGCAAAGAAGTGCTTGGCGATGATCGCCGCGAGGGAGCCGTACAGGTAGAAGTCATACCATTCGAACACGGTGCCCAGGGACGAGGCGAAGATGACCTTGCGCTCCTCCCGGGTGAGCCCGCGGTTGGGCGTGCTGCCCGTGGCTGTAGTGTCGATTGTTGCCATGAGTGTTCTCCGTCTTGCTCTTGTTGAAGGCCGGAGTTCCCACCAACAGTTACCCTACCCAGGCCCTGGGGCTGATGTCATCGGATTACGGGTCTTGCATAGAGGTTGACGCCACAAAATGCTGCAAGGTTCCTTGAAGCATAATCCGCTTGCGGCAGATATCCACTCGCCATCATTTTGTTGGGCTGCGCGCAGAAACAAATGTAGGAGCGAGCCTGCTCGCGATGACGGAGTGTCAGACACATTGATGTTGAATGTGTCACCGCCATCGCGAGCAGGCTCGCTCCTACAGGGGACTTGCCGGGTTCAGACGCGGAACTGATCCATCAAACTCTGCTGCTGGTTCGCCAGGCTGTTGAGCGACTGGCTGACCCGCGCCGATTCATTGGCCTGGCCCGACAGCGACTCGGTCACGTCGCGAATGGTCGCCACGTTGTTGTTGATCTCCTCGGCCACCGCGCTTTGCTCTTCGGCGGCACTGGCGATCTGCATGTTCATGTCGTTGATCACGGTCACCGCGTCGCCGATCTGGCGCAGTGCCGTCACGGCCTGGCCAACCTGCTCGACACTGCCCTGGGCCTGACGATGGCTGTTGTTCATCGAACCCACCACCTGCTGGGTGCCGTTTTGCAGTTGTTCGATCACCAGACGGGTTTCTTCCACGGACTCCTGGGTTCGCCGCGCCAGGTTGCGCACTTCATCGGCCACCACGGCAAAACCGCGTCCGGCCTCACCGGCACGGGCCGCTTCGATCGCGGCGTTGAGGGCCAGCAGGTTGGTTTGCTCGGCTATCGCACGGATCACTTCCAGTACCGTGCCGATCTTCTCGCTGTTGGCGGCCAGGCCTTCGACCTGGATCATGGCCGCGCTCATGTCGGCGGCGAGGTTGTCGATGCTGGCGGTGGTGCGGTCGATCACGGTCAGGCCCTGGCGGGTCGCCTGATCGGCATCCCGCGCGGCATGGGCCGCTTGCGCGGCGCTGCGGGCGACGTCCTGGGCGGTGGCGCTCATCTCGTGGGAGGCGGTCGCCACCTGATCCACCTGACGGTATTGCTGCTCCATGCCGGCGCTGGTCTGGGCGGCGATGGCGGACGACTGGTCAGCGGTGCTGCGGGCGTCCTGCACCGAGCGTTTCACTTCGGCAATGATCGGTTGCAGCTTGTCGAGGAAACGATTGAACCAGCCGGCCAGTTGGCCCAGCTCATCCTGCTTGTCGTAAGCCAGTCGGCGGGTCAGGTCACCTTCGCCGCTGGCGATGTCTTCGAGCATGTGTGCCACGCCGAGGATCGGTCGGGTGACGCTGCGGGCCATCAGCCACACCAGCACCAGGCCCAGCAGCGCGGCGAGTACCCCCAGACCGAGCTCGACCAGCGTACCGGTGGTATTGCTGTCATCGAGTTGCTTTTTCAGGGCTTCGGCGGGGCCGACCAGGACTTTCTCCGGCACGTCGAGCAACACGCCCCAGGATTTACCGCCGGGAATCGGCTGGAACGGTGCGAGCACTTTCAGTTGCTGCTGGCTGTGCAGGCTGGCGATTTTGCTGCTGGCGGCGAGCATGCGTAGCAGTTCGGCGCCGCTGGCCTTGTCCACGGCATCCAGGCGCTGGCTGAGTTTGCTGGCGTCCGGGCTGTAGCCGGCGAGCAGGCCGGCCGGGCTGATGATGCTGACGCTGGTCTGGCCGTCGTAGAGTTTCTTGCTCGCCCCCAGGCTGACTGCTTGCAGGCTGTTGAGGTTGATGTCGACCGACAGCGAGGCCATGACCTTGCCGTTGACCATCAGCGGGAAAACGATGCTGGTCATCAGCACGTTCTGACCGTCGATCTCATAGAAGTAGGGTTCGATCACGCACGGCTTGAGCGTGGTGCGCGGGCAGGTGAACCAGGCGTTGGCCGCTTCACCGCTGGGGCCGGCGCTGGTATCGGCCATGTCCTTTTCCGGCAGTGCCATCGACGTCACTTTGCCCGGCGTCGGCTGCGACCAGTAGAGGGCAAAACGGCCCTTGTCGTTGCTGCCAAGTTCCGCTTGCCCTGCGAACAGTTCGTCCTTGCCGTCCAGCCCGTTGGGTTCGAACACCAGGGACAGGCCGAGCAGTTCCGGGTTGGCTTGCAGGGCCGACTTGACCTGGCGGGTCAGGTCTTCGCGCAGGTCGAAGGCATCGAGAAAACGCTTCTCGGCCTGGTCGCGCAGGAACAGCACCTGCCGCGAGAAGCCGTGGCCGTACTGATAGGCGTCCATGAACTGCTGGCGAATCCCCAGCGCCTGGTTTTCGCCCTGGGACTCGATCCGCGCCTGGGCCGCTTCGGTCAGCATCTCCATGCTAGAGGCTTTCACCAGCCCGGAGCTGTGCTCCATGCGGTACAGCGAAAGACCCACCAGCAGGGTCACGATGCCCGCCAGGCACAACCCGGCCAGCAGGGTGATTTTCCATTGAATGGAAAGTTGTCTGAGTGGCATGGAGACGTCCTTATTCGATAAATATCTGAGACTTTGCCCTGTAGCGGCCGCGATCCGGCTTTCTTTATGCCGAGCCAATGAATATCGCCCCCCCCCCACACACGTAGGAGCTGCCGCAGGCTGCGATCTTTTGATCTTCAGCGCCATCAAGGGAATGAAAAGCAAAAGATCGCAGCCTGCGGCAGCTCCTACCGGGAATTGTGTTGGCTTTGACAAGGCGGCAGCGGTCCGGCAAAGTGCGCGCCCTCTAATAAGACCCATTCCTTTTATCCGCTGGCAGCTCACGCAGACTGCCGGCCGGACTCTTTTCGCTTGCCCAGAGGTATGACAATGAATGCAGTAATTGCCGCGGTCGGCATCATGCTGGTGCTCAGCCTGTCCCGCGTGCATGTGGTGATCGCGCTGATCGTCGGTGCGCTGGTCGGTGGTTTGACCGGCGGCCTGGGGATCGAAGCGACGCTCAAGGCTTTCAACAGTGGCCTCGGTGGCGGGGCGACGGTGGCGTTGTCCTACGCCTTGCTCGGGGCTTTCGCGGTGGCCATTGCCAAGTCCGGCATGGCCCATGCGCTGGCCGACAAGGCCCTGGCGATGGTCGATCGCCAGCACGCCAACGGCGGTGGCCAGGTCAAATGGCTGCTGATCGGCCTGCTCTGGGTCGTGGCCATTGCCTCGCAGAACATCCTGCCGATCCATATTGCGTTCATTCCGTTGCTGGTGCCGCCGCTTCTATATGTGCTGACCAGGCTGCAACTGGACCGTCGCCTGATCGCCTGTGTCATGACCTTCGGTTTGATCACACCCTACATGTTCCTGCCGGTGGGCTTCGGCAACATCTTCCTCAATGAGATCCTGCTGGCCAACGTCGCCCGCAGCGGTGTGGACATCAGCGGCATCAATGTGACCCACGCCATGGGCATTCCAGCCCTGGGCATGGTGGCAGGCCTGCTGATCGCGTTTGTCAGCTACCGCAAGAAGCGTGTCTACGACCTGGAAAAGATCGAACAGGTCGAGCAAGTGGCGGTGCAATACAACCCGCTGAGCCTGATGGTGGCCGGCGTGGCCATCGCGGTGGCATTCATCATTCAGTTGTTGCTGGATTCGATGATTATCGGTGCATTGGCCGGTTTCCTGATTTTCTCGGTGTCGGGCATCGTCAAATGGCGCGACACCGATGACCTGTTCACCGAAGGCATGAAAATGATGGCGATGATCGGCTTCATCATGATCGCAGCCTCAGGCTTTGCCGAAGTGATGAAGGCCACCGGTGAGGCGCAGACGCTGGTCGAGTCGTCGGCGGCGTACATCGATCACAGCAAGGGCATCGGCGCCTTGCTGATGCTGCTGGTGGGGTTGCTGGTGACCATGGGCATCGGCTCGTCGTTCTCCACCGTGCCGATTCTGGCGGCGATCTTCGTGCCGTTGTGCGTGCAACTGGGCTTCAGCCCGATTGCCATCGTGTGCATCGTCGGCACCGCCGGTGCCCTGGGCGACGCCGGTTCACCGGCTTCGGACTCGACCCTCGGCCCGACCTCCGGCCTGAACATCGACGGTCAGCACCATCACATCTGGGACACCGTGGTCCCGACCTTCCTGCACTACAACCTGCCGCTGCTGGCGTTTGGCTGGGTGGCGGCGATGGTGCTGTAACCCGAAACCCCTGTAGGAGCGAGCCTGCTCGCGATGGTGTGTCAGCCGACACCAAGGTAGCTGACACACCTTCGCGA
>NZ_JAHBDJ010000044.1:0-270723 GCF_019956375.1 Pseudomonas sp. GL-R-19 | reverse complement strand
CTCTCCTACTCGGGTGCTGTCACACCAGTGCTAATGACGGTCTCTGCCCCGCGCACGCTCTTCAACTCTAGCTCCCTCAGTTTGCTGCGCGACAGCGCGGCGTCGAAGACGAGGCGGCCCCTCCTACAGGGATTGCATTCCAACTGTAGGAGCTGCCGCAGGCTGCGATCTTTTGATCTTTATCGGTAAAACAACGAATAACCGATCTGCCCCACCGCCTCGTTCATCAATTGCCCGTTCTGCCAGATCGCCTTGAACTCCGGCATCCAGCCACCCAGTGGCCGTGCGTTGTCGCCGCCCAGAAACCCTACCGGCGCCGGCACCACCTCAAACCCGGCCTTGCGAAAACTCCAGACCGCTCGTGGCATATGCGCGGCATGGGTCACGAGCACCACACGTTTGACGCCCTGTGGCAGCAGCACTTCGGCGCTGAACTGCGCATTTTCCCAGGTCGTGCGGCTGCGCCCTTCCTGCCAACGCACGTTCACGCCAAAATCATCGCCCAAGGAGTCAGCCATCATCTGCGCCTCGCTGGGTGGCGTGCCGTAATGCAAGCCGCCGCTGGTCAGCACCGGCAAGCCGGAAGCCTTGGCCAGCCGCGCGGCAAAGCGCTGGCGCTCCAGGCCGACGCCCGTGGGCTGGTCGGCGCCCCAGGCCACGTCACCGCGTTCGCGCCCCGAGCCGAGGACCACGATCGCATCCGCGCGCTGCCCCAGGACTGCCCATTCATCGCGGGCCAGCGGTGGCTCCCGCTCGAGCAGGCCGGCACTCCACTGCACCACCACCGGCAGGCTCATCAGCCAGAAGCCCCCCAGGCCCAGCGCAAAGCACGCACCGGCAAGCCTCGGCCTGGATCGGCGCAACCACCAGGCAAGCAAAAGCAGCAGCAATAGAATGCCGGGTGGCAAAAGAAGTTGTTTTACGAAATAACGAAAAGGCATTGAGCATCTCCCGGAGATGCCCGAAGCCTAAGTGGGTTGGAGCAATGCGACAATCATTACGCAAGGACTATATTTCAAAAATGCATGGAGCAAGGCTCTGTGCCCTATTTGAACTGGAAAGACCGGACCTTTACCGCGTCTCTGCCGGGAACCTTGTCCTTGAGCCAGATAATCTTGGCCGAACGTGGTACGTCGAGTTGCTTTACCGCCTCTGACAAGCATCCGTGCGTCTCACGCTCACTGCGATCCAGATACGCCTTGACCAGTGCAAACTCTGCGGGGCTCAGACCACGCAGTTCCAGTTCCAGAGGGTGTTCGTCGCGCAACCGGCCAGCGGTTCTTGCCGCGTCCAGGGCCAAGGCCAAACGATCGATCAGCCTTTCGTACAGCTCCGGTTTTGTAGCTTTTTGCTGAGACTCAACCATCCCTCACCTCATTGGAAGATAAGACCTACTCCCCAGTTAGAGCTTAGCTTCCATGAACAAACCGGCTGAACGCCGCGACCAACGGCCCTCGCAGCGGTTTTTGCTGGACGTGCGGCAGCAATCAGGGTTTCCCTCGGTAGAGCGCGGTCATGTATGCTACGGCGCTTCCTGTAACTCCACTTCCAGCTCGGCTGGGCCTCGAAAACGCCAATGTGGCGTGTTCACCGTCCAGCGTTGCATTGAAGAGGATTAGGCCACCCCTATTCAGTTCAAAAGTAGCCATGCACGAACAATATCAGCCCCGTGAAATCGAAGCCGCCGCCCAGTCGTTCTGGGACGAGCAAAAGTCCTTTGAAGTCAGTGAACAGCCAGGCAAGGAGACTTACTACTGCCTGTCGATGTTCCCTTACCCCAGCGGCAAGCTACACATGGGGCACGTGCGCAACTACACCATCGGCGACGTGATCTCCCGCTACCAGCGCATGCAAGGCAAGAACGTTCTGCAACCCATGGGTTGGGACGCCTTCGGCATGCCGGCGGAAAACGCCGCGATGAAGAACAACGTAGCGCCCGCCAAGTGGACCTACGAAAACATCGCCTACATGAAGACCCAGCTGCGCAGCCTGGGCCTGGCGGTGGACTGGTCGCGCGAAGTGACCACCTGCAAGCCCGATTACTACCGCTGGGAACAATGGCTGTTCACCCGCCTGTTCGAAAAAGGTGTGATTTACAAAAAAAGCGGCACCGTGAACTGGGACCCGATCGACCAGACCGTCCTGGCCAACGAGCAAGTGATCGACGGTCGCGGCTGGCGTTCCGGCGCGCTGATCGAAAAGCGCGAAATCCCGATGTACTACTTCAAGATCACCGCCTACGCGGATGAGCTGCTGGAGAGCCTCGACGACCTGCCGGGCTGGCCTGAACAGGTCAAGACCATGCAGCGCAACTGGATCGGCAAATCCCGCGGCATGGAAGTGCAGTTCCCGTACAACGTCGATTCCATCGGCGAAGCGGGCGTGCTGAAAGTCTTCACCACCCGTCCGGACACTCTCATGGGAGCGACCTACGTCGCCGTGGCCGCCGAACACCACCTCGCCACCCTCGCTGCACAGAACAATCCTGAGCTGCAAGCGTTCATCGCTGAATGCAAGGGCGGCAGCGTGGCGGAAGCCGACGTCGCCACCCAGGAGAAAAAAGGCCTGCCGACCGGCCTGTTCGTCGAGCACCCGCTGACCGGCGAAAAACTGCCGGTATGGGTCGCCAACTATGTGCTGATGCACTACGGTGATGGCGCGGTGATGGCGGTTCCGGCCCACGATGAGCGCGATTTCGAGTTCGCCCACAAGTACAACCTGCCGGTTAAATCGGTCGTGCGCACCAGTTCTGGCGATAGCAACCCGCAGCCATGGCAAGACGCCTACGGCGAGTACGGCACGCTGATCAATTCCGGCGAGTTCGACGGCCTCGACTTCGCGGGTGCCTTCGACGCCATCGAAGTCGCGCTGATCAAGAAAGAACTGGGCGCCTCGCGCACCCAGTTCCGCCTGCGCGACTGGGGCATCAGCCGTCAGCGCTACTGGGGCTGCCCGATCCCGATCATCCACTGCAACACCTGCGGTGATGTGCCGGTACCGGAAGATCAATTGCCGGTCGTACTGCCGGAAGACGTGGTGCCGGACGGCGCCGGCTCGCCACTGGCGCGCATGCCTGAGTTCTACGAGTGCAGCTGCCCTAAATGCGGCCAGCCTGCCAAGCGTGAAACCGACACCATGGACACCTTCGTCGAGTCGTCGTGGTACTACGCCCGCTACGCCTCGCCGCACTTTGAAGGTGGCCTCGTGGAAAAATCCGCAGCCGACCACTGGCTGCCGGTGGATCAGTACATCGGCGGTATCGAACACGCGATCCTGCACCTGCTCTACGCGCGCTTCTTCCACAAATTGATGCGTGACGAAGGCCTGGTGAGCTCCAACGAGCCGTTCAAGAACCTGCTGACCCAGGGCATGGTAATCGCCGAGACTTACTATCGTCGCGAAGCCAATGGCGCTTACACCTGGTTCAACCCGGCGGACGTCGAGCTTGAGCGTGACAGCAAGGCCAAGGTTATCAGCGCCAAGTTGAAAGCTGACGGCTTGCCGGTGGAAATCGGCGGCACCGAGAAGATGGCCAAGTCGAAGAACAACGGTGTCGACCCACAGTCGATGATCGACCAGTTCGGTGCAGACACTTGCCGCCTGTTCATGATGTTCGCCTCGCCGCCTGACATGAGCGCGGAATGGTCTGACTCCGGCGTGGAAGGTTCGCACCGTTTCCTCAAGCGTGTCTGGCGCCTGGCTCAAGCCCACGTCACCCACGGCCTGCCGGGCAAACTGGACGTCGCCAGCCTGAATGACGAGCAGAAAGCCGTTCGTCGTTCGATCCACCTGGCCATCAAGCAGGCCAGCCAGGACGTCGGCCAGAACCACAAATTCAACACCGCCATCGCCCAGGTGATGACGCTGATGAACGTGCTGGAAAAAGCCGCGCAAAGCACCGGGCAGGATCGCGCACTGATTCACGAAGGTCTGGAAACCGTGACTCTGCTGCTGGCTCCGATCACGCCGCACATCAGCCACGAACTGTGGAATCAACTGGGTCACGCTGATCCTGTGATCGACGCCGGTTGGCCGGTGCAGGACGACAGCGCACTGGTGCAGGACAGCCTGACGCTCGTCATCCAGGTCAACGGCAAGCTGCGTGGCCAGATCGAAATGCCCGCCAGTGCCAGCCGCGAAGAAGTCGAAGCAGCCGCCCGCGCCAACGAGAACGTCCTGCGCTTCGTCGACGGCCTGACCATCCGTAAAGTGATCGTAGTGCCCGGGAAACTGGTCAATATCGTCGCCAGCTAATTGGATCGGGCGCCAGGTGAGCCTGGCGCCGAGTAAAACCTTTCGGGCCGCTTGATCGGCCCACATGGTTTCAAGGGGAGCAACAAGATGATCAAACGCAATCTGCTGGTGATGGGCCTCGCGGTTCTGTTGAGCGCCTGCGGTTTCCAGCTGCGCGGCACCGGCACCGACGAACTGGCGATCAAGGAACTCGACCTGAGCGCCCGTAACGCCTATGGTCCAACCGTGACCCAGTTGCGTCAGACACTGGAAGGCAGCGGCGTCAAGGTCTTTAACGGCGCACCTTACAAACTGGTGCTGACCAATGAGCAGGAAAGCCAACGTATCCTCAGCTACGCTGGTGCCGGTCGTGCTGGCGAGTACCAGGTGACCACCGTATTGAACTACGACATCCTTGGTCGCGGTGACCTGCCACTGATGAGCGACAAGCTTGAAGTGCAGAAAATCTACATGCACGACGGCAACAACCTGGTGGGTTCCGACCAGGAAGCCGCAACGGCCCGGACAGAGGCCCGCCGCGAGCTGGTTCAGCGCATGATGCTGCGCCTGCAACAACTGAGCCCTGGCCAACTGGATCAGTTGCAGCAGACTGCCGAAGCCAAGGCCAAGGCTGATGCCGCAGCACTGGAAGCGGCAAAGAAGGCTGAAGCGGATACCCCGCGTCAGTCGCCTGTCGAACTGCCGCAGCAGTAAGACTTACGGGGTGCTCAG
The DNA here is from genome assembly GCF_019956375.1 of Pseudomonas sp. GL-R-19. NCBI lineage: Bacteria > Pseudomonadati > Pseudomonadota > Gammaproteobacteria > Pseudomonadales > Pseudomonadaceae > Pseudomonas > Pseudomonas sp. GL-R-19. The sequence continues at coordinate 265,758 of NZ_JAHBDJ010000044.1, read as the reverse complement.
GCGCCCCGTTCGCCCTCTCTTATGAAGCTCGCCCCCGCCCAACTCGCCAAACACCTGCAAGGCGCCCTTGCGCCGGTCTACATCATCAGCGGCGATGACCCGTTGCTGTGCCAGGAGGCGGCCGACGCTGTTCGCACTACCGCCCGTCAGCAGGGATTCGATGAGCGCCAGGTGTTTGCCGCCGACGCCAGTTTCGACTGGGGGACGTTGCTGCAAGCCGGTGCCAGCATGTCACTGTTCGCCGAAAAGCGCCTGCTGGAACTGCGCTTGCCTTCCGGCAAACCCGGCGACAAAGGTGCCGCCGCACTGATCGAGTACTGCTCGCGCCCGGCTGACGACACCGTACTGCTGATCAGCCTGCCGAAACTCGATGGCAGCGCGCAGAAAACCAAGTGGGGCAAAGCGCTGGTCGAAGGACAACAGACCCAGTTCGTGCAGATCTGGCCAGTCGATGTCGCCCAGCTGCCAAGCTGGATCCGCCAACGTTTGTCCCAGGCCGGGCTTTCTGCCAGCCAGGACGCCGTTGAGCTGATCGCGGCGCGGGTCGAGGGCAATTTGCTGGCCGCCGCCCAGGAAATCGAAAAGCTCAAACTGATGGCCGAGGGGGGTCAGATCACCGTTGAAACTGTACAGGCAGCGGTGGCCGACAGTGCGCGCTTCGACGTCTTTGGCCTGACCGATGCGGTGCTCAATGGTGAAGCGGCCCATGCGTTGCGCATGCTCGAAGGCTTACGCGGTGAAGGCGTCGAGCCGCCGGTGATTCTCTGGGCCCTGGCCCGGGAGTTGCGCCTGCTGGCCAACATTTCGCTGCAATACAGCCAGGGGACGCCGCTGGACAAGGCCTTCAGCCAGGCCAAGCCTCCGGTCTGGGACAAACGCAAGCCGTTGGTGAGCAAGGCCTTGCAACGCTACTCGGCACAACGCTGGGCGCAACTGCTGCTCGAAGCGCAACGCATTGATGCGCAGATCAAAGGCCAGGCGGCCGGTTCGCCGTGGATGAGTTTGAGCCGGTTGACGTTGCTGATGGCTGGGCAGCGCCTGACCCTGCCCGCTGAGTAACCCCGCACCTTGTAGGAGCGAGCTTGCTCGCGAAGGTCGTTAACGATAACGCAGACGTTCTGATTTAACGCGGCGCCCTCAAGTGCTTCGCGAGCAAGCTCGCTCCTACAAAGAGCGGCGCTTTTTCAGACAGACATCGGGACTGGACAGCCTTTCAACTTCGGCCGATGATTCGCCTCGCAAAATCCATTCACTTGCGAGAAGTCACCATGAGCAAAAAGCCATCGAAGCATGGCCCCAACAAGGCCAAATCCATCATCGCCCAGCCATTGTTCCGCAGCCGCCAGGAACGCCCCGCCAAGGGCAAAGGCAGCTACCGCCGCGAAGCCTTCCAGTCTGACAGCTGGGAGGCTTCTTACTTTCTGGCGGCCTGAAAGGCAAGCATCCGCTCAACATGTTAAGGTCTGCACCTGATCCGTATTCCCTGGACCCGTGCATGCCCTTTTGTCTTTCCCGTCGTTGGCACTTGCGCCAATTGATTGCTGCCTCCAGCCTCGTTTTGCTAGTCGCCTGCGCGGAAAAACCTACCGCCGCCGACGCCCAGCCGCTTCAGACCCTCCCTGTCGCCACCTCCCCGGCGGTTGTTCCGCCTGTGGTTGCGAACGGTGAAAACCTCGACATCCCGCCCACCCAGACCTTCGCCGAATGGCAGGCGGGTTTCCGCAAGGATGCCTTGGCCGCCGGTATCCGCGCCGATCTGTTCGATCGCGCTTTTGCCGATGTCAGCTTCGACCCCAGTGTGATTCGTGCCGATCGCAGCCAACCGGAATTCGCAAAACCGGTGTGGGAATACCTCGACGGCGCCTTGTCGCCGCTGCGGGTACGCAAAGGCCAGTCGCTGGTCAACCAATACGCCGACATCCTGCAAAGCATCGAGCAGCGTTACGGCGTTGATCGTCAGGCGCTGGTGGCCGTGTGGGGCATGGAAAGCAACTTTGGCCAGTTCCAGGGCAGCAAGTCGGTGATCAACTCGCTGGCGACCCTGGCCTACGAAGGCCGTCGCCCCGCTTTCGCCCACGCACAATTGATTGCCGCCCTGCAAATCCTGCAACAAGGCGATATCGAACCCGAGAAGATGCTCGGATCCTGGGCCGGCGCCATGGGCCAGACCCAGTTCATCCCGACCACCTACAACACCCATGCCGTGGACTTCGATGGCGACGGACGCCGCGATATCTGGGGCAGTTCGGCCGATGCCCTGGCCTCGACCGCACATTACCTGCAAAGCTCAGGCTGGCAGAAAGGCCAGCCATGGGGCTTCGAAGTGCAGTTGCCAGGCGGGTTCGACTACTTGCTGGCCGACGGCACGACTCGCAGAAGCGTCGCCGAATGGCGGCAACTGGGAATTACCCTGCCCAATGGTGGGCAGGTCCCGGCCGGCTCCGAGCAATTGTCCGCGGCCTTGCTGCTGCCGGCCGGTTACCGTGGACCGGCGTTCCTGGTGCTCGATAACTTCCGGGCGATCCTCAAGTACAACAACTCGTCGTCCTACGCCTTGGGGGTGAGCCTGTTGTCCGAACGCTTCAATGGCGCGGGACTGATCAGCGGCACGTGGCCAAAGGATGACCTGCCACTGAGCCGTACCGAGCGGATCGAGCTGCAAAACCTGCTGAGCACACAAAACTACGATGCCGGCACCGCCGACGGGATCATTGGCGCCAACACGCGCAAGGCGATCCGCAGCGCCCAACAGTCGTTTGGCTGGCCGGCGGATGGGTACCCGACGCACAAATTGCTGGAAGGTTTGCGTAACCGCTAAAAGCAAAAGATCGCAGCCTGCGGCAGCTCCTACGGGTGTACACAAAACCCCGTAGGAGCTGCCGCAGGCTGCGATCTTTTCAAGATATTCGCGACTTATCTGATTACCACATCCTGTTCCAAAACCAATTCCTTGTTCCCCGCATCCAGCCGCACCAACGCCCCCATCGGCAACGTCAGATTCGGGTTGCAATGCCCACTGCGCCAGCCGGACAGCACCGGAATCAGCAATGGCTCGAACGTCTGCTTGAGCAAGCGCTCCAGCGCGACCACCTCAACTCCCGCGATGTCCCCCACCAGCACCCCACGCAGCTTGTGCAGGGTCCCCGCAAGACGCAGATGGGTCAGCAACCGGTCGATGCGATACAGCGGCTCGTTGATATCTTCGATGAACAGAATGACGCCCTCGGCATCGATCTGGTAGGGCGTACCCATCGTCGCGGCAATCATCGACAGGTTGCCACCGAGCAGGCGCCCATGAGCGACACCCGGTACGATCGTCGTCAACGGGCGGCCAATCGGATGCATGAGCACACTACCGGCCCTGCATTGCCCACTGAGCATATTGAAAAAAGAGGTTTCGGTAGGTGGCAGCCGCTCACCCAGCAGATCGGCGTTGAGCAGCGGGCCATGGAAGGTCACAAAACCCGCATAACGGCTGATCGCCAAATGCAGCGCGGTGATGTCGCTGTAGCCGATGAATGGCTTGGCGTGGTGGCGCAGCAACTGAAAGTCGACGCGATCAAGCAACCGAGGCGTGCCGTAACCGCCACGCAGGCAAATGATGGCATCGACCTCCGGGTCGGTGAACGCCGCGTGCAGGTCATTGAGTCGTATATCGTCGCTGCCGGCGAGGTAGCCATCCTTCTCGAACACCCCCGGAAATATCCGCAGCGAATAACCACGTGCGCGCATCCAGGCGATGGCCTTGCCGGTGTCAAGCGCTGCAGGGCCGGCAGGCGCGATCACGGCGATCAACCCTTGCATCGGCAACGCCGGTACAGGCGTGTGAGGCATGAGCGTGGGGTCAGGTCTTGCGGTCATCCATGGATCTCCCAGCGTAGAAGCGTCAAGCACACATTAGTCAGGAACGGCGACAAACAGAAGGGGATCAATCGTCCCATCGTCCGCAGGAAAGGGCCGAAATCACTGTCAGACGGGCAAAAAAAGCCCGCAAGGTCGATTAAACCTTGCGGGCACTTTTCACAGCGCTGAATCAGGACGACATCAGCTCGGCCTTGACCAGCTTGGCCTGCTCGTCAGCGTGATACGAAGAACGTACCAACGGACCGGACGCCACGTTCTTGAAGCCCATCTTGTAGCCTTCCTCGGCAAACCAGGCGAAGGTGTCCGGGTGCACGAAGCGCTGCACCGGTAAGTGGCTGCGGGACGGTTGCAGGTACTGGCCGAGGGTCAGCATGTCGATGTCGTGTTCGCGCATGCGCTTCATGACCTCGATGACTTCTTCGTCGGTCTCGCCCAGGCCCAGCATCAAACCGGATTTGGTCGGAATGTGCGGCATCATCTGCTTGAAACGTTGCAGCAGGGTCAGCGACCACTGGTAGTCCGAGCCCGGACGCGCAGCCTTGTACAGGCGCGGCACGGTTTCCAGGTTGTGGTTGAACACATCCGGTGGCTCGGCAGCGGTGATTTCCAGGGCGATGTCCATGCGGCCACGGTAGTCCGGGACCAGGGTCTCGAGCTGGACGTTCGGCGACAGTTTGCGGATTTCGCGGATGCAGTCGGCAAAGTGCTGGGCACCGCCGTCACGCAGGTCATCACGGTCCACCGAGGTGATCACAACGTACTTGAGTTTCAGGTCGGCGATGGCGATGGCCAGGCTTTCCGGTTCGTTGACGTCCAGTGGCTTCGGACGGCCGTGGCCGACGTCGCAGAACGGGCAACGACGGGTGCAGATGTCGCCCATGATCATGAAGGTCGCGGTGCCGCCGGAGAAACACTCGCCCAGGTTCGGGCAGGAAGCCTCTTCGCACACGCTGTGCAGCTTGTGTTTGCGCAGCAAGGCCTTGATGCGGTCGACTTCCGGTGAAACCGGGATGCGGACACGAATCCAGTCCGGTTTTTTCGGCAATTCCGTAGTCGGAATGATCTTCACCGGGATGCGTGCAACCTTTTCGGCGCCGCGCAGCTTGACGCCGGCCTCTACCTTGGGACGCGGGGCCGGGCGCTCGGTGACATCGAGCGTCGGGATCATGGTTTGCACTGCATCAGTAGTCATATCAGTCGATTCCGCCCGTCAGGGTCGTCTGCTCAGCATAGTCGAGGTGTTTGACGAGCTGCGCGCGCAGCCGGGCACTTACCTCGGCAAATTCAATCGATCCTGCGTGATCGCTCAGCTGGGTCATCGCCAGCCCGGCATAGCCGCAGGGATTAATCCGTCGAAACGGTTCCAGGTTCATGTCCACGTTCAGGGCCAGGCCATGAAAGGAGCAGCCATGGCGGATCCGCAGACCCAGCGAGGCGATTTTCGCCCCGTCGACGTAGACACCCGGTGCATCGGGTTTGGCCACGGCGGTGACGCCGTAACTGGCCAGCAGCTCGATCAGGCACTGCTCCATCCGGTTGACCAGATCGCGCACGCCAAACCCGAGCTTGCGCACGTCCAGCAGCAGATAAGCCACCAACTGGCCAGGCCCGTGGTATGTCACCTGACCACCACGATCGACCTGCACTACTGGAATATCACCGGGGAGCAGCAAATGTTCAGCCTTGCCCGCCTGGCCCTGGGTGAACACCGGTGGATGCTCTACCAGCCAGATCTCGTCGGCGGCATCGCTGCCGCGTTCGTTGGTGAAGCGTTGCATGGCATGCCAGACCGGCTCGTAAGCCATCTGGCCGAGCTCGCGAAAGCCCAGCGTGCCAGACATCACAACACCATGTGCACGAAACCGGTGGCCCGCAGTTCGCTGTTGATGTTGTACAGCTGGTCCTGGTCGGTCGCGACGATGTGCAACTGGATGGTGGTGTATTTGCCGTTGCTGCTCTGGCGCTCGTCAACACGCTCATCGTTGATCGTTGCATGCTTGCGAACGATGTCGATGATCCTGTCCTTGTTGCCCACGCCGGTGTCGCTGATCACCTTAACCGGATAATCATTGGCAGGGAATTCGATCTTTGGCGCCTTTACTTCGGTATCGGTCATGGCGTAACGGCCTCGTAAGCGTAAGCGTAAGCCGTGGCGACGGGCATGGCTGCGCGCCAGATCAGCGCGGAGCCATGCAGGTGCACACTAAATTCAGTTGAACAAGCCGTAGAAGAATAGACGGATGCTATCCCACATGCGGCGGAAGATACCACCTTCCTCGACAGCGTCCAGAGCGATCAGATCAGCGCTGTGCACGACCTTGTCGTCCAGTTTCACTTCGACTTTACCGATCACGTCGCCCTTGGCGATTGGCGCGACCAGTTGCGGGGTCATGGTCATGCTGGCAGCGAGCTTTTTCAGCTGGCCTTTGGGCAGGGTCATGGTCAGGTCTTCAGCCAGGCCAGCCTTGACCTGGTTGGTGGAACCCTTCCAGACCGGCGCCTGGGCCAGTTCGGCGCCCTTCTGATAGAAGGTCTGGGTTTCGAAGAAGCGGAAACCGTAGGTCAGCAGCTTCTGGGTTTCTGCGGCACGAGCCACCTCGCTGTTGGTGCCGAACACCACGGCGATCAGGCGCATGCCATCACGTACGGCCGAAGACACCATGCAGTAGCCGGCTTCGTCGGTGTGACCGGTTTTCAGGCCGTCGACGGTCTTGTCGCGCCACAGCAGCAGGTTACGGTTCGGTTGCTTGATGCCGTTCCAGAAGAACTCTTTCTGCGAGTAGATCGCGTAGTGAGCCGGGTCTTCGTGGATGATCGCGCGGGCCAGCACAGCCATGTCGTGAGCCGACGAATAGTGCTCAGGGTTCGGCAGGCCGGTCGGGTTCATGAAGTGGGTGTTGGTCATGCCCAGGTCGGCGACGGTCTTGTTCATCAGGTCGGCGAAAGCGTCTTCGCTGCCGGCGATGTGCTCGGAGAGCGCGACGCTGGCGTCGTTGCCCGACTGGATGATGATGCCGTGCAGCAGGTCGCTGACGGTGACCTGCGAGCCCACTTTGATGAACATCCGCGAACCGCCGGTGCGCCAGGCGTTCTCGCTGACGGTCACCGGATCGTTTTCGCCGATCTGGCCGCGACGGATTTCCAGGGTCGCGATGTACGCGGTCATCAGCTTGGTCAAGCTGGCCGGCGGCAGACGCTGGTCACCATTGTTCTCGACCAGCACGTTGCCACTGCTGGCATCCATGAGCACGTAGGCCTTGGCAGCCAGTTGCGGTGGCGACGGCATCATCTCGACCGCGAACGCGGCAGGTGAGAGGAGCAGCGGGACTAACAGGAACAGGCGTTTGGCAAAGGTGGTGATGTTCATCCGTCTCTCGAAATCGCTAATGGAAACTGCCCAAGGGCAAAACTAATCAGATGACTTTCTAACGAGTCATCGCGTGTTCAGCTGCTCACTCTGTAACCCTTGCCGGGCTTTTGTTCTTCGACGAGCCAACAGCCTGATTCACCCCCAAATCGCTGGTGAATCGTCAATCAAGTCCTACGTATTACTCGGTGACCACACTTGGCGAACCAAGGTTGGCCAGGCGCACGCTGTTCTGCACCTGGGCAATCTCACCCGGCGAACCGATCGGCCCCAGGCGAACCCGGTGCAGGGTCTGCTGATTGCGCACGATCGAACTGATGAACACCGGAGCGCTCACCATCCCGCTGAGCTTCGATCTCAGGAGTTCTGCAGCGTCCGGGTTGGCGAACGCGCCCACCTGCAGATACTGGCCAGAGGCTGGTGCAGAAGCGTTTTTTTTTGCGTCAGCAAGTTGTACGGGCACAACGGCTGCGGCGTGTTGCTGCGGCGGGGGCGTCCATTGCTCGACGGTGCCGGCCGAGGCCGTGATCACCGGGGCGCTATTCTGCGCGACTTGCGGCTCGTTGAGCATTAAAGGCGCCGGACGGCCCTTGGCGGCCCACCACTGTTGTGGATCGATGCCCTCGACCTTGACCCGCGCGGTACCGGTCTCGGCATAACCGAGTTTCTTGGCGGCCGCGTATGACAGGTCGATGATCCGGTCCGAGTAGAACGGCCCACGATCGTTGACGCGCAGGATCACGCTCTTGTTGTTGTCCAGGTTGGTCACCCGAACGTAACTCGGCAGCGGTAAGGTCTTGTGTGCGGCACTCATGCCGTACAGGTCATAGACTTCGCCGTTGGCGGTGTTCTGACCATGGAACTTGGTGCCATACCAGGACGCCGTACCCGACTGCACGTACGTCTTGGATTCTTGCAACGGAAAATAGGTTTTGCCCAGTACTGAGTACGGGCTGGCCTTGTACGGGCCGGTATGCAGGGTCGGCGTGGCGTCCGGGATGCGCGAAACATCGACATCCCACCATGGCGCGCCATCCTTGTGGGCACGGTTGATGTCCAGCCCCGGCGTCGAGCGCACGGCGGTGGTGGACTTCTGGGCTGGCGCGCGGCTGGTCGAACAACTGGCGACCAGCACAGCCAACGCGGCGAATGCCATCAACTTCAGGGGTTTATTGATAGGCAATGCCCGCATTACTTGACGCCCCGTGCTTGGACCAGCTGTTCAGACAGTTGATGTACAGCCATGGCGTACATCACGCTGCGGTTATAACGCGTGATCGCGTAAAAATTCTTCAGGCCCATCCAGTACTCGGAGCCATTGTCGCCTTCCAGGCGGAAAGCGGTAACCGGCATATCATCGCGCAGCGCATCATGACTTGACCACCCCAGGGCTCGCAACTCCCCGACGGTTTTCGTCGGTTCGATGCCTGCGGTCAAACCCTCGTCGACCTGATCGCCACGGACATCGGCACGGCTGACCACCGGTTCGCCGGCGCCCCAGCCATGACGCTTGAAGTAACTGGCGACACTACCAATGGCATCGTCGGGGTTGGTCCAGATGTTGATATGGCCATCACCGTCGAAATCCACCGCATAGGCGCGGAAACTGCTCGGCATGAATTGCGGCAACCCCATTGCGCCGGCGTAAGAGCCTTTGAGCGTCATCGGATCGACCTGCTCTTCGCGCGCCAGCAGCAGGAACTCACGCAATTCCTTGCGGAAAAACTCGGCACGGGGAGGATAGTCGAAACCCAGGGTCGACAAGGCATCGATCACCCGGAAATTTCCGGTATTACGGCCGAAAAAGGTTTCAACGCCGATGATCGAGACTATCACCTGGGCCGGAACGCCGTATTCCTGCTCGGCACGGGCCAACACCGCTTCATGCTGACGCCAGAAATCCACACCCCGGGCTATGCGCGCATCGGTGATGAACATCGGGCGATATTCGCTCCACTGCTTGACCCGTTCGGCGGGTTTCGAGATGGCGTCCAGAATCGACTGCTTGCGCTCGGCTTCGCGGAACACACCCATCAATTGTTCACCGGCGAAACCATAGTCGCGGGTCATTTCACCGACGAATTCGGCCACCTGGGGTGAGCCTTCGTAGTCGCCGGCCAACGCTTCCTGCACGGTGCCAAGGATGCTTACCAGGCCGACCCATGGCGCATACCGGGTCGCCCAGCCACGCATTACTTGCATTGAAAGTTTCACCTTATTCAAACCTGTGCGATCCACTTGCGATGGGTATGGATCGACATCAAAACCCCAAACGCTGACAGCAGCGTCACCAGCGAAGTTCCTCCGTAGCTAATGAACGGCAACGGCACCCCCACCACCGGCAACAGGCCACTGACCATACCGATATTGACGAAAACATAAACAAAAAACGTCATGGTCAGGCTGCCCGCGAGCAACTTGCCGAACAATGTCTGCGCCTGGGCGGTAATCACCAGTCCGCGGCCGATCAACAGCAGGTAGATTAGCAACAGCGCGCAGATCCCCACCAGGCCGAATTCTTCACCCATTACTGCAATGATGAAGTCAGTGTGGCTTTCCGGCAGGAAGTCCAGGTGCGACTGGGTGCCCAGCAACCAGCCCTTGCCGAACACACCGCCGGAACCGATGGCGGCCTTGGACTGGATGATGTTCCAGCCCGTACCGAGCGGATCGCTCTCCGGATCGAGGAACGTCAGGATCCGCTGCTTCTGGTAGTCGTGCATGATGAAGAACCACATGGCAACCGCCACGGGCACGGCGGCGGCCAGTACGCCGAGGATCCAGCGCCAGCGCAAGCCCCCCATGAACAATACGAAAGCGCCGCCGGCCAGGATCAGCAGCGAAGTGCCGAGGTCCGGTTGACGCACGATCAGAATGAACGGCACGCCGATCAGCATCAGGCTGACGCCCACATGCTTGAGCTGGGGCGGCAAGGTGCGTTTGGACAAGTACCAGGCGATCGTCGCCGGCATCAGGATTTTCATGAATTCCGAGGGCTGGAAGCGGATCACCCCGGGAATGTTGATCCAGCGGGTGGCGCCCATGGCGTTGTGGCCCATGATGTCCACCACCAGCAACAGCATTACCCCGACCACGTAGCCCAGCGGCACCCAGCGCGCCATGAAGCGCGGCTCGAACTGGGCGATGACGATCATCGACACCAGGCCAATGCCGAACGAAGTAGCTTGCTTGCCCAGCAGATCCCAGCTTTTGCCACTGGCCGAATACAGCACGAACAGGCTGCCGGCGGCGAGAGTCAGCAACAGGATCAATAATGGACCGTCGATGTGCAGGCGTTGCAGCAGCGTCGCACGGCGACGCATCACATCCTCGCTGGAGAGCATGCGATCGAAGTTATTCATCACGGGCGGTAGCCTCTGCACTGATAGGGCTGGCGTATTCGGGCTTCAACCGACCGTCCTGGTCCAGGAGCCAGGCATCCATGACTTGACGCACCACTGGCGCGGCGACGCCGGAGCCGGACTCGCCGTTCTCGACCATCACCGACACCACGATTTTCGGGTCGTCGGCCGGCGCGAAGCCGACGAACAAGGCGTGGTCACGGTGACGCTCCTGGACCTTGGAGCGGTCGTACTTTTCACCCTGCTTGATCGCGACCACCTGGGCCGTACCCGACTTGCCGGCGATTCGGTATTGCGCGCCGATCGAGGCTTTGCGCGCCGTACCCCGGGCACCATGCATAACCTGCTGCATGCCGTGGTTGACCTTGGTCCAGTCCGACGGGTCGCGCAGGATGATGTCCGGCATCGGGTTAGGGTCCACCGGCTTCTCGCCTTCGATGGTCCTGGCCAGGTGCGGACGATTCCAGATGCCTTTGTTGGCCACCAGTGCAGTGGCCTGGGCCAGTTGCAACGGGGTCGATTGCATGTAGCCCTGACCGATCCCCAGAATCAGCGTTTCACCCGGGAACCACGCCTGCCGGCGCGTCGCACGCTTCCATTCGCGGGTCGGCATCAACCCCGGCGATTCTTCGAACATGTCCAGAGAGACCTTCTGACCGATACCGAACTTGCTCAAGTACGACGACAGCCTATCGATGCCCAGCTTGTGGGCCAGGTCATAGAAGTAGGTGTCGTTGGAGCGCATGATTGCGGTATCGAGATCGACGAAGCCGTCGCCAGTCCGGTTCCAGTTGCGGTACTTGTGATCGTAGTTGGGCAGCATGTAGTAACCGGGGTCGAACACTCGGGTCGAAGCGGTCACCACGCCGGAATCCAGGCCGGCAATCGCCACCGCCGGCTTGATGGTCGAGCCCGGCGGGTACAGGCCACGCAGCACGCGGTTGAACAACGGCCGGTCGATGGAGTCGCGCAGCTCGGAATAGGCCCTGGAGCTGATGCCGGTGACGAACAGGTTCGGGTCGAAACTCGGCTGGCTGACCATCGCCAGCACTTCACCGGTTTTCGGGTCCAGCGCTACCACCGCACCACGACGACCACCGAGCGCAGCTTCGGCGGCTTCCTGCAATTTGATGTCCAGGCTCAGGACGATGTCCTTGCCGGGAATCGGATCGGTACGCTTGAGCACGCGCAGTACGCGGCCCCGGGCGTTGGTCTCGACTTCCTCGTAACCCACCTGGCCGTGTAATTCAGGCTCGTAGAAACGCTCGATGCCGGTTTTGCCAATTTGATGGGTGCCGCTGTAACTCACCGGATCCAGGATCTTCAGCTCTTTCTCGTTGATCCGCCCCATGTAACCCACCGAGTGCGCAAAATGCGCACCCTGCGGATAGTGACGGACCAGTTGCGCGACCACTTCTACGCCTGGCAGGCGGAACTGGTTCACGGCAATTCGCGCGATCTGCTCTTCGGTCAACTCGAACAGAATAGGCACCGGCTCGAACGGCCGACGCCCCTGGCGCATGCGTTTCTCGAAAATCACCCGATCTTCCGGGGTCAGCTCCAGCACCTGGACGATCACATCGAGCACTTGCTGCCAATCGCCAGAGCGCTCGCGGGTCATGCTCAGGCTGAAGCTGGGCCGGTTGTCGGCGATGACGACACCGTTGCGGTCGAAAATCAGTCCACGGGGCGGCGGAATCGGCTGCACATGGACGCGGTTGTTTTCCGACAGGGTCGAGTGGTACTCGTACTGGATCACCTGGAGGAAATACAGGCGCGCGATCAGCACGCCAATCAGCGCCACCACTGCAATGGCCCCAAACACGACGCGGCCACGCACCAGACGGGCGTCTTTTTCGTGGTCCTTGATGCGGATCGGCTGGGACATGAGGGTAGAGCTACTTGTGGTAAGGGTGACCGGACAGCACGGTCCAGGCACGGTACAACTGTTCGCCGATCAGGATCCGCACCAGCGGGTGCGGCAAGGTCAGCGGTGACAACGACCAGCGCTGATCAGCCCGCGCACAGACTTCCGGCGCCAGCCCTTCGGGGCCGCCGACCATGAAGTTGACCGTACGCGAGTCCAGCCGCCAGCGATCGAGCTCAACCGCCAGTTGCTCGGTGCTCCAGGGCTTGCCGTGGACTTCGAGAGTGACAATCCGCTCGTTCGGCCCGACCTTGGCCAGCATGGCTTCGCCTTCCTGACGGATGAAACGGGCCACGTCGGCGTTCTTGCCGCGGGTATTGAGCGGTATTTCCACCAGTTCCAGCGCCAGCTCGGACGGAAGACGCTTGGCATATTCATGCCAGCCTTCTTCCACCCATTTGGGCATGCGTGAACCGACGGCGATCAGTCGCAGTCGCACAGCAGTCCCTTATTCCTGGTCTTTGTTGAGCTTGTTGAAGTGCTCGTGACCAACTTCAGGGCTGTGGTGTTTGCCATCGGCTGCACGGCTCTGCTCGGCACCTTTCCACAGGCGCTCCAGGTCGTAGAACTGGCGTGCATTGGAAGTCATCATGTGGACGATCACGTCGTCCATGTCCAGCAGAACCCAGTCGCTGTCGCCCTTGCCTTCTTCACCCAGCGGCTTGATGCCCAGGGCTTTGACGGCCTCGCGGACCTTGTCCAGCATCGCGCCGATCTGGCGGTTGGACGTACCGGTGGCGATGATCATGTAGTCAGTGATGCTCTGCTTGTCGCGAACATCGATGACCAGCACGTCCTGGGCCTTGACGTCTTCCAGGGCGGCTACGGCGATCTTGACCAGTTCGTCGCCTTTAGGCGGCTCGGCAGCGAGTACCTTTTCCGGCAGCGGGGCACTCTTGAACGTGCCTTTGCGCTTAACTTTGCTTACGTCGTTGTTCGTCATATAAAACTCGTTTTGCTCGTATGTTCGGGCGCTTCAATACACGTTGTTGCTACGTGCCTTGAGGCACTCCTATTCAGTTCGACGCACGGTAGAGTCCGTGCGCATCGATGTAGGCCAGGACCGCGTCGGGCACCAGGAAACGTACCGACTTACCGCTGGCCAGCAGTTGACGGATCTGGGTGGCGGATACCGCGAGCGGTGTCTGCCAGACGAATGCAATCTGTCCGCTCGGCCCCTTGAGGGCCAGCGGGTCGCTCACCGAGCGCGCTGCCAGCAGGTTGCGCAAGGCATCCGGCGGTTCGCTGTCGGCATCCGGGCGCTGCAACACCAGGATATGGCAATGCTGGAGCAACTCTTCCCAGCGGTGCCAAGTGGGCAGGCCGCAAAAAGCGTCCCAGCCCAAAAGCAGAAAAACCTGGTCATCTGCGGCCAGTTCGGCGCGCATCAGCTCCAGGGTATCAATGGTGTAGGACGGTTTGTCCCGCTGCAATTCGCGGGCGTCCACCACCAACGGCGCCACACCGGCCACCGCGCACTCGACCATCGCCAGTCGGTCTTTGGCTGACACCTGCGGCGTATCCCGATGGGGCGGCCTGGCACTGGGTGTCAGTCGCAGTTCATCGAGCGCCAGTGTTTCGGCGACTTCCAGCGCACCGCGCAAATGGCCAATGTGCACCGGGTCGAACGTTCCGCCCAGCACGCCAATGCGGCGAGGGGCTGGCTCGCTGGCGGTGACCGGGGCTGACGGGTCTAAGTCGCCCAAGTCAGGCCGGCTCCTGTCCGCGCAACTGCCCGTCGCCGACCACGATGTACTTCTCGCAGGTCAACCCTTCGAGGCCCACCGGGCCGCGGGCGTGCAGCTTATCAGTAGAAATGCCGATCTCGGCACCCAATCCGTATTCGAAACCATCGGCGAAGCATGTCGGGGTATTGATCATCACCGACGAGGAGTCGACTTCAGCCACGAAACGCCGGGTGTCGCCCTGGTGTTCGCTGACAATCGAATCGGTGTGATGGGAACCGTAGTGGTTGATGTGCTCGATGGCCTGGTCCATTGCGTCGACTACACGGATCGACAGAATCGGCGCCAGGTACTCGGTGCTCCAGTCTTCTTCAGTGGCGACCACGGCATCGATGATTGCCCGGGTACGTTCACAACCGCGCAGTTCGACGCCTTTTTCGCGGAACTGGGCCGCCATCGCCGGCAGAAAATCCCTGGCGACGGTTTGATCCACCAACAGCGTTTCCATGGCACCACAGATGCCGTAACGGTAAGTCTTGGCATTGAACGCAATGCGCTGGGCCTTGGCCAGGTCGGCGTGTTCACTCACGTAAACGTGGCAAATCCCGTCCAGGTGCTTGATCACCGGTACGCGGGCGTCACGGCTGACACGTTCGATCAGGCCACGACCGCCGCGCGGCACGATGACATCGACGTATTCAGGCATGGTGATCAGCGCGCCGACCGCTGCGCGATCGGTGGTTTCGACCACTTGCACCACGGCAGCCGGCAGACCGGCCTCGGCCAGGCCACGCTGGATGCAGGCGGCGATGGCACGATTGGAATGAATCGCCTCGGAACCGCCACGCAGGATGGTCGCGTTACCGGACTTCAGGCACAGACTCGCGGCATCGATGGTCACGTTCGGCCGCGACTCATAGATGATTCCAATCACGCCCAATGGCACGCGCATCTTGCCAACCTGAATACCGGACGGGCGGAAGCTCATGTCACGGATCGCGCCAACCGGGTCCGGCAGGGCTGCCACCTGACGCAGGCCGACGATCATGCCGTCGATACGCTCCGGGGTCAGAGCCAGGCGCTCAAGCAGGGCCGGCTCCAGACCATTGGCGCGACCGGTGGCCAAATCCAGCTCATTGGCCGCCGTCAGCTCGGCGCGGGCAGCGTCCAGCGCATTGGCGGCGGCCTGCAGGGCGCGGTTTTTCTGCGCGGTGCTGGCGCGGCCGATCACGCGGGAAGCTTCGCGGGCAGCGCAACCCAGGCGGGTCATGTAGTCAAGAACGGACTCAGTCATGGTCTGGCGTGGTCTTTGATAAGGTCTTGGTAAAGAGTAAAGCGGCAGATTATAGCTGTCGCGTCCCGGGACTAACAGCGGTGACGGGCGGATGGTCGAAATGGAGGGCAATTTGCTGATGTTCAGCCGGGATTAAGCTGCAAATTGTTATCATCACGACTCAATCAGCCCTGACAAACGTCGTTCATCATGTCCAACCTGACTGTTCGAGCATCCGCTGCGAGCCTGCCCAAGGGCCTTCCGGACGCGTTTTTCGACCGCGACGCGCAAACTCTGGCTCGGGATTTACTGGGTAAAGTCATACGCCATCGGGTCGGCGACCTGTGGCTCAGCGCCCGGATCATCGAGACCGAAGCCTATTACTGCGCGGAAAAAGGCAGCCACGCATCCCTCGGCTACACAGAAAAGCGTAAGGCTTTGTTTCTGGATGGCGGCCACATCTATATGTATTACGCCCGGGGCGGCGATTCCCTTAATTTCAGCGCCCAAGGGCCCGGTAACGCCGTGCTGATCAAGTCCGCCTACCCGTGGGTCGATGAATTGAGCGGGCCGGCCAGCCTGGCACAGATGCTATTGAACAATCCCGACGCCCAGGGCCACCCTCGCCCGTCACAAAAACTCTGCGCCGGGCAAACCCTGCTCTGCAAGGCACTGGGCCTGAAAGTGCCGGTGTGGGACGCCAAACGCTTTGACCATGAAGTGTTGCTGGTAGAGCACGTCGGCCAGACGCCCGCCCACATCATCCAGACTACACGCCTGGGCATCCCCCACGGGCGCGATGAGCACCTGATGTACCGCTTCGTCGACGCTGCCTACGCGGCTTATTGCACGCGAAACCCGCTAAGACGGGGCCAGGTCGAGGATCGCGATTATTTTGTGCTGACCTGACTGACAACCTGTAGGAGCGGCGATGCGGCGGTCCGACTTGCCCGCGAAGGCGCCGTGTCAGGCGAAACTAATATCGACTGGAAGGGCCCCTTGGCGGGCAAGCCCGCTCCTACAGGGGTCGATGGCGTATTCAAAGTTGCACGTATCCCCTGGAAGCAATTGAATATTTGATGGAGTGGTTTATATGGGCCAATGGCTCGATAGCGTGACCGGTTGGTTGACGGTCAACCCGCAATGGCTGGCGGCGGCGATATTTCTGGTGGCTTTTGTGGAATGCCTGGCGATCGCCGGGCTGATCGTGCCCGGAACGGTTTTACTGTTCACCGTTGCGGTGCTGGCCGGCAGCGGTGCATTGGCGCTGAGTGAAACCTTGCTGCTGGGTTTCTTCGCCGGTGTTCTGGGCGACGTGACTTCGTATTTCCTTGGACGACACTTCCATCAAAATATCCGGCGCCTGCCCGGTTTGCGCCATCACCCGGAATGGATTGCCGGAGCCGAGACCTATTTCCAGCGCTATGGCATCGCCAGCCTGCTGGTCGGGCGTTTTATCGGGCCATTGCGGCCGATGCTGCCCATGGTCGCCGGCATGTGCGACATGCCCTTCCCACGCTTCATCGCCGTCAGCCTGCTGGCCGGCGCGGGGTGGTCGGTGGCTTATTTGCTGCCTGGCTGGGCCACCGGCGCGGCGATTCGCTTGCCATTGCCTGAAGGTTTCTGGGCTCAGGCCGGAATCGTTGCCGGCAGCATTGCGGTCTTGGTGGGGTTGAGCGCCACCAGTAGCTTGCGCCAGCATCGCAGGGCTACAGGGTTAATCGCCGGCATGAGTTTTCTCATTCTGGCAGGGCTGTTCATCGGCTATCCGTACCTGAACGCCCTCGATCAAGGGCTGATGACCCTGGTGCAGGAACATCGCAGCCCGATGCTCGATGAGGTTGCAGTGGTCTTCACGCTGATCGGCGAATTCCGCAACATGCTGCTGCTCAGCGCACTGCTGACCGGGTTGCTGCTGCTGATGCGTCAATGGCGCCCGGCGACCTTCGCCGCAACCACCCTGCTCTGCACGGCATTGTCGAACACCGCGACCAAACAGTTCTTTGCCCGCGTGCGCCCCGATGTGCTGAGCGATCCGCTGACCAGTTACAGCATGCCCAGTGGCCATGCGTCGGGATCTTTTGCGCTGTTCCTGACCCTCGCCGTTCTGGCCGGCCGTGGACAACCGCCACGGATGCGCCTGACCTGGCTATTAGTGGGCTGCCTGCCAGCGATGGCAATTGCGCTGTCACGGGTGTACCTCGGCGCACATTGGCCGACGGATGTACTGGCCGGTGCGATGCTGGCAGCGTGTGTTTGTGCAGCGAGCCTGTGGCTGATCCAGCGCAAGGAACCGCTCAACGCCTTGCCACCCAAGGTCTGGTGGCTGGTATTGCCGGCGTTGCTGACATTGTTCGGCTTCTTCGTGTTGCAGCATTTGCCACATACGATGCTGCGGTATGCGTATTAGCAACAGAGCCCGTCAGGCAAACAACTCGCCCTGCAACTCATCCAGCAACGCCTGAATCGCATCCAGTCGTTGCTGCGGATCATCGAGTTGCAGCAGGTCGATCTTGTCCAGTTCAGCGAAGGGCAACAGGTACGCCAACTGATTGGCCAGTGACTGTTGCCCGGTCGCTTCAGTGCCCATGTTCAAGGCTTCAACCATCGGATGTTCCGCCAGGGCCTTGAGCAATGCCACCAGGTCGGCGTCCTCGTCCTGCAGTGGCTGCTCCGGTTCGTCTTCCAGCCACTCGACCTCGGCGACGGTCAACTGATCGCGCTGGATTTCCGATCGTAATACATGGAAACGCCGTCCGCCTCGGACCCGAATCCCCAACAGGCCGTTGTCCTGTTGATTGAAATCGGTGATCAGCGCTTCGCAACCCACCAGCGCGTAGCCGGCCGGGGCGATCCCGACCTCTTCACCCTCGAGGATGCACACCACGCCAAAACCACTGCCCTGTTTCATGCAGCGGCCGATCATGTCCAGGTAGCGCGCTTCGAAAATCTGCAGGTCGAGGATGCAGCCTGGAAACAGCACTGTGTTCAACGGAAAAAGCGGCAGACTCATAGACATTTCCTTACACCACCATCGACACCGCCAGCGGCAGGAAAACCGCCGTGGCCACACCCATCAGACTCATCGCCAGCGCCGCGAAGGCGCCACACTCTTCACTTTCCTGCATCGCCACCGCCGTGCCGACAGCGTGGGCCGTCATGCCCAGCGCCATACCCCTGGCTTCCGGGCTGTGCACGCCGAACCGGGTCAACAGGACCGGGCCGAAAATCGCCCCGATCACACCCGTAATCAAGACGAACACCGCTGCCAGCGCCGCGACACCACCGATCTGCTCAGCCACCAGCATGGCAATCGGCGAGGTTACCGACTTCGGCGCCATGGTCATCAGGATCATGTGTTCGGCACCGAACCACCAGCCCAGCAGCACGCCCATGCCCGTAGCTACGACACCACCTATCACCAGCGTAGTAAATATCGGCCAGAACAACTGCCGAATCCGTCGCAGGTTGAGGTAAAGCGGCACCGCCAGCGCGACAGTGGCCGGGCCGAGCAGGATGCTCAGGATCTCGGTGCTCTTGCGGTACTCGGCGTAGGTCAGACCGCAGCCCACCAGCACGCCGATCACCAGTAACATGGAGACCAGCACCGGCTGCAAAAAGATCCAACGGGTTTTTTCGAATGCCGCCAGGACGAGTTGATAGGCGCCAAGGGTAATGCCTATGCCGAACAATGGATGGTGAATCACCGACGTCCAGGCGCCGTGCCAGTCGAAGATCATTGGCTGTCCTCGGAGTGAGCGTGACGCCTGACCATGCGCTGCATCAGCACCCCGGCGAAGGCCATCGAAAGCAGCAGCGACAACACCAGCGCACCGACAATGGCCCAGAAGTCCGCCGCGATGTCAGCGGCATAGACCATCACGCCCACGGCCGGAGGCACCAGCAACAGCGGCAGGTAGCGCAACAGGCTGCTGGCCGCCAGGTTCAGTGGCTCGCCGACCTGTCCGCGACAGATGAGGTACACCAGTAACAGCAGCAACCCCACAATCGGCCCCGGCAGCACGGGCAAAAACAAATGATTGATCGCCGTGCCGAGCAATTGGAACAGCACCAGCCACGTTAGCCCTCGTAGCAACATTGTTGATCCCCCGCAAAATCCGTCACCCGCATTGGCCGGGCATTATAAGCATGCCCGCGCTATAGATCGGCATTCGCCAAAAGCATGGTCGGTTGACCGGAGCGTTTGGCCATGTTGATCTAAAGTGGTAAGCCGGGAAGTTAAATCCTCGCAAGCCAAATCTATAAAACCGATGAACCCAAGGAGAGTCTCAATGCCCTATGTTCCAGTTGCAGAGCTCAAAGATTATGTCGGCAAGGAACTTGGACGTTCCGAATGGCTCACTATCGATCAGGAGCGCATCAACCTGTTCGCCGAGGCCACAGGGGATTTTCAGTTCATCCACGTCGACCCGGTCAAGGCCGCGCAAACGCCATTTGGCAGCACCATCGCTCACGGCTTTCTGTCGCTGTCGCTAATCCCGAAACTGATGGAAGACATCCTCGTCATGCCCGAAGGCTTGAAGATGGTGGTCAACTACGGTCTCGACAGCGTGCGCTTCATTCAGCCGGTCAAGGTCAATTCGAAAGTGCGACTCAAGGTCGACCTGACCGAAGTCATCGAGAAAAAACCCGGCCAATGGCTGCTCAAGGCCACCACCACCCTGGAAATCGAAGGTTCGGACAAGCCGGCGTACATCGCCGAACCCCTGTCCCTGTGCTTCGTATAAACCTTCCCGGATGCGAAGCAGCTCATGCTGTTTCGCGCCTTCTCGCAATACCTCACCCTATATAAGGACACATAGCTGCGGCATACTCCCTCGCCTAATTGCCCGGAATCCGCTATGCGCCCACTTGCACTCCTTGCCTTGACCCTGATGCTCACCGCTTGCGGCGACGGCGAATCGCTTTTGGCCCCCGACGCCCGCCTGCCGGACGGCGGACGCTATCGCGGTGACCTGGTCAATGGCTTGCTGCAAGGCAAGGGACGCATCGACTACCCGAACGGCAGCTGGTACGCCGGCGAATTCGACAAAGGGCAGTGGCATGGCCAGGGCGAATGGCACGGCAGCAACGGCGAGGTCTATCGCGGGCAGTTCAATCAGGGACTGTTCGATGGCCAGGGGGCGCTGACCACCAACGCCAGCAGTTACAGCGGCGGCTTCAAGGCCGGCCGACGCGACGGCGAAGGCACCCTCAAAGAAAACGGCATGAGCTATCGCGGAGAGTTCAAGGCCGATCAATACGCCGGCCTGGGTCGCCTCGAACTTGAAGACGGCAGCGCCTATCAGGGCCAGTTCGCCCACGGCAAACCCAATGGCGAAGGCCAGCGCAGTGACGGCAACGGCAATCAGTTCACCGGGCACTTCGTCGACGGCCAACTGGAAGGCAACGGCACGTTCAACAGTGCCGATGGCGACATCTATGTCGGCAGCTTCAAGAACAATCAACTGCACGGCAAAGGCCGCTACGAAAACGCCGACGGCGATGTCTGGCTGGGCCAGTTCAAGGAAGGCTCGCTGAACGGCAAGGGCGAGTTGATCGGCACTGACGGCAGCCACTACATCGGCCAGTTCAATGACTGGCGCTTTTCCGGCCAGGGCCGACTCAACCTGTCTGACGGCAGTTTTTACACCGGTCAGTTCGACAACGACAGTTATCAGGGGCGCGGCACATTGGTGCTGACCGACGGCACCGTGCTCAGCGGCACCTGGATCAACGGCCAGCGCGTGCGCGACGCCGAGGGCAAACTCTTGCCCGACACCCTGGAGCTCGGCCTGCTGGCCCAGGGGCGCTTGCTCGACGCAGCGCTGGCCAACATTGCGCCCTCGACCCCGGCGGTAGAACTGTATTCGTTGACCCTGGGCGGTGATGGCAAGCAAAGCGTGTTTCTGCGCGAATCCGACTACGTCGCCAATATGCTCACCAGCCGTTTCGGCGCTTTCGGCCAGATCCGCCTGGTGAACCATCGCGATCACCTCGCCGACCGCCCGATGGCGACTCGGGAAAACCTGCGCCGTGCCGCCCTGACGCTGGCCGAACGCAGCGGCCCGGAAGACTTGATTTTCATCTACCTGACCAGCCATGGCACCAGCGAACACGAGCTGGTGCTTGACCAGCCACGCATGGAGTTGGCCGACCTGCCAGCCGACGAAATGGCTGCTGTTCTCGCCCCGTTGAAAAACCGCGACAAGATCATCGTGATTTCGGCCTGCTACTCCGGCGGATTCCTCCCCGCCCTCAAGGATGAACGGACCCTGATCATGACAGCCTCGCGGGCCGACCGGGTGTCCTTCGGTTGCTCGGAGGAAGCCAACTTCACTTACTTCGGCGATGCACTGTTCGCCCAGGCCCTGAACCAGACCGATGATCTGGAACAAGCCTTCAAACTGGCCAAGGCCACTGTCGCCGAACGTGAACTGGCGGACGGTTTCGAAGCCTCCGAACCACAGATCTGGGCACCGAAAACCGTCCTCTCGCATTGGCAACTACTGCGCAAACAGCAGGCTCGAAAAGCCCTGCAAAGTGCGTCTATCGAAAGCAAGGATGCAAACAGCAACTAAGCTGAACAGTATCAAGGGAGAAACACTATGTACTTGACGCCCCAGCACGTGCTGCTTGCCGGAGCCACCGGTTTGACGGGTGAACACCTGCTTGATCGCCTGCTTAACGAGCCAACGATTGCCCGGGTATTGGCCCCATCACGCCGGCCCCTGGCCAAGCACCCTCACCTTGAAAACCCGGTCGGCGACCCGGTGGAGCTTCTGCCGCAGTTGAACGGTCGTGTCGACATCGCCTACTGCTGCCTGGGCACCACCATCAAACAGGCGGGCTCGGAAGAGGCGTTCCGCGCGGTGGACCTGGACATGGTCGTGGCCTTTGCCAAACGCGCACGGGAGATGGGCGCAAGGCATTTGATCGTGATCAGTGCACTGGGAGCCGATCGCAGATCCTCGATTTTCTACAACCGGGTCAAAGGCGAGATGGAGTACGCACTGCGCGCGCAGGACTGGCCGCAGCTGACTATTTGCCGTCCTTCGCTGTTGCTGGGCGAACGCACCGAACCGCGACTGGGCGAGAAAGTCGCCGGCCCGTTGTCACGGCTGATCCCAGGCAAATACCATGGTATCGAGGCCTGCCAACTGGCCCGGGCAATGTGGCGCCTGGCGCTGGAAGAGCAGGACGGGGTCAGGATTGTCGAGTCGGATGAGCTGAGGAAGTTGGGCAAGTAGCCTGTGGTGCCTGAGTGGGTCTCATCGCGAGCAGGCTCACTCCTACAATTGATCTGCGTCGTTCACAAATCCAATGTGGGAGCGAGCCTGCTCGCGATAGAGCGCGAAGCGCTCTCTTACAACCCACCTGTCGCCTGAAAGCTGACCCCGATCACCGTCAGCAACGACAGCGGCAACAGCAGCGTGTCGAGCAACGCACTGGCCGGCAGATCAACGCCCGGATAGCTCGGTGCTTCAGCTCCGAAACGGTCCTTGGCGCAGCAACCGCCATTCATCGCGTACAAATCCAGACGAGTCCCCGAGTACACCACAGGTGCCCCCGGCTTTGCCGCATCGAGGGTGCGCGCCGTGGCGCACCCGACCAATTGCAGCGCCAGTACCATCACCAGCAGCTTATTCATCGCTGGTCAAATGATGCTCGCCCCAGCGCGGCAACATGTCCTGAGGAATATTCAGCAGGTTGAGAATCCGTGCCACGACGAAATCGATCAGATCGTCGATGGTTTGCGGCTGATGATAAAAGCCCGGTGATGCCGGCAGGATTGTCACGCCCATGTTCGACAACTTGAGCATGTTCTCAAGGTGAATACTCGAATACGGCGCCTCGCGAGGCACCAGAATCAGCTGGCGACGCTCTTTGAGCGTCACATCGGCGGCACGCTCGATCAGGTTGTTGCAGGCACCCGTGGCGATGGCCGACAAAGTACCCGTCGAACACGGCACCACCACCATCGCCGCTGGCGCGCCGGAGCCCGAAGCCACTGGCGACATCCAGTCTTCCTTGCCGTACACCCGAATCTGCCCGGCGGCAGCGCCCGTGTATTCGGTGAGGAATGCCTGCATCATCTGCGGCTTGTTCGGCAGCGTGACGTCAGTTTCGGTGGCCATCACCAACTGCGCGGCCTTGGAAATCATGAAGTGCACTTCACGATCCTCCCGCACCAGGCAGTCGAGCAGGCGCAAACCGTACTGGGCGCCGGAAGCGCCAGTCATCGCCAGCGTGATGCGGTCCGGGCCGTTGTTCACTTGAGTGCCTCGGCCAGCTTGCCGTGCAGGCCGCCAAAGCCGCCATTACTCATGATCACCACGTGGGTGCCCGGTTGCGCCTGGCTCTTCACGCGCTCGATGATGCCTTCCAGCGAATCGCTGACAATCGACGGCACCGTACACAGCGCCGCAGTACCGGCCAGGTCCCAGCCGAGGTTGGCCGGTGCATACCAGATCACCTGATCGGCATCGACCACGCTTTCCGGCAATCCGTCACGGTGCGCGCCAAGTTTCATGGAGTTGGAACGCGGCTCGATGATCGCAATCAGCGGTGCATCGCCGATGCGCTTGCGCAGACCGTCGAGTGTGGTGGCAATGGCGGTCGGGTGGTGAGCGAAGTCGTCATAGATGGTGATGCCACGGACTTGCGCGACTATCTCCATCCGGCGCTTCACGCTTTTGAAGGCGCTCAACGCGGCGATGCCCATGGACGGCACCACGCCGACGTGGCGTGCGGCAGCCAGGGTCGCCAAGGCGTTGGCGACGTTGTGCTGGCCAGTCATGTCCCACTCGACCACACCCTGGGCGACGCCATCGAACATCACTTCGAACTTCGAGCCATCTTCACTGAGCAGCTTGACCTGCCACTGACCGCCGGCACCGGTGGTTTGCACCGGCGTCCAGCAACCCATCTCGATAACGCGAAGCAAGGCTGGCTCAGTGGTCGGATGAATCACCAGGCCTTCGCTCGGGATGGTCCGCACCAAGTGATGGAACTGTCGCTCGATGGCCGGCAGATCCGGGAAGATGTCCGCGTGATCGAATTCGAGGTTGTTCAGGATTGCCGTGCGCGGACGGTAGTGCACGAACTTCGAGCGCTTGTCGAAGAACGCACTGTCATACTCGTCGGCTTCGATGACGAAGAATGGCGTATCGCCCAGGCGCGCCGACACCGAGAAATTTTGCGGCACACCGCCGATCAGGAAGCCCGGGGCCATGCCCGCGTGCTCCAGCACCCAGGCCAGCATGCTGCTGGTGGTGGTCTTGCCGTGCGTACCGGCAACGGCCAGTACCCAACGACCTTGCAGCACGTGATCGGCCAGCCATTGTGGGCCGGAGACGTAAGGCAGGCCTTTGTTCAGCACGTACTCCACAGCCGGATTGCCCCGGGACATGGCGTTGCCGATCACCACCAGATCGGGGGCGGGATCGAGTTGCGCCGGGTCGTAGCCTTGGGTCAATTCGATGCCCTGTGCTTGCAGCTGAGTGCTCATCGGCGGATAGACGTTGGCATCGGAGCCCGTCACGTGATGGCCCAGCTCTTTGGCCAGTACCGCCATTGACCCCATGAAAGTGCCGCAGATACCAAGAATATGAATGTGCATAGTCGACCTCGTAAAACTTGGTCGCAGGTTAGCTTAGGGAGGGGAAAATCGCACCTGATGTTTCAATGGCGCTCAGCGCAAAACCTGTAGGAGCCGGCTTGCCGGCGAAGACAATCTCCAGACCGCCTTCGCCGGCAAGCCGGCTCCTACAGGTCGACGTAGCAATTACCGAGCGATGCCATGTTTACGCAGCTTGCGATAAAGGGTATTTCGACTGACCCCCAACTGCTCCGCCGTATGCGTCATATGCCAGCGCGTCTGCTCCAGCGCCGCGAGCAACGCCAGCCGCTCGGCATCCTCCAGCGGATGCTCCGACGCCTCCTCAATCGTCGACACCACCGGCCGCGCCTGGCGAATCATCGCCGGCAAATCTTCCAGACCGATCCGCCCGTCCTCACACAGTGCTGCCAACGTACGCAGCACATTTCGCAACTGCCTTACGTTGCCCGGCCAGGCGAACCCCAACAAGGCCTCCCGCGCCGGCCCGTCGATCAACACGGTTTCTCCGCCCGCCTCCTCGGCCAGCAGAAAATCGAGCAGCCGGGACTTGTCGCTACGATCACGCAAGGCCGGCAGCGCGACTTCCAGCCCGTTGAGCCGGTAATACAAATCCTCACGGAAGCTGCCGTCCTCCACGCGATCCAGTAAGTTGCGGTGAGTGGCACTGATGATCCGCACATTCACCGATTCCGGTTCGCCGCCGATCGGCACCACTTGCCGGTCTTCGAGCACCCTCAGCAAGCGCGTCTGCATGGCCAGTGGCATGTCACCGATTTCATCGAGGAACAAGGTGCCGCCGTCGGCCTGTTGCAACTTGCCGCGCATGCCTTCCTTGCGCGCACCGGTGAAGCTGCCGCCGCGATAACCGAACAGCTCGCTTTCGATCAGGCTTTCGGGAATGGCCGCGCAGTTGAGGGCGACAAAGGCTTTGTCCGCCCGCTGGCTGGCGTGGTGCACGGCTTTGGCGAAAGCCTCCTTGCCGGAGCCGGTTTCGCCATTGATCAGCAGCGGCACGTCGCGCTCGTACACGCGCAGGGCCTTGCGGAAATCCGCCTGCAACGCCGCGTCGTCCAGGCAAATGCCCGACAGGCGCGGCGCCTGTGCAACCTTGGCAGCTGGCACCAATGGAGTCGGCAGCGGTCGCCGTGCCTCACCGCGCAATACCGCGAACAGCTTGCGACCATCACGGGTGCGCAACGGCCAACTGGCAGCAGCATTGGTGCTCGCGCGACCGAGCAACTCATCGAGCGAGCAATCGAAAAAAGCCTCCACCGGTTTACCCAGCAAGCCGCCGCGAATGTGTCCCAGCAGGTTCAGCGCACTCTGGTTCACCGCGCAAATGCGCCCTTCTCCGTCGAACGCCAGCAACCCTTCGCTGAACAAACCGACGGACTCGGCCTGCAAGTGAAAACGCAGCAACCATTGATTATCGAAGCAGCGCAGGAAGTAGCAGCTCTCGATCATCTTCGCCGACAGATTGACCAGCGCCATGGTGTGGAACTGACTTTGCCGTGAGGCATCACGCCGCGCCGACGACACGTCGAGCACCGCCAGCAGCTCGCCATGGGGATCGAAGACCGGGCTCGCCGAACAGGTCAGGCCGGTGTGGCGGCCGCGAAAGTGCTCGTCCTGATGGATGGTCAGCGACTGACGCTCCACCAGGCAGGTGCCGATGCCGTTGGTGCCTTCGCAGGCCTCGCTCCAGTCGGCGCCGAGCCAGAGCCCGGCACGCTCGAAAATCTGCCGTTCGGCAGGCGCGGTGACGCAATTGAGGATTACGCCGCGGGCGTCGGTCAGCAGCACTGCATGACCGGCACCGGAGAGCTGCTGGTGCAGGCTGGTCATTTCATTGCCGGCAATGCGCAGCACTTGCTGCAAGCGTTCGCGGCTTTCCAGGACTCGGCCATGCTCCAGCACCGTCGGCGCGATGCTCAGGGCCGGATCGAGGTGATAGTCCTCAAGGCAGCGCAGCCAGGAACGGGCGATGGACGGGTCGCTGCCAGGGCCGTGCAGGTGGGCCTTGCCCTGGGTCACGGTCAATACTTGCTGGGCATGGCGACTCAGATGGTTGTCGTGCATTTCTTATTATTCTCCCCGAAAGGTCCTACTCAACCCTGCAGGAGCTGCCGATGGCTGCGATCTTTTGCTTTGAAAGATCAAGATCAAAAGATCGCCCGAGCGCGGACCGAGCCTTCGGCAGCTCCTACAGGGTGTATCAGTAGCGCTCGCCGGAGCATCCTCCAGCCCGGCCCGCATTGCAATGCCTGCAAGACCGGGTGGTCACAGGTTGTGCCAGAATCGGTACAAAGTGTCACGCAGGCTGTACCGCAAGCGTCACAGGCATGCTCCATCCGTCCGACAAAAAATGCGCAAGGCCTTGATTTGCCTGAGTTGCAGCGCACTGGCCCGCCCCTTGCTCTACGCTTAAAGCAAGCGCACATGCGCGACTCCCTATAAGCACAAAAGCAAGGAGAAACCACTATGCGTTACGCTCACCCCGGTACTGAAGGCGCTATCGTTTCGTTCAAAGCCAAATACGGTAACTACATCGGCGGCGAGTTCGTCGCGCCTGTCAAAGGTCAGTACTTCACCAATACCTCGCCAGTGAATGGCCAACCGATTGCCGAATTCCCCCGTTCCACGGCCGAAGACATCGACAAGGCCCTGGACGCTGCCCACGCCGCTGCCGACGCTTGGGGTGCCACCTCTGCGCAAGCCCGTTCGCTGGTGCTGCTGAAAATCGCCGACCGCATCGAGCAGAATCTGGAAACCCTGGCGATCACCGAATCCTGGGACAACGGCAAAGCCGTGCGCGAAACCCTCAACGCCGACATCCCGCTGGCCGCCGACCACTTCCGCTACTTCGCCGGCTGCCTGCGCGCCCAGGAAGGCAGCGCTGCCGAAATCGACGGCAACACCGTGGCCTATCACATCCATGAACCGCTGGGCGTGGTCGGGCAGATCATCCCGTGGAACTTCCCGATCCTGATGGCCGCCTGGAAACTCGCCCCGGCCCTCGCCGCCGGCAACTGCGTGGTCCTTAAACCGGCCGAGCAAACCCCGCTGGGCATCACCGTGCTGATGGAGTTGATCGGCGACCTGCTGCCGCCCGGCGTACTCAACGTGGTGCAAGGCTTCGGCAAAGAAGCCGGCGAAGCGCTGGCCACCAGCAAGCGCATTGCCAAGATCGCCTTCACCGGCTCGACCCCGGTTGGCTCGCACATCATGAAATGCGCGGCGGAAAACATTATTCCGTCCACCGTGGAGCTGGGCGGCAAATCGCCGAACATCTTCTTCGAAGACATCATGCAGGCCGAACCGTCCTTCATCGAGAAAGCCGCCGAAGGCCTGGTGCTGGCGTTCTTCAACCAGGGCGAAGTCTGCACCTGCCCTTCCCGGGCGCTGGTGCAAGAGTCGATCTACGATGAGTTCATGAAAGTGGTCATGAACAAGGTCCTGCAAATCAAACGTGGCGACCCGCTGGACACCGACACCATGGTCGGCGCCCAGGCGTCCGAGCAGCAATTCGATAAAATCCTTTCGTACCTGGAAATCGCCAAGGGCGAAGGCGCCGAGCTGCTGACCGGCGGCAAGGTGGAAAAACTCGAGGGCAACCTGGCGAGCGGGTACTACATCCAGCCGACCCTGCTCAAGGGCACCAACAAAATGCGTGTGTTCCAGGAAGAAATCTTCGGCCCGGTGGTGAGCATCACCACCTTCAAGGACGAAGCCGAAGCCCTGGCCATCGCCAACGACACCGAGTTCGGCCTCGGTGCCGGCCTCTGGACCCGCGACATCAACCGCGCCTACCGCATGGGCCGCGCCATCAAGGCCGGTCGTGTGTGGACCAACTGCTACCACCTGTACCCGGCGCACGCCGCGTTCGGTGGTTACAAGAAGTCCGGCGTTGGCCGTGAAACCCACAAGATGATGCTCGACCACTATCAGCAGACCAAAAACCTGCTGGTGAGCTACGACATCAATCCGCTGGGCTTCTTCTAAAAACCGGGAGGTAGGAGCTGCCGCAGGCTGCGATCTTTTGATCTTTGCTTGTCGGTAGCTCCCATCACCCGATTGAAACGAGATCGCAGGCTTCGCCAGCTCCCGTAGGAGCTGGCTTGCCAGCGAAGGCACACCCACTGACTCAATACACAAGGCCTGGCCGCCCTGGCACGGGCCTTGCCTACCCATCATTCAGGATTTGCACCCAACCCGTCTTAACCGAAAGTCCAAAAGATCGAACAATAAAAACTAGAGAGGACTTATGACTACTTCTTCCACACAGCTCAAACCCACACTCGGCACCCTGCATCTATGGGGCATTGCCGTCGGCCTGGTGATTTCCGGCGAGTACTTCGGCTGGAGTTACGGCTGGGGCACCGCAGGCACACTGGGTTTTCTCGTCACCGCACTGATGGTGGCGACGATGTACACCTGCTTCATTTTCAGCTTCACCGAACTGACGACTGCGATTCCCCACGCTGGCGGGCCATTTGCCTACAGCCGCCGGGCCTTTGGTGAGAAAGGCGGATTGATCGCCGGCATCGCCACCCTGATCGAATTCGTCTTTGCACCACCGGCCATCGCCATGGCCATCGGCGCCTACCTCAACGTGCAATACCCGGAACTGGACCCGAAGATCGCCGCCGTTGGCGCCTATTTCGTGTTCATGGGCCTGAACATCCTTGGCGTCAGCATCGCAGCCACCTTCGAGTTGGTGGTCACGGTGCTGGCGGTCGCTGAGCTGCTGGTGTTCATGGGCGTGGTCGCCCCGGGCTTCAGCTTCAGCAACTTTGTGCTCAATGGCTGGTCGGGCGCGAATGAATTCACGATGGGCTCGATTCCCGGCATTTTCGCCGCCATTCCCTTCGCGATCTGGTTCTTTCTCGCGATCGAAGGCGCAGCCATGGCCGCCGAAGAAGCCAAGGACCCGAAACGCACCATCCCCAAAGCCTACGTCAGCGGCATTTTGACCCTGGTGTTCCTGGCCATTGGCGTGATGGTGATGGCCGGTGGTGTCGGCGACTGGCGTCAACTGTCGAACATCAACGATCCGTTGCCTCAGGCGATGAAAGCCGTGGTCGGCAACAATTCGACCTGGATGCACATGCTGGTATGGATCGGCCTGTTCGGCCTGGTGGCGAGCTTTCACGGGATCATTCTTGGCTATTCACGGCAGTTCTTCGCCCTGGCTCGCGCCGGTTACCTGCCCAAAGGGCTGGCCAAGCTCTCGCGTTTCCAGACGCCCCATCGGGCGATTCTGGCCGGCGGTGTGATCGGCATCGCGGCGATCTACAGCGATGGCCTGGTCAATCTGCAAGGCATGACCCTGACAGCGGCGATGATCACCATGTCGGTATTCGGCGCCATCGTGATGTACATCATCAGTATGCTGAGCCTGTTCAAGCTGCGTAAGACCGAACCGAACCTGGAACGCACCTTCCGCGCTCCGGGTTATCCGATCGTACCGGGGATCGCGCTGTTTCTGGCGGTGGTGTGCCTGGTGGCGATGGCCTGGTTCAACACCTTGATCGGCCTGGTTTTCCTGGGTTTCATGGCTGCCGGTTACCTGTACTTCCAGTTGACCGCCAAGCAACGCTCCGAGGCACCGGCAGACGCTATGCTCGAAGGCATATGAATGCACCGGCGCCGGGATTCTTTGCCGGTGCCTGCCTTATCAAAGTGCACACCGATTCCCTGTGGGAGCGAGCCTGCTCGCGATTGCATCACCGCAGAGTACATACCAGACCGAGTCGCCCGCATCGCGAGCAGGCTCGCTCCCACAAGGGTCGGTCGTGAACTGAAGACTTGTACATAACAGGAGGACACCGCCCCATGGCCGCATTCGCCCATACCGTCGGCGCCCAGACTTACCGCTTCGACAGCCTCAAGGAAGTGATGGCCAAGGCCAGCCCGGCACGCTCCGGAGATTTTCTGGCCGGCGTCGCAGCCCTTAATGACGGCGAGCGTGTCGCGGCACAGATGGCTTTGGCCGACACGCCGCTAAGCCACTTCCTGCAGGAAGCACTGATCCCCTACGAAGCCGATGAAGTCACCCGTCTGATCATCGACACCCACGACAAACAAGCCTTCGCCGTCGTCAGTCACCTGACCGTCGGCGGCTTTCGCGACTGGCTGCTCAGCGATGCCGCCGACGAGCAGGTCCTGCGCGCCCTGGCCCCCGGCCTGACTCCGGAAATGGTTGCCGCGGTATCGAAGATCATGCGTGTGCAGGATCTGGTGCTGGTGGCGCAAAAAATCCGCGTGGTTACACAGTTTCGCGGCACCCTGGGCCTGCGCGGTCGATTGTCCACACGCCTGCAACCGAACCACCCCACCGACGAACCGGCCGGCATCGCCGCAAGCATTCTCGACGGTCTGCTGCACGGTAATGGCGACGCAATGATCGGCATCAACCCCGCCACCGACAGCATCGCCTCGATTTGCGCCATGCTGGAGATGCTCGACGCGATCATCCAGCGCTACGAAATCCCGACCCAGGCTTGCGTGCTGACCCATGTCACCACGTCAATCGAAGCGGTCAATCGCGGCGTCCCGCTGGATCTGGTGTTCCAGTCGATCGCCGGCACCGAAGCGGCCAACGCCAGTTTCGGCATTAACCTGGGTATTTTGAGGGAAGGTTATGACGCCGGCTTGAGTCTGAATCGCGGTACGCTGGGCCAGAACCTGATGTACTTCGAAACCGGTCAGGGCAGCGCCCTGTCGGCCAACGCCCACCATGGCGTCGATCAACAAACCTGCGAAACCCGGGCCTACGCCGTCGCGCGGCATTTCAACCCGTTTCTGGTCAACACCGTCGTCGGTTTCATCGGCCCGGAATACCTGTACAACGGCAAACAGATCATCCGCGCCGGCCTGGAAGATCACTTCTGCGGCAAGCTTTTGGGCGTGCCCATGGGTTGCGACATCTGCTACACCAACCACGCCGAAGCCGACCAGGACGATATGGACACCCTGCTGACCCTGCTGGGCGTCGCCGGGATCAACTTCATCATGGGTATCCCCGGCTCCGACGACATCATGCTCAACTACCAGACCACCTCGTTCCACGATGCGCTCTACGCCCGGCAGACCCTGGGGTTGAAGCCCGCGCCTGAGTTCGAGCAGTGGCTGGCGAAAATGGGCATCTTCACCCAGGCGGACGGCCGGGTTCTGTTTGGCAACAGCCTGCCGCCGGCCTTTCGCCAGGCCTTGGCGCAACTGGGATGAGAACTGACATGGATAAACTACCCTTCGATCCCCACAACCCATGGCTGGAACTGCGACGCCTGACACCGGCGCGAATTGCCTTGGGCCGCACCGGCACCAGCATTCCCACCCGTGCACAACTGGACTTCCAATACGCCCACGCTCAGGCGCGGGATGCGGTGCACTTGCCGTTCGAACACGCGGCACTCAGCTCACAACTGGCCGAACGCGGACACGAAAGCCTTTTGCTGCACAGTGCAGCGATCGACCGCAACAGTTATCTGCAACGCCCGGACTTGGGTCGAAAATTGAGTGACGCATCGGCAACGACCTTGCGTGAATACGCTTCGGCGCATCCTGGCGGGGTCGATTTGGTGATAGTGATCGCCGACGGCCTGTCGGCACTGGCCGTTCATCGCCATACCCTGCCCTTTCTGGCACGCCTCGAAGAACAGATTACGGCGGAAGGCTGGACGGTAGCCCCGGTGATTTTGGTGGAACAGGGGCGTGTGGCGGTCGCTGACGAAATCGGTGAATTGCTCGGAGCGAAAATGACCGTGATCCTCATCGGCGAACGCCCTGGCCTCAGCTCCCCGGACAGCCTGGGTTTATATTTCACCTACAATCCCAAGGTCGGTCTTACCGATGCCTACCGTAATTGCATCTCCAATGTACGGCTCGAGGGCCTGAGTTACGGCATGGCGGCACACCGTTTGCTGTACTTGATGCGCGAAGCCTGCCGCCGGCAGTTGTCAGGGGTCAATCTGAAGGATGAAGCACAGGTTCAGACACTGGAGTCGGACGCGCAAGCCGACATGAAAGGTAATTTCCTGCTCGGCCCGCCGAATGCCTGAACCGCTTGCGCATTGCACATTCGTACCAGTTTCAGGCAGGATCGTGGCACGGCCGCCAAGGGTTTCCCATCGCCGTCAGAGACGTAAGACAGCCACTTGAAGACGAGACCTACCATGCGGATTATTCAAGCGACCCTCGAACACCTGGACCTGCTGACCCCGTTGTTCGTCAAATATCGCGAGTTTTATGGTTCCCTGCCGTATCCGGACTCGTCCCGAGCGTTCCTCGAAAAGCGCCTGCGTCGCAAGGAGTCGGTAATCTACCTCGCGCTGTCCGATGACGACAGCAACAGACTGATGGGTTTCTGCCAGCTATACCCGAGTTTCTCCTCGCTTTCGCTCAAACGCGTGTGGATCCTCAACGATATTTATGTCGTCGAGGACGCCCGCCGCCAGTTGGTGGCCGACAACCTGATCCGCACCGCAAAAAAAATGGCCAAGGAAACCAATGCCGTGCGCATGCGTGTTTCCACCAGCAGCAACAACGAAGTCGCGCAGAAAACCTACGAGTCCATCGGATTCAAGGAAGACACCGAATTCAAGAACTATGTGCTGCCGATCAGCGACGAACTCTGAATCACCTGAACCTGTGGGAGCGAGCCGGCTCGCTCCCACAGGTGCGGTATCAAACCATCGGTCTTGTCGTGACATTCCCCGCTACAATCTCGACGCGATTTTCACCTCTCGCCTCGTATAATCCCAAACTCCCCCGGCTTGTAAGAAAAACTACCCTTATCCGTAGTCTTACGCGAAGTCATCCGCACAGGCCTGCTGAGTCGGGCCATCACCACAGGTGCTTTCCATGGATTTCAACCCGATCGATATTGTCCTGCATCTCGACGTCTACCTCGACATGCTTGTAACCAACTACGGGGCATGGATCTACGCCATCCTGTTTATGGTGATCTTCTGTGAAACCGGTCTGGTGGTCATGCCCTTCCTGCCGGGCGACTCCCTGCTGTTCATCGCTGGCGCCGTGGCGGCCGGTGGCGGCATGGACCCGGTACTGCTCGGCGGCCTGCTGATGCTGGCAGCGATTCTGGGCGACAGCACCAACTACATCATCGGACGAACGGCGGGTGAAAAACTGTTCAGCAATCCGGACTCGAAGATCTTCCGCCGCGACTACCTGCAACAAACCCACGACTTCTACGACAAGCATGGCGGTAAAACCGTGACCCTGGCGCGTTTCCTGCCAATCATCCGCACCTTTGCACCGTTCGTCGCCGGTGTGGGGAAAATGCCTTATCCGCGCTTCTTCGCCTTCAGTGTCTTCGGCACTGTCCTGTGGGTCGGCGGGCTGGTGACCCTCGGTTACTTCTTCGGCAACGTGCCGTTCATCAAGAAGAATCTGTCGCTGCTGGTAGTCGGCATCATCCTGTTGTCGTTGGTGCCGATGATCATTGGCATGGTGCGTAACCGCCTTGCAGGTTCGAGTTCCAAAGCCGAATCGCGATGACACGATGTGGTCCCTGAGCGCCTGGCGTCGCCGACGCACCCTGGCAAAGCACCCG
The DNA here is from genome assembly GCF_019956375.1 of Pseudomonas sp. GL-R-19. Taxonomy (NCBI): domain Bacteria; kingdom Pseudomonadati; phylum Pseudomonadota; class Gammaproteobacteria; order Pseudomonadales; family Pseudomonadaceae; genus Pseudomonas; species Pseudomonas sp. GL-R-19. The sequence goes on along the minus strand of NZ_JAHBDJ010000044.1, from coordinate 231,081 downwards.
ATTGCCGATGACATGTGGCAACGGGTGCGCCATCACCTGAGTTTTCTCGATGGCATCAGTGCCGCCGAAGACCAATGGCTGCGCGAAGCCTGCGTGCTGTTCCTCGAAGACAAGCATCTAACTGCCCTGCCCGGCGTCGAACTGCATCAGGAGCAACGCTTGCTGCTCGCTGCCCAGGCACAATTGCCGCTGCTGCACCTCGGCGACCTGAACTGGTATCAGGGCTTCCACGAAATCATTCTCTACCCCGACGACTTCCTCAGCCCCCAGCGCCATCGCGATGTCGGCGGCGTCGAGCACGAATGGGTGGGCGAGCACAGCGGTGAAGCGTGGCAGCAAGGCCCGATCATCCTTGCCTGGCCGGGCGTAATGGCCAGCGGAGGCTGGGAAGGCTACAACCTGGTCATCCACGAACTGGCGCACAAACTGGACATGCTCAACGGCGTCGCCAACGGCCTGCCGCCGTTGCACCCAGACATGCGGGTCAGCGACTGGGCCAGCGTCATGCAAAAGGCCTACGACGACCTCGACCGGCAACTGGATCGCAATCCCCATGCCGAAACGGCCATCGACCCGTATGCCGCCGAAAACCCTGCCGAGTTCTTCGCCGTCACCAGCGAATACTTCTTCAGCGCCCCGGATTTGCTGCACAAGGCTTATCCACAGGTGTACCAGCAACTGAAGTTGTTCTATCGCCAGGACCCGCTGGCGAGATTGAAGCAACTAAAGGCGCATGACCCTGTCTATCAGGCACACCAGTGAGCGCCATACGACTTCTGGTGCGTGGCGTCGATCCAGGAATATGCCTATAATCGCCGCCACTTTTTGGTCAATCCGGCCAAGTATTTCTGGTCAACTAACGGGGGCAACGCCCAATGAGCTACAGCAAGATTCCGGCTGGCAAAGACCTGCCGAACGACATCTACGTCGCGATCGAGATTCCGGCCAACCACGCGCCGATCAAATACGAAATCGACAAAGACAGCGATTGCCTGTTCGTTGACCGTTTCATGGCCACCCCAATGTTCTACCCGGCCAACTACGGTTACATCCCGAACACCCTGGCTGACGACGGTGATCCCCTCGACGTGCTGGTTGTAACCCCTTACCCGGTTGCTCCAGGTTCGGTGATCCGCGCTCGTCCGGTCGGCATCCTGAACATGACCGACGACGGCGGCGGCGATGCCAAAGTCATCGCAGTCCCACACGACAAGCTGTCCCAGCTGTACGTCGACGTGAAGGAATACACCGACCTGCCAGCACTGCTGATCCAGCAGATCGAGCACTTCTTCGCGAACTACAAAGATCTCGAAAAAGGCAAATGGGTGAAGATCGAAGGCTGGGCCGGCGCAGACGCCGCCCGCGAAGCGATCACCAAGTCGGTTGCTGCCTACAAAGGCTAAGCCCGGCTGCAGGCTTTCAGCTGCAAGCGGCAAGAAAAACCCCGGGAGATCCGGGGTTTTTTGTGGGCGCTTGATAAGCACGCCAAACACAACGTTTAACCCTGCTCGATCCTGGTTTTTACTTGTTTAAAATTCCCCAAGATCGTCTTACATCCCGTCGTAAATTTCCCGCGAAATTTGAACGAGGCGTTTATTCAAACCCTTACCAGCCGCCAGTAGACTCGCGTTCATGAAAAAGAACACTAGCGGCCCACGCTTTAAAGCACTCCTCGAAGCAGCGAGCATCACGACCACAGGATTTGCCGATTTCCTGGATACGGCTCCGCAAAATGTACATAACTGGTACACCCGCGGTGTGCCCGCCCATTGCATGGAAGAAGTCGCCAGAAAACTCTCCGTCAGCAGCGACTGGCTGAAAACCGGCGAAGGCTCGAAAGACGCCCCACACCTGCGCCTGCTCGAAGACTCCGGCAACACCTTCGATGCCCAGACCATCCGCGGTGTCTACACGGTCATCGAGCCTGTCGACGTCGAACTGCCATTCCTCAAAGAAGCTGTCACCGCCCCGGGCTCCAACAAAACCCACGTCATAGAAGACCCCGAGCAATCCATCCGCCTGCCCCGCAGCCACCTCGACTCCCTGGAAATCAACCACGCCGATGCCATCTGCGCCCTTATGAGCGGCAATAGCATGGGGGAAAAAATCGAAGACGGTTCGACCCTGGCGATTGACCGTGGCCTGACCCAAATTGTCGATGGCGAGATCTACGCCATCGAACATGACGGCATGCTGCGCATCAAGTACCTGCACCGACTACCGGGCAACTCCCTGCGACTGCGCAGCCACAACCGCGCCGAATACCCGGATGAAATCTTCAGATCCGCCCAAATCGAAGAGCAGAACATCAGGGTGCTGGGCTGGGTGTTCTGGTGGTCGACCCTGAACAAACGACGGCCGACGGTACCGTTTCTTTAAGCGCTCCAGAACGCCCATCGGCCGCCCACCCGGGCGGCCAAACGGCTCTGCCCGGCACTTCCCGCTGGGAATTCCCCTCAAACCTGCGTATGCTGCGCCCCACATTTACGCATCGACCCGCCCTGCGGCCCAGATGCACTGACCTGACAGATGACTTTCTCACCAGGTCCCACAGCCGGACGCAAGATCCGGGTGTACGTTTTGAAGGCTGGCGCGGTTTACCAAAAATGATCCAAGCCAGTCCCCGAGAAGCCGGCCACAAGCCGGCTTTTTAATGCTCTATTGAAATCTATTCTCATCTTCTAAAACCCTCTATAGCCTTGCTAGATCAAGGGCTTCAGCCTATTTTTGTTCCTGTGACTTCTTTTTTAATCCACCAGCTTCCACGACAAAGTGGGGGATCAAATGGGGGATTGGAGAGCGAAAATCATGGGAAAGCTGACCGCAAAACTTGTCGAAAATCTGACCGAACCCGGCACCTATGAAGACGGTGATGGACTGCGCTTGGTCGTGACCTCCACTGGCCGGAAAAATTGGGTGCTGAGGTTTCAGCTTCATGGCAGACGCAGGGAAATGGGTCTTGGCGGGTATCCAAGTCTCGATTTGAAAAAAGCACGTGCTGCAGCATTCGAAAATCGCATCCAAGTCCTGAAAGGCGATGACCCACTCGCCAAGCGACAAGCGGAGCAGACCGCTCAGAAAGAAGCTGAACGCCGCGAACAAGCGAAGCAGATTACCTTCGAAACGCTAGCTAATGACTACCGTGATGCCCACGGCTCCAGTTGGTCGGAGAAGTGGCGCAAAGGTTGGCTTCGTAAGCTGGAACTCTATGCCTTTCCCTATTTAGGGAAACTTTCAGCAGATGAAATCGAGACCAAGCAGGTCCTCAAAACTTTGCAACCGATCTGGTCGACGAAAACACGCACGGCGGATGAAGTGCGCGGGCAAATTGAGCAGATTTTGGATGCTGCCAGATCGAGAGGGCTGCGGGTCGGTGAAAATCCTGCTCGCTGGCGCGGCCACCTGGAAAACTTACTCAGCCGTAATGAGAAGAAGAAAGCCCGCAAGCGTGTTCACCACCCTGCTCTCGCGTGGCAGGAACTACCTGATCTCATGCAGGCACTACGTAACCTCCCCACAGCTGTATCGGTAGCCGCTCAATTTTTGATTCTTACCGGCGCCCGTAGCCACATGGTGAGATTTGCCCAATGGGACGAGTTCGATCTGGAGTCAGGTCGATGGTCATTGCCTGCGGAGCGGATGAAAACGCGTGAGCCGTTCGCCATCCCTCTCGCACCTGAGGTCGTCGAGCTAGTGAAAAACCTGCCACGAATTCGAGTACGAAGCCCCTACCTCTTTCCTGGTAACGGCCTGAGCGGTGTGATGCACGCCAACGGCATTCGTAGTCTGCTGCACGAATTGGGCTATGAGCACATCACTCGCCATGGTTTCCGCTCAACATTCCGAGACTGGGCCGGAGAAACCACCGCCTTCCCACGAGAAATCTGTGAGCTAGCCCTCGCTCACGACGAGCGAGGGGAAACTGAAGGCGCGTATTCCCGATCAGACTTTTTCGACAAGCGAAGAGAGCTGATGAACGCTTGGGCGAAATATGCCACATCGCCGCCCAAGCAAAAGCCAGGTGATGCGGACACTTGAATTTTTGGTGACCTAATCGGTGTGGATAACCACATCCGCCCGGCTGGCGACAGTGGCGACACCGGCGACAACCCGCGTAATACCTGGCCTGCAGCATGGCGACAGAGGTGGCGACTGTCGCCGCTGCAAGCCTCTCTCTTGGGGCTTTCTCGGCCAAGCCCACGCGAGCGGGAAGGCTCCGCATTCCCACTCGCATGGGCTCACAATAAAAACCGACGAACGACCACTCGGCCATGGAATGCCACCGACTTCCAAGGTCTTCCAGCACTACCGATTAGCGCAAGATCCGCCCCCAAAATACGATTGACCGCGAGCAGAACGAGCGCTAAACCAGAACCGTACCAGCGCTGTCCTCGACAGCACCCAGGTAGCCAGAACCTTTGAGGCTACGCCACATTGTGGTGGTTCTCCCCCAAGTGCGATTAGCGTCCGGCGGCTCGCACGGTCATAGCGATGTGATGGATGCCTACTTCTCAGCTTTGCCCACTGCGGCAACTCAGGCCTTCTCCTGGCTGCTCTGCAGCAACTTATCCGCTTGGCCATTTCTTGCGCCAACCTGTTGCCCGTCTCTTTGCCCCCTAAAGAGACGGGCGCATATCACATTGCTGCAGCCCTGCTCGCACGGGCCTTTGCGGCTTTCCCCCTCGTGACAATCGGCGTGACAAACACCGAATGTTCACTCGCCACAGCGATGCCGATGATGGTGCCGCAGCCCAAGGAATGGATTGCACCTGACTGACAGTCAGGCATGCCCCGGTCATCGCCTCACTGCCTTCACCCGACTCAGGATCTCGCGGCACCGGTCTCGTCAGCCGGTGCAGCCTCCACCCGCCCACTTCTTCGAAAGTGCTCAGGAGGCCAGATCATGAGATGCCCAAGCTCCCGGTCGTAAGGAGCCGCCAGTCCCGCGTTAGTGGACAACCCTCACAGGTCGCAGGGGCCTTGATCCCTGACAACACTCAACAACCGTGGCGGGATGAGTGAGGACGAAGTCGATAATCCCAGGAGAATGGCGATGCAACTGTGCGAAACGTTCGAGCCACCACAACCATTGCTGGAATACCAGCAGGCGCCACTGCCCTGCCAAGCGCAATATCAGCCGCAACCAGAATCGCGGCGTGTCGCCGCTTCTGTCGCCACCCTGTCGCCACGCGCCAGGCCAGAAACGACGCGGGTTGTCGCCACTGTCGCCGCTGTCGCCACACCACCATTTGAGCCTGCCAACCTCGCCCTGCTGATCGAGCAACTGCGCGAAGAAGGGGCACTGCTGCAACACCAGGAGAACGCCCTTCTGATCCGCCCGACACACTGGCAGCAGGTGGACCGGCTCAGCCCGCACTGGAAAGCCCTGCTGCGCTTTCTGCAAACAAACGAAAACGGTGATGATGATGGCTCTAGTCGGTCGGCGTGATGGTCGCAACTTTGGCTACGGTCGTCAGCTGAGCTACGCCGGCCCACAGGCGCTCAAGGATCTGTTTGCCGGCGGCCACTTCGCCACGGTCAAAGCGCATAGCGATCGCTGGCAAGCGTTCGTGCGCTGGTGTCGGTCAGAGGACGGCCCCGGTTACAACGATGCGCGCCAGATCGATCGCCGGACACTGCAAGACTACGCCGCGTATCTGCGCCAGCAGATCCAGCAAGGTGAACTCTGCATCGCGACCGCGCAGAACCGCCTGAGCAGCGTCAACCGCACCCTCGCTGCGCTGCGCGGTGATCAGGACGTGAGGATCGCCAGCCCGAGCCAGGCGTTAGGACTGCAGCGCTCGAGCGTACGCACCCGCGCGCCGGATGGCCAAGACCACCAACGGGTGCGGCGAGTACTCGAGGCGCTTGGCGAACAGCAACACGAGCGGGTGGCCGCGATTGTCCTGTTGGCCCGAACAACCGGTATGCGCCTGCGCGAAGCGATCCTGGCTGACCTGCCACGACTGCAACGCGAAGCCGAACACTTAGGCCGCATCAACATCCAGGACGGCACCAAAGGCGGCCGTTCAGGGGCATCAGCGCCGCGATGGGTTGTGGCCAATGAAGTGGTGAAGGCGGCGCTGCAGGTGGCTCGTCATGCGTCGCCGCCCCGCAGCCGCAACTTGCTGGCCCGAGACGAAAGCTACGCCGCGTTCCTGCAACAGACCGTGCTCCCCGCCCGCGAAACGTTGCATGAACAAGGGCTGAAAGGCTTTCATGAACTGCGAGCGGCCTACGCCTGCGAGCGTTACGAGCAGCTCACTGGCCACGCCGCACCGGTCAATGGTGGTCACTGCTATCGCCTTGACCGCGACCTGGATCAACAGGCGCGCCAACAGATCAGCCGTGAGCTCGGGCATAACCGGATCGATGTGGTGTCGGCCTACATTGGAGGTCGAGCGTGACCAAGCCCTTCGATATGACACTGTTCCTGAGCGGTGCACTGACCGGCTCGAAGGCCACGCAACAACGCCACCTACGGCAAGCCCGAATTATGCAAGCAGCCATTCAACAACGATGGCAGCGAGATAATCCCTGGACCTGGCAGCTCAAGCATGTGCGCTGGTTTCTTACTCAGCACCTGAAAACTCATTCGGACGCCACCCGGTATTACTATCGACTCACAGCCCTATTAGTCTGGAAGCGATTAAGAAAAGGGCGCGGAGTACTGATCTAACTCTCGACCAGTTGTAACTATGAGAAAACCAGGGAGCTAGGGCTCACGCTACGAGCCATTTAACTTTAGACCCATAGTTAAATAATCGCGGAGCTCAATGTATGGTCTCAATGGCTAGTAAGTTTTAATTTCGTTCTCAGCCAATAACTCACTGAACTCCCTTTGCAGCTCTGCCAAGCGAACCTCCAACTCTCTCTGCTTTTTAGTCAGATCGGGAAGCGACATTTTTTGCACTTGCTGAGTGAGCATGTACCTTGAAATATTTAAGATATAGCTGTTGCGTTCCAGCTCATCCGTCGTTATGAGTTTTGAGACACCTTCGACTTCCTCGAAGTTTTTATATATTTTAAGGGCCGAGCAAAATAGAGATTTTAGTGGGACGGACAGACTAGCATCCACATGACTTTTCGCTTCAGCCGCATCAATTAATAAAACAGGTTTATTTGCAGCCCCTGGCTTTCTTAACACTAAGATAGCTGTTGGTATCCCAGTATATTTTAGCATTCCACTAGGCAGAGAAATTACCGCTTCAATTATTCCGGCCTGTATAATTCTAGTCCTAATGCCCTCTTCCACACCACTTCGAAAAAGAACACCATTGGGAATCAGCACGGCAGCGCGCCCACCCGGCTTAAGAGACTTTATAATCATTTGCAAAAAAGCGAAGTCAGCATTGCTTGGAGGGGGCACACCGAAATCTAAATATGAGCAGGCAGTACTTCTCTGGTAGCTATCTGTAACAAGCGAAAAAGGCGGATTAGCAAGCACTATGTCGTATGCAGAAACTTCTAAACTTTGGAGGGAGTCTGATATACGAATATCGCCATCAGCAATTCCATGCACAATGCAATTTATTTTCGCAATCCGCGCAGCTGATAAATTTATCTCTCTACCGTGGATTTTAACTGGAGTATGGACTTTAGAGTTTAGCGCTTTGATATTGGCAGAAATTAAGAAACCACCGGATCCACAGGTGGGGTCGTATACACTTTCCCCTCCCCTTGGCTCGACGATTTCCACCATCATTTCCACTAACTCACGGGGAGTATAGGCCTCCCCAGCCCTCTTTCCTTGTGTCTCTGAAAAGTCCTGAATAATTTTTTCAAAGCAATCGCCAGCGACAGCAGGGAATTCACTTCTTGAAACTACGTCGTAGAGCTTGATACAAGCTTGTCTGAAATCGATAGCATTTACCTTTCCCCCACGCGTTATCAGGTGCTCTATGGTTTCTCTGAGACCCAGCTCACTTTTATAAAAAATATCAACCTGTTCAGCAGTTAATAGAAGCTTAGAAAAAAAATTGTCGCCATGCGTCGTAGACAGTGACTCTAAAAAGTTTGAATCGATATCTTTTATGAGATCACGTCGATGAGACGACATGAAAAAAACAAAAAAAACGCTAACAAAAAAATCTTTGTATTCTTGAACGTCAAGATTGGTATTTGAGCGAAGCTCCGATATGATCGTGCTTATGAATGAGTGATCAATTTTACTCATGAGTCTTCTCTCAAAAGTTGAGTACAGAAGGCGCCTAGGATTTCTTCGCCGTTTCTTGTTAGTGACTCTAGGATTTGTTTTTGGCATATCCAGTTCTTGTAAGCTTTAGCTATTTTTGTCTGGGTGTCGAGGTTTGGCAATGGCACCAAGAGATCTGACAGGTCTTTTAACCCTATATTTGATATAACGCTACCTACTTTAAGGCGCGATATTTGCGAATGCCCCTCGCTAGAGTTAAGATACCAACATATATAGGCCGATTTAACACCTGTCCTTGGCGCACTCAGAATAGCTACTTGATTTGTAGTGATAACAGATAGATCACTAGGTAGCTCAAGAAGAACGGCTTCTATTCGATTCCCACGAAGGGGGATGAGAATATCATCAGAGCGCAATATATTTTTTGCTTTACCTGGCTCTACCGCGGCAAAGGGAAGAACAGAAAAGTCAACGCCACCTTCGCGAATATCTTTTATCTGGACTACTTTATACCCGTCGTTGCGACTGCCGTCCTCTGCCTTACCTCTAAAGGTATGACCTGCGCGGACCTCCATCATTTCGGATAGCTTTTTAATATTCAATGATGTCTACCCGCTTTCATTGGTTGTTCTAAGTGAGAGTTTACCCCAATGTACGTCGTGGAGCCTGCCCCGGTACCCGGTACCGTGTGCTCGTAGTAGACGCTGAAGTTCTGAAGCAGACACAACCAAGGTATAATCACACCAAAGAGCTTCGCATTTTTCATTGTTGCCCCTTAAGACATCACTGCAGTACCGGCGGTACTACTCTCGATGTGGAGCAATATACCTTTGGCTAGGATCCCGGTCAACAGTATTAGCAGTACTGCACATGATTTTCTAGGCTCGAAGCAAAAGCCTCATGCCTAAGGGGTGTGTTACCCGCGTTCAAGCTGTCGGTTTGTCGTTGGAAAACCCTCACAACCCCGTGTTCTTAGATAGTTACCATCTCATAGACTCCATCGAAGAAGACAATGAGTGTTCGCTCGGTGTACTTCGTAAGGGCATGGGCAGGAGAGTCCCGCAAGCCTAGCTCGCAAAAAAATTCCTGATTCGACATCTGAACGTGCCACCGTTCGTCTTGCGATTCGGATCTGGCACGGCAAGCAGACCTTTAATTTTCAAGCCAGTCCACCTTACCTCACGAATGGGAGCGGACACATCATTCCTACTTGGTACATATTAACCTCTTCGTTTTTAGCTCCTGTTAGAGCCACCCCTCACAAAGCTTCGATGCCTGGTCAAGAATCATCTGCGCTGCATCCTCTGCTTTATCCGGCGGATACTTGTACTTACGCAGAATCCGTCGCACCAGGATCCGTAGCTTAGCCCTCACGCTTTCACGGCTGCTCCAATCGACACTGACATTTGCCCGCAAACTGGCGGTCAATTCATGGGCAATTTTCGCCAGGATTTCATCACCCAACTCCCGCACGGAAGCTTCGTTAGTCGCCAAAGCATCGTAAAACGCTAACTCATCATCGTTGAGCCCGAGCACGTCACCGCGCTTGCTGGCCGCAGCGAACTTCTTGGCCATTTCGATCAGCTCTTCGATGACCTGGGCGGTTTCGATAGAGCGGTTTTGGTAGCGTTTGATCACATTGGCCAGTAGCTCGGAGAACTTCTTCTCTTGGGCCAGATTGGAGCTGTAACGGCTCTTGATTTCGCCTTCGAGCAAACGCTCCAACAGTTCTACCGCCAGGTTTTTCTCTGGAAGATTGCGAACCTCGGCGAGAAACGCGTCGTCGAGCAGGCCAATATTGGGCTTGTCCAAGCCCACCGCCTCGAAGATGTCCACCACGTCGCCCGAGACCACGGCATTGCCGATGATCTGGCGAATAGCCAATTCGCGCTCTTCGTCGGTCTTTTTCTGCTGACTGACTTCACGCTTAATCAAGATCACCTTGATCGCTTGGAAGAACGCCACTTCCTCACGTACGGCCTTAGCTTCATCCAAGGTGCAGCACAGGGTGAAGGCCTTGCTCATGGCCAGCGCGGTGTCCGCAAAGCGCTTTTTGCCATCTTCCAGACCCAACACATGGTTGGCTGCCCCGGCCAGGAGCTTGTGTCCGCCGGTGAGGAAATCGGTGTAATCAAAGCCATGTAGCAGGCTGCGCAGGACGTCGAGCTTCTCCTCCAGCACCGAATAGGCTTCATGGGCATCCACGGTCGGCCGCCCTTTGCCCTTGCTGCCGGTGTACTCCTTGAGCGCTGCTTTCAGCTCATTGGCGATACCGATGTAGTCCACCACCAGGCCGCCTTGCTTGTCCTTAAAGACACGGTTAACCCGAGCAATGGCCTGCATCAGGTTATGGCCCTTCATTGGCTTGTCCACGTACAGGGTGTGGACGCAAGGCGCATCAAAGCCGGTCAGCCACATATCGCGGACGATCACCAGCTTGAGCGGATCGAACGGATCCTTGAAGCGCTTTTCCAGGCGTTTTTTGACCTGCCCAGAATAGATGTGCGGCCGCAGCAAGGCCTTGTCCGAGGCACTACCGGTCATGACGATCTTGATCGCGCCTTTCTCCGGGTCTTCGTCGTGCCACTCCGGACGCCGAGCGACGATCTCGTTGTACAGGTGCACACAGATCTCTCGGCTCATGGCCACTACCATGGCCTTGCCGGGCATCTGCCCCATACTCACCAGCCCTTGATTACGCTCCTCGAAGTGCGTGATTAGGTCGGCCGCCACGCTTTGAATCCGCGGCTCGGCCCCGACTACTTTCTCCAGTGCAGCCCAACGGCTTTTCAGGCGCGACTGTTGGTCGTCCTCTTCATCCTCGGCCAGTTCATCGACCTGATCGTCGATCGTGGGTAGCTCACTATCTTTCAACGACAGCTTGGCCAGGCGCGACTCGTAGTAGATAGCGACGGTCGCGCCATCTTCGGTGGCCTGTTGCATGTCATAGACGTGAATGTATTCACCGAAGACCGAGCGGGTGTCGCGATCCTCGCTGGACACCGGGGTGCCCGTAAAAGCCACAAAAGTGGCGTTCGGCAGCGCATTGCGCAGGTGTTGGGCATAACCTACCTGGTAACGGGCCTGGCTTTCGGCCACTTGAAGGCCGGTTGGCACTTTCAACTCGGCATTGAAGCCATATTGAGTGCGATGGGCTTCGTCGGCGATGACAACGATGTTTGCGCGTAGAGACAGTACCGGGAAGCTGTCTTCATCAACCCCGGGCATGAACTTCTGGATAGTGGCGAACACAATACCGCCACTGGGCCGGTTGGCCAGCTTGGTGCGCAAATCGCCACGTGAGTCCACTTGGACTGGCTGTTCGCGCAGTAGATCCTGGGACAGCGAGAACACCCCGAACAATTGGCCGTCCAGGTCGTTGCGATCAGTGATCACCACGATGGTTGGGTTCTCCATCGCCGCTTCCTGCATTACCCGAGCGGCGAAACAGGTCATGGTGATGCTTTTGCCCGAGCCCTGGGTGTGCCAGACCACTCCGCCCTTATGGGTGCCACCGGGACGCGAGGCGGTGACCACCTGCTGAATCGCGGCGCGTACGGCGTGAAATTGGTGATAGCCGGCAATTTTCTTTACCAGCCGGCCGTCATCCTCGAACAACACGAAGTAGCGGAGGTAATCGAGCAGCATTTCCGGCGCCAAAGCACCGTGTACCAGGGTCTCCAGTTCGTTGAATTGACCCAGCGGGTCGAGATCCTCGCCGTCGATGGTGCGCCAGTTCATGAAGCGTTCGGCATCGGCCGACAATGAGCCCATGCGGGCTTCGCTGCCATCGGAAATCACCAGAATTTCGTTGTACTGGAACAGATCCGGAATCTGTTCCTTGTAGGTCTGAATCTGGTCGAAGGCTTTGCCTAAGTCGGCCTTCACATCTGCCGGATTTTTCAGCTCCAGCAACACCAACGGCAGGCCGTTGACGAACAGGATGATGTCCGGACGCCGGGTGTGTTTCGGCCCTTGGATGCTGAACTGATTGATCGCCAGCCAGTCGTTAGCCTTCACTTCGGCCCAGTCGATCAGACGGACGAAGTCGCCGCGGGTTTCACCCTCTTTTTGGTACTGCACGGGTACGCCACTGACCAACAGGCGATGGAACAGGCGGTTAGCCGATAGCTGTATCGGCAGGCCCAGCTCGAGCACCTGCTTGAGCGCATCTTCGCGCGCGGCCAGCGGTGCCTTGGGATTGAGCTTGGCCATGGCACTGCGCAGGCGCCCGACCAGGACCACCTGACGGTAGTGGTCGCGCTCAGGGCATTCGCCATCATGAGCGATATTCGGCCCATATAGGTGGGTGTAGCCCACCTCTGCCAGCCAGCCGAGAGTTTCCTGTTCCAGTTGGTCTTCGGTCATTCCACTTCACTTCCTGTATTCAGTTCATCGGCCAGCTCCGCCTCGATCTCGGCAATGCTCGGCAGATTTCTTCCCAGACTTTCGGGCAAATCACGCAATAGTTGGTATTCGGCGACGCCAATAGGCTTGTCAATACCCGACAACGCGTACTCGGCCACCAGGCGATTTTGCTGTTTACACAACAGCAGACCGATAGTGGGCTTGTCGTCATCAGCCTTGATCTGTGCATCCACCGCCGCCAGGTAAAAATTCAACTGACCAGCGTGTTCAGGTTTGAAGGCTGTAGCCTTGAGCTCCACGACCACATAGCACTTGAGGCGAGTGTGATAGAACAGCAGGTCGATGAAGAACTCATCACCACCGACTTCAAGACGATACTGCCGACCGACAAAGGCAAAACCTGCACCTAACTCCAGCAGGAAACGGGTGATATGACGGATCAGCCCATCTTCGATGTCGCGCTCGTGGGCATCGTCGCCCAGACCTAGAAAATCGAACAGGTAGGGATCCTTCAGGGTTTCTTGGGCCAAGGCCGATTCAGCCGCCGGCAGGCGGGCGACAAAGTTGGTCACAGCTGAGCCTTGGCGCTGTTGCAAGCGGTACTTGATGTTCTGCTCCAGCGTACTGCGTGACCAGCCATGCAGGACAGTGTGTTGCGCATACCACTCGCGTTCGGCAGGACTGTCCAGTTTGGTCAGCAAGGTCACCACGTGGAACCAGGGCAATTGGGCAGCAGGCTGCTGCCCAAATAGACCACCGGGGCAATGTTGTGCAAAAAAAGCCATGTACTTGAGGTTTCGGCCGGAAAAACCCCGGATATCGGGAAAGGCTTCGGAAAGGTCGCGTGCTAGGCGATCAATCACTTTCGCTCCCCAACCTTGAGCTTGCTGACGTTGCCTGATTTCAGCCCCGATACGGTGATACAACTGCACCAATTCGGCATTGACTGCCAACGCAGCCCGCTGCCGGGCCTGAGTAATATCGACCTTAAGCTGAACCAGCCAGTCGGCATACCCCTCCGGTAATGCGGGAATCGTTTCCTTGCTCATGCGCAAAACTCCTCGACCGTCACCTCGGCCTCCGGCAGACGCAGCTGGCCGGAGATCAGGCGCGGCAGCAGGGTGTCGCGGAGTTGGGTGAGGGTTTGGGCTTGTTGTTCATTACCAAAAATCATCTGATGAATCGTTTCGGCAAAATTATTGAACTGCTCAATCACCGACCCCGGTGGATTAATAACATGGAGTCGTTTCAAGTCGGCCACGGTTACATGACCAAGTCCTGTTGTTTGTTTGTTCCGCGCGAGCTCAGCAAATATTGGCCTTAGGTTCCTGAGCGTTTGAAGAACAAATGAGCGCTCATTGGAAGCATGTGGCAAAACACGAAAAATGTGCTGATTAAGCAATGCTGGATCATGCCCCCAGACGAACGTGTCGATGGATGTATCTGGATTACCTGACCACGAGAAAAGTATGTCCCCTGTCCTAATTAGGTACTTATCCGGCATGACAATGTCTGAAAAAGCCGTTTGAGAGGTAACACCAGCTTTGAGCTCCGCAATCTTGATGATCGGAAGACCGCGACGCTCCGCATTGGGCTCAAATGCTTTGTAAGCTGCTCCGTTGATGTAAGAGGCCATTTCGTAGATAGGTCGTGTCGCCCATCCCTTTGGCGCCAACCCCAGCTCGGACCCTTCAAAACTGTCGGGAAACAGTACCGCGATAGCGGCATCCATGCCTTCCGGCTCAAGGCCTTCAGCTTTAGCACGCACTGGGTTGAAATCGACGAACCAGGATTTGAATAGCGCTTGGGCGATGGCTTCCAGGGTAACGTTGGTTTCGCGGAGTAGCGTGATACGGTCGTCGAGGGAGCCAATCAGTTCAATTATCTTTCCACGCTCATACTCAGGAGCCACGGGAACCGGAAGCGCCCGTAGGTCTTTCAGATTGATGGTTGTCTGAACGGTTGTATTCGCTCGGCTACCAAGCAAATGCTGGGACAACGGTGATCTAAGACAAAGGGCAAGCCAATTAGGGTCGACCTGTTGTTGTGGGTGGATTACTGCCACAGCTCTAGCTACGTTGAAGCCTTTGAGTGCCTCCGAAACTACAGCTACTTGGCCAACGCTACCAACAACAGTGAGCAGAACCTCTCCACCTTGCAATCGAGTTCGACCGTATTTTTTTTCAATCTCGGGATCAATTCGCATGAGCTCTGATAGCTCGACACGGCCCTCTTTGAAATTGTTCACTCGAACGATAGGAACACCATGCTCAACGTGCGTACCAGGTTGTACGACACCGTAGGTTACGGAGTTTTTTTGAGCCAATTGTTCAAGAGGAACGTAGCTCCAGCCCTGTGGAAGAGAAGGAAGGTCAAAGCTCATACCCCATCCCTCCCAACTTCTGGCGAATCAACTGGTCTAGCTCCGTACCTTTGGCAATCTGCTCGCCCAACAAGGAGGTAAGGTTTTGCATCTTCTCGGCAAAGGCTTCGTCATCATCCTCCACCGCTTCGGCACCGACATAGCGACCCGGTGTTAGGACGTGGCCATGCTCGGCGATTTCGGCAAGTCTGACACTGCGGCAGAAGCCAGGGATATCGGCATATTCAGCAATCTCTCCACCCACATCCAGCGGCACCCCGCGCCAATTGGCGACGGTCTGCGCAATGCGTTCGATGTCGCTGTCGAGCAGTTCGATCTGCACCCGGCTGACGTTACTACCAAGCTTGCGCGCATCGATAAACAACACTTCGCCGGGGCGAGTGACCTTCTGCTTGGCCAAAAACCACAGGCAGGCGGGGATCTGGGTGTTGAAGAACAGTTGGCCAGGTAACGCGACCATCACTTCCACCACATCGGCCTCAACCATCGCCTTGCGGATATCGCCTTCACTGTTCTGGCTGGAGCTCATCGAGCCGTTGGCCAGAACGATACCGGCGCGGCCGCTGGACTTGAGATGAAACAACATATGTTGCAGCCAGGCGTAGTTGGCATTGCCTTGCGGCGGGGTGCCGTAGACCCAGCGCGGGTCGCCTTCGAGGCTACCGTGCCACCAGTCGCTGATATTGAACGGAGGGTTGGCCAGGACGAAGTCAGCTCGCAGATCCGAGTGTTGGTTGCGGATAAAGGTGTCGGCCGGCTCACGGCCGAGGTTGAAATCGATGCCGCGGATGGCCAGGTTCATCGCCGCCAGGCGCCAGGTGGTCGGGTTGGACTCTTGGCCATAGATGGAGACGTCGCCGAGTTTACCGCCGTGGGCTTCGATGAATTTTTCCGACTGCACGAACATGCCACCCGAGCCGCAGCAAGGGTCGTAGACCTTACCGTGGTGTGGGTTGAGTACCGCCACCAGGGTTTTGACGATGCTGGCCGGGGTGTAGAACTGCCCGCCTTTCTTGCCTTCGGCACTGGCGAATTGGCCGAGGAAGTACTCATAGACCTGGCCGAGCAGGTCGCGGGCTTGGTTGGCGTCGCCACCGAAGCCGATGGTCGAGATCAAGTCGACCAGCTCACCGAGCTTGCCGTCGGGTAGCTGGGCGCGGGCGTAGCGCTTGTCGAGAATGTTTTTCAGACTGGAGTTTTCCGCCTCGATCGCAGCCAGAGCCTCGTCGATGCGCTTGCCGATGTCCACTTGCTTGGCAGCGGCGCGTAGCGACTCCCAGCGGGCCACTTCCGGTACCCAGAACACATTCACTTCTTTGTAGTAGTCGCGCTCTTCCAACTCGCTGGCCAGCAGTTCGGCGTCCTCACTGCCCAGATAGTAGTCGTCGTTGTCATCGGCAAAACGACGTTTCAGCTCGGCGCGACGGCCGGCGAAGCTATCTGAGATGTACTTGAGGAAGATCAGACCGAGAACGATGTGCTTATACTCGGCGGCGTCCATATTGGCGCGCATCTTATCCGCGGTGGCCCATAGCGTTTTTTGCAGGTCCTGCAGGGTGCTACTGGTTGGGGTAGCAGTGGCCGTGCGCCCTGGCTTTTTCTTAAGCGGCTCAGCTTCTGCGGTAGCTGGGGTTTCGCTCGGCGCATAACGGGCGCGAGCCTCGTTAAGCACCTGTTCGGCCAAGCTGCTGGCAGCGTGCTCGACACCCTTTTGATCCGACATGGAGTATTCCTACATTCGACGCAGATGAATTGCGCGGTAAAAAATGAAAACCCGACCACAGATGTCCGGGTGAAGACAGCCAGCATGATAACGGGTCGCTAGTGTTTCGTCTGACTTGTACGGATCAGGAGGCCGCGCACTATTTTGCGAGCCAGCTTGCCACGCATAGCAACGACTGACGAACCCGCAGGTTGGGTGTCATAATTTGCGCTCAGCCTCACGTGAAAAACCGTTGACTGAACCACAAAAAAAGCCGGTCATATGCCGTGTAAAAACCACAAAAATGTGGGGGATCAAATGGGGGATCAAAGCGTTTTTAAAAACACCTAACTCATTGTTTTTCAAAAACATAGATCGATAAAAAGCTAACCACAAGCCGGCTTTTTAATGCCTGAAAGAAAGTGATTCACGACAAAGATCACCCAACCCCTTCGGTATTCAGCGCATAAAACTCCTGCAGCTTGGCTTGCAACAGTTTCTTGTCCGGCAATTGCGTGTGGTACTCAGCGATCAATGCGGGCGACAGTGAGCGGTTCAGGGCGTACTCGACGATTTTGTCCTCTTTGCTTGCGCACAACAATACGCCGAGCGCCGGGTTTTCGTGTGGCTTGCGGACATTGCGGTCCAACGCTTCAAGATAAAAATCCATCTTCCCCAGGTATTCCGGCTCAAAGCGCCCGACCTTGAGTTCGATCGCCACCAGGCAGTTCAGCCCACGGTGAAAAAACAACAGATCCAGCGCAAAGTCACGCCCACCTACCTGCAACGGATATTGCGAACCCACAAAGCAGAAGTCCCTGCCCAGTTCAATCAGAAAGTCCCTGAGCTTATGCAATAGGCCTCCATGCAAATCTGTTTCTGCATGACCACGCTCCAGAGCCAGAAACTCAATCACGTAGGCATCCTTGAACACGTCCAGGGCCTGGGGATGAATTTGTCGCAGCGGTGCTGAGACTTTTGCCGGGCTGACCACTGAACGCTCAAACAGAGCCGCCTTGAACTGCCGCTCCAGTTCGCGGCTCGACCACTTCTCCTGGATTGCCATGCGCAGGTAAAACTCTCCTTCCTCCGGGCGTTTGCTCTGGTTGAGGATGATCAGATTCTGGGTCCAGGGCAAAAGTCGCAGCAGTGCTGCGACTTTTGCGTCATGCCTATAAGCCTCGTAAAACTTGCGCATGCGAAAAAGATTCGCACGGGTGAACCCCCGTAATCCAGGCTGCGTATAGGCCAGGTGCTGAGCCAGTTGTGCCACCACCCCATCACCCCACTCCGCCGCTTCAGTTTTGCGACTGATGTAGGCCCCAACCTGCCAGTGCAGCTCAATCAGCTCAGTGTTGACCGCCTGCATGGCGCGTTGTCGCGCGGTCACAATCAGTTGGGTAATTTCGCTGAAAGCAGAATCGAGCGAGGTATTGCCAGGAAGATCATTCACGTCAGGGCATTTCCATGTCGGTTGGAGGGCCCTCTCAATTACTCCTGATACTGACGCAGGAACAAACACAATGTATTTCTGCATGAAACAACACTAATAAGCCTCCACCTCGCCGTGTGCAAAGCCTGCGCAAGTTGCACCTCAACCTCACGGATAGCTGAACGACTTCACCAACGTCAACTCCCCCACCGCACGCATCGGCACCAGGAAAGTTTCCATCTTCTCGCTCGGCGTGCCTTCTTCGGTAATCACCGTCACTTGCGCGGTGGTCAACGCTTGCACCACGTCTTCCTGCCCCTCTTCATCACTGCTGTAGCCGCCGCCAAAGTAGTTCACGTAGACCAGATATTGCCCCTTGATCGGTGCGGGCATGGCGAAGATTTCCGGGCCGTAGCCGGTGGTGACATCGACGTCGAGCGCAGCGCCGTTGGAGGCGACGCGGTCGCCGTACCAGATGTGCGCGCCGTCGGGGGTGATCAGGTGCAAGTCGAGATCGGTGTTGTCGCTGTCCCAGGACAGCAAAACGCGCAATTTGGCCGGGGTCGCACCGCCGCTGCTGTTGAGAAACTGCGTGCGGTGACGTTGTTGGCCATCAGGGCTGCGAACCTCGACGCTGTTGCTGCCGTTGGGGAACGAGAACGGGCGATCGAAGCGGCCGGCCGGGTCGATTTTCAGCGGCATGCTCACCCCGTTGACGATCAGCCGGCCAGGATCTGGGGATTTGGATTTGGCTGTGGCTTTGATTTGCCCGCTGATGCGAGCGGTGTTGGCCTGCCCTGTCGAGGTATTCACCGACGAGGCCGGGTAGTTGACGGTCTGCCGGAAGTTTTCCCCTTCGCCCTCAGGCGCGCCGGTGCGCCAACCGCCGGCGGGGGTGTCGAGTTTGACGCTGTCAGCCGCCATCACTGATGGCAAGGCCACCAGCGAACAGAGCAACAGCAAGACCTGTGGATAACGGCGTGTCATGGTCTATTCCAGCAAGAGGTGGCGGGCAAGCCCTTCGATGTAGGTTTCATCCTGGCCGTTGGGGTGTGCTTCAAAAGCCAGGTGCAGGTATTCGTGGGTCAGGTCGAGACGGTCTTGTAGTGTCTGCGCGCCACGCACGTAGATGCGCTGGCGTTCGCGGTCGACATAGGGGCGGCCGAAGGCCAGACGGCATACGGCGAAGGTGTTGACTTCGCTGTAGCCGGTTTCGCTTTCAAGCCTTGGGCGCCAGCCGCGCCGTTGTTTCTGCAGCCATGTTTGTGCGGCGGGCAACGCTTCGCAGGACGCGACCGGGTTGTCCCAGCGACTGAGACTGGCGCGAGGGTAGGCGTGCAGCAGGATGGCGTCGTAGCGCTGGCCGGCACGAGCCTGCTCGACGGCTTGCTGCCAGGACAGTTTGTCCGGACCGGGCTGGTCGGAATGGTAGGTGACGGCGCTACCGGCCAGCACCAGGTCGCTGGTCCAGGCGGCGATGTCGCGAGACTCGGACGCCGCCGGACGCGGTGCGACCCGCTGACGGCTACTGCTGTCGTCGATGCTCAGGCAGTCACCGCTGCGCGTAGCGTTTTGCAGCAGGTAGGTGCGGATGGCCACGGTCAGGGCTTTGGCGGCTTCGACCGGTTCGGCACTGGCTTCGCGCTGGAGAACACGGGCGACGTATTCTTCGCGATCCAGCCGGGCGATGAGCTTGTCTTCCAGCAGAAACAGCTCGCCGTCGCTGTGAATATCCAGCGCATTGCCGTTGGCGAATTCGACGCGGTAGTCACCCTGCAACGCTCCGGAAGTCACCGCGGCGCCTCCTGACAGCACCCGCCGAAGTGGATAGCGGGAGAACAGGTCGACCTCTACGCATTTGCCTGCATCAGCAGGCCACGAAACGGGAATTACCGTAGACAATGCTTGCGCGTAATCACGCAGAACCCGCTGACTGGTGCCCCGTCCTCCAGCCCAGACCGGTGTGCCATCCGCCGTCCAACCGGCAAACCCGCCCTGACGCGATGTAGCATCCTGATCCGCCAACCAGCTCCAGGTCTTCACCCGCAAACGGCTGCCGAGTTCGCCGACGACATGGCCATCGGCGGCATTGAGTACCACATCGAGCAACACACGCCGCGCTTGATCCTGCGCCGGCAGCACGGCCAACACCTTCAACAGTTCCGCCACCGAAACCCGGGTAGCCGGTTGCAACGAAGGCAAATCCAGCAACCATTGCGGCGCCTGCCGCGCCTGCCAATAGGCTCGCCAGTCGGCATCGCCGATGCCCAACCGAGCGGGTTCGAAATACAGACCGCATGACTTCACCAACGCCTGATCTCGCTCGATCCTGTGGCCCGTCGTGCAGCAATACACCTCTTCTTTCGACTGGCCGCGGCATTCATAAGCCGGCTCACGCGCGCCGGTGTCCACTAGCCAGGCGTAGACGAACAACTTCCACACACTGCCCAGCGGTGTCTGCAAGGTCTGCGGCAACGGTTCGCGGGCGATCACCTGAGTTCGGTTCAGCGACAACAAATCGCCCTTGAAGGCCAGGCGCAGCGGTTCGTCCTGCGCCGTCGCCAGCGCAGGGATCAAACACAGCAAGCAACCTATCAGCAGCCTGTGCACGTCAGTGAACCGTGAGCTGGCCAAGAGCTGCTTTTTGCTCAAGCGCCTGATGCTGCGGCGCATAAACCTGGGTGAACCGCACCGGTGGCAAGTTGAACTGCCCCTTCTGCGAGAAACGCACCAAGTGCCGCAGGCGCAATTCGCCACTCAAGGCATCGACCGGAATGGCGTAGGCCATTTGTCCCGGTTCGAATCGCGCCTTTTCCAGTGACGTCGGCTCAGTGCCGGCCTTGCCCATGAGTTTGATGCCCCAGGTCGTGCGTTCGACATCGGCACCCGGCGGCAGCGGCACTTCCAGCATGCCGTAACGCAACGGTCTGGCGGCTTTACTGGTGACGATCACTTCGTCGAGATAGAGGTTGTCGCTGGACAGCGGCGCGTTGCCGACCGCTTCAAGTTTGAAGGTGAAAGCCTCATCCCCCGGCACCAGTCGCGACAGGCGACGGGTGATGGTCACGGCCATCGGATCGACCACCGGCTGTTGGCTGCGGTAGCTCAATGCAGCGCGCAACGGACGCTCTTGCGCACCGGTCAGCGTCAATACCGCCGGCACGGGCGCAGCCCCCTGCCACGTCCAATACATCTCACCAGAAACTCCGTACTGCTTCTTCCAGCCTTCACCCGGCGCCAATGCAATGGTGGGCGATGCCTGCTCGATGCTGCGTTGCAGCCAGGTAAGTGCCAATGCACGTTCCAGGGTCGATTGCTGTGGCAATAGACGTTGCAACAACGCTTGAGCGTGAGCCTGACCAAAGGGTTGCAGTGACAGGTTCAGCGCTTCGGCAAAGGGCTGGGAACTGACCGCCAGACGCTGCTGCGCGTCGGCCAGTTGCCGATTGAACGCGTCCGGCAAAGCGACCTTCGCTTGCCTGGCCAGCGATGCCGTCAGCACCCGTGCGGCCGCCAGCCCCAGGGCTGAATCCGGATCGCTCATGACGAGGCTGTCTTCGCCGCTGTTCATCAGGTTCGCGGCAGTGCCCTCGCCCGCTTTTGCCAGGTCATCCATCAGGCCACTGAGCAAGGTGTTGACCGGCAACTGCATCTGCCGGGCGAACGACAGGATCAGCGCCCGCTGCAACAGCGGCGTGTTCTTCGCCTGCTTGGCGTAGACCTCAAGCACCCGCTGCCAATGCTCCGGCGGCAGGCTCAGATCCAGCACCTGGCTGGCGTGCCAGTCGGCGTAATAGGCGTAGGCGGTGAGGAAGGCATCCGGCTCGCCGTCCATGCCCCACCAGGTGAAGCTCGCCGAAGGGCCGGCCATTTGCACCAGGCGCAAACGACTGTTTTGCATGATCAGGCGCAGGCGATCGCGGATCTGCGGATTCGCCGCCAGCGTCGGGTAGGCGATGCTCAACGGCAACAGGCGACTGGCCGTTTGCTCAACGCCACCGTAGGGGTAGCTCAGCAGGTCGTCGAGGGCGGAACGGAACAATGCTTGCGGGCTGTCATCCAGGCGCAGGCGGATATCACTGGCGTCTGTCGGCAGCGTCAGTGGCGTATCACCCTCACCCACATCAAGGCTCTGGGTTTGAGTCACCTGCCAGCCTTCGCCACTCGCGCTCAGGCGCACCGCCAGGGCATCTGCGGTTTTGCCGTCCTGCACCAGCTCGGCGCTCCACTCGCCATTGGCCAGTTCAAATGCTGGCAACGGGATGTAGTTGATGCCGCTGTTCAAGGTCACAGGCACGCGCTGGTCGTTGCCAGCGTAACGGGTCACCAGTTCGGCCTTGAGCGGTTTCTCGGCCTGGCTGAAGGCGAATACACCGAGGTCCGGTTTGTCGCCGGCGCGGAATCGGGTCGGCCCGCTCCACTTCAGGTACAAAGGTTTTTCCGAGCGCACAAATTGCTTCTTCTGCCCGACCTGCCCGCCATCGGCGATGGCCCTGGCGGTGATGCGCCAACGGGTCAGGGAGTCGGGCATCTTGAAGGTGAAACGGGTTTTGCCGTTGGCATCGGTCAGCAACTCAGGTTGCCACGCCGCCGTGTCGACGTCCTCGCGACGCGGTCGCTCCAGCACCTTCACGCCGCGCTCACTGCGATTGGCCTTGCCCGGCGCACCGGGGCTGCCCGGCAAGGCGACGTCATAACTGATGAACGACAAACTGGCGCTGGTGCGCACGTTATTGCGCCGTGGGTGATAGAAGAACTGGTTGATGCTCGGCGCGACTTCCGGTTGCAGGGCGTAGACCATTTCATCAACCACGCTGACCGTCAGGTGTGCGGGAATCGCTTTGCCGGCGAACAGGGTGGTCAGGTCCACCGAGACGGTTTCACCCGGCTGATAGGTTTCCTTATCCGTGGTGATGGCCACGTCGATCTGTGGTGTCACCACCTTGATGCCGGCGTTCTGGAAGCTGTATTGGCCGCCCTTGGTGTACAGCACCGAGAAGGTCAGGTTCGGCGCGAAACCGTCCTTCACCGGGATGCGCGCGCGGTATTGGGTATCGCTGAGTTTTTCCAGTTTCAGCCAGTCACCGCCCCTGGATAGCAGCGCGGTCGCCTCGACCTTGTCGCGCTCCAGGGACAGCAGGGCATCGCTGACCGGTTCAGGGAGTGTGATCAACGCCAGCGCTTCATCGCCGGTAATGTACTCGGGCTTGTCGAGGACGATTTCCACGGTGCCGGGTACGGCTTTGACACCCTCGCCGGAAACCGAATGGCCGGTGGCACCGACCACCCGGCCATGATCATCCTTGAGTGTCAGGTTGTAGGTGCCCGGCCGGTCAAAGGCCAGGGTGAAACCCTTGTCCGTTGCTGCGAGTTTGCCTTCGCCGGTGCTCTGGTCCTCCAAACGCACCCAGCCAAAGCTACCCGGCGTAACGGCATCGGCCGGCTCGCCTTCGCGGGTGTAGCTGAACACAACCTTGTCACCCACCGAGCTGAAGCGTCGGGGTGCGCTCAAGCGGAAATTCGCCGCGCCACGGTCAATGAGGATTTCCTTGGTGGTCTTGACCCGATACGCCGCGCCGTCGCTGGCAAACACCGTGAGCATGTAGCGACTCGGTTTGTCGGCGGCCGGCAAATCGAGGGACGCATTGCCCTTGGCGTCGGTGGTCAATTCGGTGCTGGTCAGCTCCACCGGGAATTGCCCGAGGTATTGCAGTTCGTTGTCGACCATCGACAGCTGTTGGGCGCGCAGGCTCAGGTTCAGTTTCGCATTGGCCACCGGCTTTCCGTCCGGGTACAGCAGCACCAGGTTGCCCTTGACCGGCTCGCCGGTGCGGTAATCCTGCTTGGCCAGATTGAGCGAAATTTCGAAGTGCGGCTTGATGTATTCAGCGACGCGGAAGGCGCTGCTGTAGGCCTGATCCTTGTAGTTGAAACGCAACTCGTAGCCACCGGCCACGGCGTTATCCGGCAGTTGGAACCGGCCCTGGGTGCCAGCCTTGGAATCGAGTTTCAACGCCAGACTTTGCAGTGCCGTTCCCGTCGCATCCAGCACGGTCACATTGACGTCGGCCGCGCTTGGCTGCACCGAGTCCCGTGCGTTCTTGAACTCCCGCCCGACGATTTTCAGCGACACCCAGTCCCCCGGCCGATACAGCGGCCGGTCGGTGAAGGCATAGAGTTTGGTGTCGTAGATTTCGCTGTCGTAGTAGAAATTCTCGGAGACAAACACCCCGCCCTCCTCGTCTTCGCCGATCACGAACGAACGCTCGGGGCTGACGTGTTTCAGGCGCAGCAGGCCGTCGGTATCGGTGGCACCGCTGCTCATCACGCCGAGGCCATCGGTCCACAGCACATTGACCTTCGGCACCGAGCTGCCTTCGTGTTTGCGCGCGGCCCACACCAGCAATTCGTCACCGGCGATCTTGCTCACCGCCACGGTGTTGGATACGAACACCATGGTGGTCGCGCGGTACTTGCCGATCAGCGCTTCCACCAGATACAGACCCGGTTTGAGATTGCCCAGCGGGATGTACACATTGCCCGGCGCGACGCTGACGAACTCGCTGGAAGACCCGGCCAGGTTCACCCCCTCAGGTGGCTGGATCGGCTTGGCTTGCCACAACGGATAGCGGAACTGGCTGACCACCGGCAAACCCGGTATCAGCGCGAATTGCGGCTGCGCATCGTAGGGCGTTGGCGCGGCCATCGCGTTGCCCATCTTCAGTTCCGGCACTTGCTCGGTGACTTGTTTACGCGACTCGTAGGAAAACGCCCGCTGCATCACCCGACGGGATTTGCGATACCAGTTGTCCCACAGGTAAGCGAGGGTATTGGACAGGCCTTCACCCTTGAACTGGCCATCGCTGACCACTCGATGCAGGTTCTTCTGGCGCTTGAGGAAGTCCAGCGGTTTGTCGATGCGGTACACCCGAATGTCGGCACCGCCGTAGGGTTCCATGCGAAACCGGCGATAGTCGCGTCCCGGTGCTTCGAGGCGCACCATCGCCTGTTCATCGCTGGCAAAACTGCTGTCGGCCAGCAGAAAAAAACTCTCGCCGGCCACCGGCACATAGCCGCTGGCCGGGACCGAATCTTCGGCGTCAACCGCCGAGAACGGCAGCAACAACACCAACATCAGAGACAGAAAACGCAGCATGCGGGCACCGGTCACGGGGAGAGAAAATTCAGTCGATAGACGCCGATGAAGTTGGGGTTGGCTGCGTCGGGTATCCATCGGGTGTCCTTCCATGTCAGGAGTTGCTGCAGGCTTGCCGAACGCATGCCGTTGTCGGTGGGTGTGCTGGTGCCGGTGTGATAGGCGATGTAACGGCCCATCCAGATCATCAGGTGCTGGTCGTCGCCCTGATCGAAAAACATCAGGTCGCCAGGGCGCGCTTGAGCCACATCGCGGCTGACCAGATGGCTGTTGAACTGGATCAACTTGATCGCATTGACGTATGGCCCGACCTTGCCGCCGCCCTGCTGCCATTGCTGGGCAAGAGCGCGCTGGGCGTCGCTCAGTTGCAGCTCCGGCGGCAGGTAACGATTGGACAGGCCATTGCTGCGCAGCCATTTGTCGTCATGGACTTTCAGCGCCTCATTGGCAGCAAAGCGCACCAACCCGGCGCAGTCTTGCTGATACCAACGCGGGCTCGGGCCCTGGCTGAGTTGCTCCTGGGCGATGCGCACGAACCAGGCGCGAAACACCTGGGACTGCTGCGGGTCGAGCGACGGTGCCTCCACAGCGTGGGCACCCGCGCTCAGCAACAGTGTCAGCAGGCCGAGACTTCGGATCAATGCCGTCACAGGGCTTTCCACTCCAGCGGCAGCCACTGCCAGTGGCCGTCGGGCTCGCTGCCTTCGGGCAAGGTCAGGGCGTATTTGCCGTAGCCGCCGAGCTTGCGCAGTTTCGGGATCAGGTAGGTTTGCGCGGCGTTGTAAAACACCGGCTCCATGTCCTGGGGCAGACTGTCGAGCGTTTCCTGCTGCATCAGTTGCGCCATGGAATCCGGACCGAAATAGACCGGCATCAGCAGGTCTTTCGGTACCACGTCGGCCATCGGCGGGAAGCGTTTGTCGAGGGTGCCGAGGGCCTTGTCCACCAGCTTGTCGTCGAGGGAAAACAGCAGCGTCGAACCGTGACGCGCCAGACTGACGTTCATGAACGCCTTGCCGGTGATGGCGTCGGGGTCTTCAGCGTCCTTGGCCGCATAGGGACCGAAACTGGAGCTGACCTGGCGTTGCCACTGATGGCTCTGGCCTTCCTGTTTTTCCACCACCGGGAAGGCGCCGTCTTCGACATTGGGCTCAAAGGCACCGACCATCGAGCCGAACAGGCTGCCCAAATCCCCATCCAGTTTGCCGCTGCCATCATCGTTGAGGCTGGCCACCAGCAAAGGCGTGTACAACCGCGAATCGGCATACCAGCACAGGCCCGCCGCGCCGGCCATGTGTTCGGTCAGCGCCTGGGCCACCTTCTCCTGCGCACCGAGTTTCACCAGCAGCGGCTTCTGTTGTTCGGCAGCCAGCGGCAACGCCACGCAAGCGCTGGCGCCCATGGGCATGGCTTGCCAGATCGGTTTGAAATCGAAGTCCGGCTGATTCTCCAGTTCATCCATGGCCAGAAAGCTGTGCCAGCCCTTGTCGTCCATGTCGAAACGCAGGCCGGCGAAGTTCGGAATGAAGCGCTGGTAACCCATCGCCAGCACGCTGGCATTGACCGACAGGCGTTGTTTCACCTGTGGCGTACGAGGCGGCAGGCCGAAGGCTTCGGGGAACAGTTTGTCGCCATTGAGCAACGCGGCAATGGCCGTGGTCGACACGCTGCCCGATTCTTCCGTTGCACCGCTTTGCGGATCGTAGAGTTTCGCCGGGTTGGACAGCACCACCAGTTTGTCGCCATGGGACGCAAACAGCAGCGCCTTGCTCGCGTTGTAGTTGAGTTGATAGAGCGCCACGTCGTCGGTACCGACCTTCAGTTCCGCGACCTTGCTCAGCTGCGAATCGTCCAGCGCCACTTTGGCCAGCGGCTCCAGCACCTTGGCCAGCCCGCCGCGATCCATCACCAGCAGGAAATCCTTGAGCCGCCCATCCGCCCCGCGCCACAACGCTACGTCGGCCGGTTGATCGAACAGCTGCTCGATCAAGGTGTCCTGCAGTTTCAGGTCATGTTCGTAGATGATCCGCCGCAAGCTGCCGATCAAGCCCAGGCGATCGGCGTGGCTTTCGTAATAGAAGACGAAATCTTCGGTCAGGGTTTCCTTGAGGAACGGCACTGCCAGCAAGTCCTTGGGCAACTGGCTCAGGGAATGGGTTTCCAGCAAGCCATCCGGGCGACTCATGCCCAGCTTGTCACTGGCCAACGCAGGCGCCGGGGCCTTGGGCTTGTGCATGAACCACCCCAACCCACCGGCCACAACGACGACCAGGCATAACCCGATCAGCAGCGTCGGCCAATGCAGGGAAGGTTTGGCCGCGGGTGCGCCAGCGGCCGGGGTAACAGTGCTATCACTCATGTTCACAAAACCCGATGTTCATCCGTGGAGCGGGGATGCTTAGTAGTTGAAAGTCTTGATCAGCAGCAGGTCGCCGATTGCGCGCAGGGGCACGACGAACGTCTCGCGTTTTTCATCGACGGTGTTTTCGTTGAGCACCAGGTTGATCTGCGAGGTAATCACCTCGTTCTGGTTGCTGGACTCATCGAAGTTATAGCCGTCGCTGCCGAAGTTGCCCCAATAGTTCACGTAAACCAGATAGGTGCCATGCAGCGGTGCGGTCATGGTGAACATTTCCGGACCCGGGCCATCGACGCCATCAGGGTCGAGGCCGCCGCCATTGGTCAAGGCCGGGTGCGCCCAGAAGGCATGCTGGCCATCGGGCGTGACGATGTGCAGGTCGAGTTCGGCCTTCGGATCGTCCCAACCCAACACCACGCGAATCCGCGCCGGTGTGCGCAGGTTGTTGGCTTCATAGAATTGAACACGCTTGAGGGACTGGCCTTCGGCACTGCGGATTTCGACGCTGTTGGAACCGGCACCAAACGCAAAGGGCCGGGCAAAACGCCCTTGCTCGTCGGTGTAGAGGTTCAGCGGATTGCCATTGACCGCCAACGTGTGCGGCCCGCGCTGGGTGCCGAGGGCCTTGAGGCGGCCTTCGATCATCGTGCGGTTGCGCTGCACGCCTCGGTCAATCGGTGGCGTGGGATAGGCGACTTGCGGGTTTTCGCTACGGTCCAGCAGACCGTTGTAACGCCAGCCACCCACCGGTTCCGATAACTCGGCATTCGGCGCAGCCAGAATCACGGGCGCGATAGTCAACCCGATCAGCAGCAAAAGAAATGAGCGCATGCGACGCCTCCTGCCATGCATGACGAAACCTTGCGCCCGATCCTCGGCGCGTTACAGATGTGGATACTGTGTTTCGTCTGAAAGACCCGTGACTATTGGGCCGTAGATGGCGCAAAGGTTAGCCAGTTGGTTGTTTCTTAACAATCGGATGGCTTCGAAATTGCGGTGGGAATCACGGTAACGGGTGGACGATGAGCCGAATACGCGTCATATTCGGCTCATTATGTGAGCCGAATAGCCCATCTAATCGGCTCACCCCTACTTAGAGCATCAAGTTCATGACACCTCAATGGATATGGCAGCAACCTGATTGGCCGGGTTTCACCTGGAGCGCCGAACGCTTGGCGCCCTTGTTACGCGAGTGCGTTCAAGCACAAGGTCGGCTAATGGGCATGGCCAGTTCCGTGGGCAGTTCGCTGAGCGCACAAAGTGAACTGGATGCATTGCTGCAGAACATCGTCACCTCGTCAGCGATTGAAGGCGAACAGCTGAATGTCGGTTCAGTTCGTTCTTCATTGGCGCGGCGATTGGGGTTGGAACTCAATGATGGCGACAACGTCAGCAAGCGCAGTGAAGGACTCGCGCAATTAATGCTCGATGCGACGCAGCGTTTTGCCGAGCCGCTGACACTTGAACGATTGCTGGATTGGCATGAGTGGCTGTTTCCAGAACAGGACATCGGCTTGGCCGCGCAAAGCATTCGTGTAGGTGCTTTGCGCGGCAATGGTCCAATGCAAGTGGTTTCCGGTCGTCTCGACAGACCGACCGTGCACTTCGAAGCACCGCCTCGCCTGGGCCTTGAGCGCCAACTCGATGCCTTCCTCGACTGGTTTGAATCCAGCCGAAATCAGTCCGGGCTCGACCCTTTGCTGCGAGCTGGCATCGCACACTTCTGGTTTGTCACACTCCACCCGTTTAACGACGGCAACGGTCGCCTGACCAGGACGATCACCGACCTTGCATTGGCTCAAGGCGAGGCTCAGGCGATCCGTTTTTATGCCATGTCGGCGAGTATTCTCGACGATAGATCTGGCTATTACCGGGTGCTGGAAACCTGCCAGAAATCCAACACGGACATTACGGTTTGGCTCGAATGGTTCCTGCAAGCTCTATTGTGCAGCCTGCAAGAAGCCATGGCACGGATCGAATCCGTGCTGGGCAAAGCGCGCTTCTGGCAGGCGCACCGGGAGTCCGAGCTGTCGACCGAGCAGACCAAAGTACTGAATCGTTTGCTGGACGGGGGGGAACGTGGATTCGAAGGCGGGATCAGTGCGGCGCAGTATCAAGCCGTAGCGAAAGTCTCCAAAGCAACCGCGACCCGGCATCTGGCCGAACTTCTGGAAAAGGAATGCCTGCAACGCCTGCCGGGTGGCGGGCGTAGTACGCGGTATCAGATTCGCTATCCTGATAACTCGCCACTGTAGGAGAGTGCGTCGCTGTGAGTTTGCCCATGAACCCCCTATCTGCTAGTGTCGCGCCGGTTTAACGTCAACCGGAAATCGCCGCCATGGCCCGCAAAAAAGCTGCACTGGATTTCGAACAATCCCTCGCCGACCTGCAAACGCTGGTGGAGCGTCTGGAGAATGGCGAATTGTCGCTGGAGGAGTCGCTGGCCGCTTTCGAGCAGGGCATCGGTCTGACCCGCGATTGCCAGGCGGCGCTGGCCCAGGCCGAGCAAAAGGTTCAAGTGCTGCTCGAGCGTGATGGCGAGTTGGCCGAGGAACCCTTCGACGCGGATCAGCCAGAATGATTGCAGCGTACTCCGCCACCAGCCAGGCCCGCGTCAATGCGGCTCTGGAAACCCTGTTCATCGCGCCGAGCCCTGAGCTGGCGCGACTGTATGAGGCCATGCGCTACAGCGTGATGAATGGCGGCAAACGCGTGCGTCCACTGCTGGCCTACGCCGCGTGTGAAGCGTTGGGCGGCAAGGCCGAGCAAGCCAACGGCGCAGCCTGCGCGGTGGAGTTGATTCACGCCTATTCGCTGGTGCATGACGACTTGCCGGCCATGGACGATGACGATCTGCGTCGCGGCCAGCCCACTACCCACAAGAAATTCGATGAAGCCTGCGCGATCCTCGCCGGCGACGGTTTGCAGAGCCTGGCCTTCAGCGCCCTGCTCGATCCACGCCTGAGCACGTCGGATGCTGAAATCCGCTTGCAAATGGTCAGCGCCCTGGCACTGGCGGCAGGCGCGGCGGGCATGGTCGGCGGTCAGGCCATCGACCTCGGTTCGGTCGGCCTGAAGCTTGATCAGAAAGCCCTGGAATACATGCATCGGCACAAGACCGGGGCGCTGATCGAAGTCAGCGTCAAGCTCGGTGCACTGGCCAGCGGCCGTGCCGAGAAAGACGAACTCAAGTCCCTGCAGACTTATGCACAGGCCATCGGCCTGGCATTCCAGGTGCAGGACGACATTCTCGACGTCGAAAGCGATACCGAAACCCTCGGCAAACGCCAGGGCGCCGACATTGCCCGGGACAAACCGACCTACCCGGCCCTGCTCGGCCTCGACGCCGCCAAGGCCTATGCCCTGGAGCTGCGCGACCAGGCCCTGCATGCACTGCGACCGTTTGACGCGGCGGCCGAGCCGTTGCGCGATCTGGCCCGGTATATCGTCGATCGCCGCAGCTGACGGCGAATCCGCCAAAAAAAACCAACGCGTGGGCAGGGACCGATGCATCAGGTAAACTGCCGCATCTTTTATACCTATAACGATTCGCCTGATGCCCACGACGTTTCATGAGATTCCCCGCAAACGCCCGACCACGCCCCTGCTCGACCGCGCGAATACGCCGGACGGCCTGCGCCGGTTAGGCGAAGCCGAGCTGGAAACCCTGGCCGATGAGTTGCGCCTGGAATTGCTCTACACGGTCGGCCAGACCGGTGGGCATTTCGGTGCCGGGCTGGGCGTGATCGAGCTGACCATCGCGCTGCATTACGTCTTCGACACCCCGGACGACCGTCTGGTGTGGGACGTGGGTCATCAGGCTTATCCACACAAGATCC
Organism: Pseudomonas sp. GL-R-19; assembly: GCF_019956375.1. Classification (NCBI taxonomy): domain Bacteria; kingdom Pseudomonadati; phylum Pseudomonadota; class Gammaproteobacteria; order Pseudomonadales; family Pseudomonadaceae; genus Pseudomonas; species Pseudomonas sp. GL-R-19. The sequence goes on along the minus strand of NZ_JAHBDJ010000044.1, from coordinate 199,687 downwards.
TCACCGGTCGTCGCGAGCGCATGGCCACCCTGCGCCAGAAGGACGGCGTCGCTGCGTTCCCGCGCCGCTCCGAGAGCGAATACGACACCTTTGGCGTCGGCCACTCCAGCACCTCGATCAGTGCCGCGCTGGGCATGGCGATTGCCGCCCGCCTGCAGAACAGCGAGCGCAAGGCGATCGCGGTGATCGGCGACGGCGCGTTGACTGCGGGCATGGCGTTCGAGGCGCTGAACCATGCGCCGGAAGTGGACGCCAACATGCTGGTGATCCTCAACGACAACGACATGTCGATCTCGCGCAACGTCGGTGGCTTGTCCAACTATCTGGCGAAAATCCTTTCCAGCCGCACCTACGCGAGCATGCGCGAAGGCAGCAAGAAAGTGTTGTCGCGCCTGCCCGGTGCCTGGGAAATCGCCCGTCGCACCGAAGAATATGCCAAAGGCATGCTGGTTCCCGGCACGCTGTTCGAAGAGCTGGGCTGGAACTACATCGGCCCGATCGATGGTCACGACCTGCCGACCCTGATCGCCACGCTGCGCAACATGCGCGATCTGAAAGGTCCGCAGTTTCTGCACGTCGTCACCAAGAAAGGCAAAGGCTTCGCCCCGGCGGAAGTCGACCCGATCGGTTACCACGCCATTACCAAACTCGAACCGCTGGACGCCCCGGCCGTTGCGCCGAAAAAGGCCAGCGGGCCGAAATATTCCGGTGTGTTCGGTGAATGGCTGTGCGACATGGCGGCTGCCGATCCGCGCCTGGTCGGGATTACCCCGGCGATGAAGGAAGGCTCGGATCTGGTCGCTTTCAGCGAACGATTCCCGCTGCGCTACTTCGACGTGGCCATTGCCGAGCAGCACGCCGTCACCTTCGCGGCCGGCATGGCCTGCGAGGGCGCCAAACCCGTGGTAGCCATTTATTCGACCTTCCTGCAGCGCGGCTACGACCAGTTGGTGCATGACGTCGCCGTACAGAACCTCGACGTACTGTTCGCCATCGACCGCGCAGGCCTGGTGGGCGAAGACGGTCCGACCCACGCCGGCAGTTTCGACCTTTCGTACCTGCGCTGCATCCCCGGCATGCTGGTGATGACCCCGAGCGATGAAAACGAGCTGCGCAAGATGCTCACCACCGGTCACCTGTATGAAGGCCCGGCGGCCGTGCGTTATCCACGCGGTAATGGCCCGAACGCGACCATCGAAAAAGACCTCGAACCAATCGAGATCGGCAAGGGCGTAGTCCGCCGCCAGGGCAGCAAAGTCGCCCTGCTGGTGTTCGGCGTGCAACTGGCCGAAGCCCTGAAAGTCGCCGAGACACTGGACGCGACCGTGGTCGACATGCGTTTCGTCAAGCCGCTGGATGAAGCGCTGGTTCGCGAAATCGCCGGCTGCCATGAATTGCTGGTGACCGTCGAAGAAAACGCGATCATGGGCGGCGCCGGTGGCGCGGTCAGCGAATTCCTCGCTCGCGAGAACATCCTCAAGTCGATGCTGCACCTGGGCTTGCCCGACATCTACGTCGAACACGCCAAGCCTGCGCAAATGCTGGCCGAGTGTGGTTTGGATGAAGCCGGGATCGAGGCTTCGATCCGCGAGCGCCTGCAACTGCTGAACATCTAAACGCAAAACCCCGTGTAGGAGCTGCCGAAGGCTGCGATCTTTTGATCCAGGCCTTTGGCAACTCCATATCTGCAAAAATCAAAATCAAAAGATCGCAGCCTTCGGCAGCTCCTACGGGGAGTTGCGTCGCATCTGAAATCCCGGATCCTCCATGAAACTCTCTCCCTTCGCCCTGACGCTGACCCTGCTGCCGGCCGGTCAACTGCTGGCCGACACCTTCGAACGCGATCAGGCCCTGAAGCTGCCCGATGTGTTGATCAGCGCCAACCGCCAGGTCGAAGCGCGCAATGACAGCAGTGCCGCCAACACCGTGTTCACCCGCGCAGACATCGATCGCCTGCAACCCGATAGCGTCACCGACCTGCTGCGTCGCGTACCGGGCGTGCAAGTCGTGCAAACCGGCGGGCGCGGCAGCTTGCCGGGGGTTTACATTCGCGGCACCCAGTCGGCCCAGAGCCTGGTGCTGGTGGACGGTCAGCGCATCGGCAGTTCGACCTCCGGGGACAGCAACCTGCAACACATCAACATCGAGCAGGTCGAGCGCGTGGAAGTGCTGCGCGGCTCCCGCTCGGTGATTTATGGCAGCGATGCGATTGGCGGGGTGATCCAGATCTTCACCCGTCGTAGTGGCGAACAGGGCCTGCAACCTCGACTGCACATGGGCTTTGGCAGCAACCAGACTTGGGAGCGCAGCCTCGGCTTGTCCGGTGGCGATGCACACACCCGCTTCAACCTCGGCGCCAGCCTCGACGAAACCGCCGGGATCAATCGCACCCACGAGTCGTATCCCAGCGACGGCGACCATGACGAATACCGCAACAAATCCGTCAGCCTGAGCCTCAGCCATGCGCTGACCGATGACATCGAAATCGGCGCCAACGCGTTGGATAACCGCGGCAAAAGCGAGTTCGACAACCCGTTCGGGCGCTTCGACATGAATACGTTCGAGTCGGTCCAACAGCAGCCCTACAACGAATTCGATGTGAGCAGTGTCAGCAGTTACATAGACGCGCGCATCAATGATCTGTGGAAAACCCGCATCGAGTTCGGCCATAGCGAAAACCGCGAGAAGACCCTGGACAAGCTCAGCGATGAGCGCAGCGTGTTCAACACCTACCGCGATTCGGTGAACTGGCAGAACGACCTGACGCTCAACGAGCGCAACAGTTTGCTGCTCGGAGGTGACTGGTATGAAGACCGCATCAACAGCAGCACCGCATTCGATGAGGACAGTCGCTGGAACCGTGCGGCGTACATCCAGCACCGCTATCAGGCCGACAGCTTTTCCACGGAGTTGGGCCTGCGTCATGACGATAACCAGCAGTTCGGCAGCCAGAATACCTGGAGTGGCACCTTCACCCTGCCGCTGAACCCGGACAACGAAGTGCTGCTGACTTACAGCGAAGGCTTCCGCGCGCCGACGTTCAACGATCTGTATTACCCCGGCTTCAGCAACCCGGACCTGAAACCGGAGACGTCGAAAAGCTATGAACTGCAATGGCGCAGTCAATTGACCGAGGACAGTCGCCTGGAGACGTCGCTGTATCGCACCGACCTTGAAGACGCGATCATCTTCGGCAGCAACTTGCGCCCCGAGAACGTTGCTTCCGCGCGAATCAATGGTTTCGAAGCCGCACTGAAGCAGGAACTGTTTGGCTGGCAGAGCAACCTCGGCGTGGCGGTCATAGACCCACGTGACCGCGACACCGGCCATACCCTGGCCCGTCGCGCGCGGCGCACCTTGAGCCTGGACCTGGACCGACAGTTCGATCGCCTGGGCCTCGGCGCCAGTTGGCAGGCAGTCAGCAGCAGCTATGACGACCTGAACAATCAACAGCCGCTGGGCGGTTATGCCTTGTTGGGGCTGCGCAGCAGTTGGGCGCTCAATCGTGAAATCAGTCTGGAGCTGAAGGTCGATAACCTGCTGGACAAGGGTTACAGCCGGGCGTTGTACAGCCATCAAGGTAGCCAGTACGGGTATCGCGAGGAAGGTCGGGCGTGGATGTTCGGGGTGACCTGGACGCCTGAAATCCACTGAGATCAGTTGTAGGAGCTGCCGAAGGCTGCGATCTTTTGATCTTGCTCTTCAGTGGCTCAACATCTATCCAAATGTAAAATCAAAAGATCGCAGCCTTCGGCAGCTCCTACAGAGGTAGTGTGTCGGTACGCCGTAATTCAGCGCTCAGGGTCGATAAGTTGACACAGCTTTGCAGTTGCCTCAATCATCTGCCCACTCGGCCGCTCCAGGCCTTTGTCCGTCACCAATCGCAACTGTCCTTGTGCCACGGCCACCACCTGCGGCCAGGCTTTCCACGCATCGAGTTGCGCCTGATCGCTGGCCAGAATCACCTCGGGATTACGCTGCAATACGGCTTCCACACTGACCTGCGGTGCCGGCAGTTTCAGGTCGGCAAACACGTTTTGGGCACCGCAGACTTCCAGCGCATCGCTGATGATCTGCTCGCCACCGACGGTGTACAACGGCCGATCCCAGACCTGATAGAACACCCGTAACGGCTTGTCCCGTCGATAGCGCTGACGCAACTCATCCAGCCGCTGGCGTAAATCGCTGGCCAATGAAGTTCCGCGTTCGGGCCGTCCAAGCTGAGCGGCAATGGCCTCGATCTGTGCGGTGAGCTGGTCCAGGCTGTGGGGTTCGGCGACGAAGGTGGGAATATTCAGGCGCTTGAGCTGGTCACGCTGGGCCGGGCCGACACTACCGGGCCATTGCAGCAACAGGTCAGGTCTCAGGCTGAGCAGGCGCTCCATGTCCAACTGGCCATAGCGGCCAACGGAGGGCAGGTTCTTGAGTTCGGCAGGTCGTTCACCGGCGTCCAGCACACCGACCAGAAGGTCGGCGGAACCCAGTTCTACGACGATTTCAGAGAGCGATGGTGCAAGGCTGACAACCCGCTCGACTGCAATGGCCGTGCTGCTGGCGGCCAGCAGCGACACCGCCAGCCAGACCGCGCGCATCAACCGAGTTGACGCGGAATACGGTAGAGGTAGAACAGCACGGCGGTCGACAGCGCCAGCAGCATCAGCGGCACCGCTTCAAGACCGACGAACACCGCCAGGGCACCGATCCAGGCCGGCAGGCTGGCGGCAAGAAATGCCGTACGCCGCTTGGCCGACAGACTGATCCAGGCAGCAGGCTCATCCGAAGTGTCGAAGGCTTTCTGGGTGGCGATCAGCGCGTGTTTGTAGGCGCCGAAGAACCTCAGGCTGACAAACATCGAGGCGACTCCGGCGATGAACAACGGCATCGCCAGCACCGGCAGGATGGCTTCGCTCTGGCCGAACACCGCGTTGATCACAAACAGCGGCAACAAGGCCAGTGCCAGGTACTGCCACCAGTTGACAGACAGTCGCCGCCGCACCTGACCGCGGGTCACGCCCGGTCTACCTCGCCCTGATGCTCATTGCCCATCATGTGATCGAGCTTGCTGGCCTTGGTCGCCAGGTAGAGTCGGTTATGCGGGTTGTGGCCGGTGTGCAGCGGCACGCGCTCGGCGACCGCGATACCCATGTCGGTCAGGGCTTTGACCTTGCGCGGGTTGTTGGTCATCAGGCGCAATGACTTCACGCCCAGGTGCTCCAGCATCGGCAGGCACATGGCGTAGTCACGCTGATCGGCGGCAAAGCCAAGGCGCTCGTTGGCTTCGACGGTGTCGGCACCACCGTCCTGCAGCTCATAGGCGCGGATCTTGTTCAGCAGGCCAATGCCCCGGCCTTCCTGACGCAGGTAGAGCAAAACGCCGCGACCTTCACGGGCAATGGCCTGCAAGGCGGCCTCCAGTTGCGAGCCGCAGTCGCAACGCTGGCTGAACAAGGCATCGCCCGTCAGGCATTCGGAGTGCAGCCGGCCGAGTACCGGGGCACCGTCGGCGAATTCACCCAGGCTCAGCACAACGTGCTCGCGGCCGGTGGCTTCATCGAGAAAGCCGTGCATGGTGAATTGCGCAAAAGGCGTTGGCAGCTTGGAAGCGGCGACAAAAACGACAGGCACCGGTGTGCTCCTGATCTAAAGAGTCTGAAGATTCGCAGAGCCGGCATTGTAACAGCAGGTTCCGAGCGACGCTTAGGCTGAATTATCGGCGATAACTATCAAAAAGTTTGATATTCGCCCGCAAGACACTACCCCTGTGGGAGCGAGCTTGCTCGCGATAGCGGTGTATCGGCAGCGTATTCGTCAACTGAAAGTCCGCCATCGCGAGCAAGCTCGCTCCCACAGAGTGACGGCGGTGTCCCCCCGGTCAGGCGAAAAACCACACCAGCCCCTGCATCGCCAGCCAAGCGAACACCCCGGCCAGGACATCATCGAGCATGATCCCGACGCCGCCATGTACGTGCCGGTCAATCCAGCGAATCGGCCACGGCTTGAGGATGTCGAAGAAGCGGAACATCACGAAACCCACGAGCAACCATTGCCAACCTTCCGGCACCAGCCACAGGGTGATCCACATCCCGACCATTTCGTCCCAGACGATGCCTTCATGGTCGTGTACCCGTAAATCGTCGGCCACTTTGCCGCACAACCAGAAGCCGAACAACATGGTGATGCCCAGCATCAGCCAGTAACCCCAGTCGGGCAGCATTTGCCACAACGGGATAAAAGGCAGCGCAACCAACGACCCCCAAGTGCCAGGCGCCTTTGGCAAGGTGCCCGAGCCGAAGCCGAACGCCAAAAAATGCCACGGATTACGCCAGACCGATGGCGGTACGTTTTCCGCCGGGACCTGATTGGGATGATCTGTCACGGTGACTCCCGAAAATGTTGATAACCCCGGGTTTGCGGGGTGATGTCTTTGCCGTCGGCGTCCAGCAGCGTCACGCCCTGCCCCGTTACCACCCGCCCAATCACATGGATCGGCCAACCGTCGGCCAGCAATAGAGGCAACTCGACGGACGGTAAGGTGAAGGTCAGGACGTAATCGTCGCCGCCGCTCAGGGCCGCAACTTGTGCGCCCGCTTGACCGAGAAAGTCGAGCAGCGCTTTGGAGAGCGGCAGGCGATCTCGTTCGACTTGGATACCGACCTTTGAAGCCAGCGCGATATGCCCGCAATCAGCGAGCAAGCCATCGGAGATATCCATTGCCGAAGTGGCCTTGCCCCGCAGCGCCTGACCCAAGCCAAGCTGCGGTTGCGGCGACCAGTAATGCGCCAGCAATGGCTCGGCGATGCTCGCTTGGGCCGTGCGCTGGCCGAGCACCAATGGCAAGGCACCCGCAGCATTGCCCAGGTCGCCGCCGACACACAGCAGATCGCCCGGTTGCGCGCCACTGCGGGTTAGCGCCAGACCGGCCGGCACGCGCCCGAACACAGTCATGGTCATGCTTAACGGCCCACGGGTAGTATCGCCACCCACCAATGCCACACCGCAGCATTGCGCCATGGTGTTCAAACCACGGGCATAGGCCTGCAGCCAATCGGCAGTCACCGTAGGCAAGGTCAGGGCAAGGGTAAAGGCAACGGGGGTGGCGCCCATGGCCGCCAGGTCACTGACGGCCACGGCCAGCGAGCGCTGACCGAGCAGAAACGGATCGCAGGGATCGGCGAAGTGCACGCCGGCCACCAACGTATCGGTAGAGATCGCCATCTGTTCCCCTGGGGGAACAGTCAGCAAGGCGCAGTCATCGCCAATCCCGAGGGCAACGCCTTCGCCGCCCTGCGCACAAGGCGCGGCGGCGAAGAAATTGCGGATCAGCTCAAACTCGCCCATGGCTTCGTGTCGACATTCCAAGCGCCAATCAGCGCTTGAACGCCTTCACTTCAGCTTCACGCAGACGCGGGGCCAGCTTGTCGAGCACACCGTTGACGAACTTGTGGCCATCGGTGGAACCGAAGACCTTGGCCAGTTCGATACCTTCGTTGATCACAACGCGGTACGGCACGTCGGCGCGCTTGAGCAGTTCCCAGGTGGACAGGCGCAGAACCGCCAGTTCAACCGGGTCCAGCTCTTCGATGGTCAAGTCCAGGCATGGCGTGAGCGCGGTGTCGATTTCGCTCTTGAACTGCGGAACCCCGTGGAGGATTTCGCGGAAGTACGCGCCGTCGACATCGCTGAAATCGTTATCGACCCGGAACTGCGCTTCGATCTCGTTCAGCGACTGCTTGGCCATGTGCCATTGGTACAGCGCCTGGGTCGCGAGCTGACGGGCTTCGCGACGCTTGACGCTTTTCGATGGCTTGCCGGCATCCGCAGGCTTTGGATCGCGCGGGTTGAAACGATCGCTTTCGTCGCTAATCACTTGGCCTCCAACTGCGCCAGCAGGCTGACCATTTCCAGAGCGGACAGGGCAGCTTCAGCACCTTTATTACCGGCCTTGGTGCCGGAACGTTCGATGGCTTGCTCGATGGAGTCAACGGTCAGCACGCCGAATGCGACCGGAACGCCGAACTCCATGGACACCTGGGCCAGGCCCTTGGTGCATTCGCCAGCCACGTATTCGAAGTGCGGAGTGCCGCCACGAATGACCGCGCCCAGGGCGATGATTGCCGCGAACTCGCCTTTCTGGGCGACTTTCTGCGCAACCAGCGGAATTTCGAAGGCGCCAGGTGCGCGGATGATGGTGATGTCGCTTTCGCTCACGCCGTGGCGAACCAGGGCATCAACTGCACCGCTGACCAGGCTTTCAACGACGAAGCTGTTGAAACGGCCCACTACCAAAGCGTAGCGGCCTTTAGGGGCGATGAAGGTACCTTCGATGGTCTTCAGGGTCATTCGATAGATCTCTTAAAGAGCCGGGACGCGTCTCGTACGCGTCCCTCGGTGATATTTGAACCGCGAATTCAGGGCCGGCAACAGCCGGTCATTATTCGGAGGGCACGTATTCTACAACTTCCAGATCGAAACCGGATATCGCATTAAATTTCATCGGCGCCGACATCAGGCGCATTTTGCGTACGCCCAGGTCACGCAGGATCTGCGAACCGGCACCGACAATGCTATAGGTGGTCGGCTTTTTCACGGCGGCGTGGTCGGCGGTTTCGCGGATGTGCGCCAGCAACACGTCGCCATCGAGCGGGTGACCCAGCAACAGCACCACACCACTGCCAGCCTCGGCAACCGCAGCCATGGCGGCGCGCAGGCTCCAGCGGCCCGGTTGCTTGACCATCAGCAGGTCGCGCAGCGGGTCCATGTTATGCACGCGAACCAAGGTCGGTTCTTCGGCGCAGACATTGCCCAGGGTCAGTGCCATGTGCACGTCGCCTTCCACGGAATCACGGTAGGTCACCAGGTTGAATTGGCCCAGTTCGCTGTCCAGTGGCTGCTCGGCAATCCGCTGAACGGTACGTTCGTGGATCATCCGGTAGTGAATCAGGTCGGCGATGGTGCCGATCTTGATGTCGTGTTCGGTGGCAAAAGCTTCCAGTTCGGCGCGACGGGACATGGTGCCGTCGTCGTTCATCACTTCGCAGATCACCCCGCTCGGCTCGAAACCGGCCATGCGCGCCAGGTCGCAGGCGGCTTCGGTGTGGCCGGCGCGGGCCAGCGTACCGCCGGCCTGGGCCATCAGCGGGAAGATGTGGCCGGGGCTGACGATGTCTTCAGCCTTGGCATCACGGGCGGCGGCAGCCTGCACGGTGCGCGCACGGTCGGCGGCGGAAATGCCGGTGGTCACGCCAGTGGCCGCTTCGATCGATACGGTGAACTTGGTGCCGAAACCGGAACCGTTGCGCGGCGCCATCAACGGCAGCTTGAGCAGTTCGCAACGCTCGCGGCTCATCGGCATGCAGATCAGGCCACGGGCGTGCTTGGCCATGAAGTTGATGTGCTCGGGCTTGCAGCACTCGGCGGCCATGATCAGGTCGCCTTCGTTCTCGCGGTCTTCGTCATCCATGAGGATGACCATCTTGCCTTGGCGGATGTCTTCAACCAGTTCTTCGATGCTATTGAGCGCCACAAGGCACCCCCTTGAGTCAGGATTTGAGATAGCCGTTGGCGGCCAGAAAGCTTTCGGTGATGGTGCTGCCCGCAGTCGGTTCTGCAGCCTTGTCGCCCAGCAACAGACGCTCCAGATAACGGGCCAGCAAGTCGACTTCCAGATTCACCCGGCGACCCGGCTGGTACGACGCCATGATGGTTTCGCTCAGGGTGTGCGGAATGATGGTCAGCAGGAACTCGGCTCCATCGACCGCGTTCACAGTGAGGCTGGTGCCGTCGACGGTGATCGAGCCTTTATGGGCGATGTACTTGGCAAGTTCTTTCGGCGCACGGATGCGGAATTCCACGGCGCGCGCGTTTTCGGTACGGGCAACCACTTCGCCCACGCCGTCGACGTGACCGCTGACCAGATGCCCGCCGAGGCGAGTGGTCGGGGTCAGGGCTTTCTCCAGGTTGACCGGGCTGCCGCTCTTCAGGTCGTTCATGGCAGTGCAGTCGAGAGTTTCGCGACTGACATCGGCTGCGAAGCCGTTGCCCGGCAACTCAACGGCGGTCAGGCACACGCCGTTGACCGCGATGCTGTCGCCCAGTTTGACGTCGCTCAGGTCGAGCTTGCCGGTTTCGACGTGTACCCGCACATCACCGCCCTTTGGGGTCAATGCACGAATACTGCCGATGGATTCGATGATGCCGGTAAACATGAGGTTCTCCTCGAGAACAAGGCCAAAGCTTGCACGATGGCCGCAAATTATACGCTTGCTGCTGGCAAGGGAATGGCAGTGACTCGCCAATCATCGCCAACTGCACGAATTTCGGTGATTTTGAGTTCCGGCGCATCCTTCATTTGCGCGAGCGGCCAGTCCAGCAGCGGCTGCGCCGAGGAACCCAAAAACTTGCCGGCGATGAAAATCTGGAACTCGTCCACCAAACCCAACTGGGCAAAGGCACCCGCCAGACGCGGACCGGCTTCGACCAACACCTCGTTGACGCCACGGCTGGCGAGTTCGACCAGCAGCTGACGCAAATCGACCTGGCCGTCATAGCCCGGCACGATCAGGCATTCCGGACCGTTGGCATATTGCTCTTCCACCGCCACGCAGGTGGCGACCAGCGCCGGGCCGACCTTGAAGAACGGTGCATCCAGCGGTACCCGCAGGCGACCGTCGATCAGCACTCGAAGCGGGGGACGACTCATGGCCAGTGCGGTTTGCTCGGCATCGAGCCCCAATTCATCGGCGCGCACGGTCAACCGCGCGTTGTCCGCCAGCACCGTATCGGCGCCGGTCAATACCACACTGGCTTGCGCGCGCAGACGCTGAACGGCCGAGCGCGCCGCCGGGCCAGTGATCCACTGGCTTTCGCCGCTTTCCATCGCCGTGCGCCCGTCCAGGCTCATCGCCAATTTGACCCGCACGAACGGCAAGCCGTGTTCCATGCGCTTGAGGAAACCTTGATTGAGCTTTCGCGCTTCACCCTCCAGCACACCACTTTCGGTAGCGATGCCCGCCTGGGCCAGGCGCTGCAGACCGCGACCGGCGACTTCCGGGTTCGGGTCCTGCATCGCCGCGACCACCCGCGCCACACCGGCATTCAGCAGCGCATCGGCACAGGGCGGCGTACGGCCGTGATGGCTGCACGGCTCAAGCGTGACATAGGCAGTAGCGCCACGGGCCAACTCACCGGCCGCGCGCAGGGCGTGGACTTCGGCATGGGGTTCACCGGCGCGCTCATGCCAGCCCTCGCCGACAATCTGCCCACCTTGCACGATCACGCAGCCGACCCGCGGATTGGGGTGCGTCGTGTAATGGCCCTTGCGCGCCAGTTCCAGGGCACGGGCCATGTAGTGGGCATCGAGGATGGCAAGTTCTGCGGGCGTGTTCATTCTTTCACCGGTTCACGGGCCAGGCGATCGATCTCTTCGCGGAACTCGTTGAGGTCCTGGAAGCGGCGATATACCGAAGCGAAGCGGATGTAGGCGACTTCGTCGAGTTTCTGCAACTCGGCCATCACCAGCTCGCCGACCACGAGGGATTTGACCTCGCGTTCGCCGGTCGCGCGCAGTTTGTGTTTGATGTGCACCAGCGACGATTCGAGGCGCTCGACGCTCACCGGGCGCTTTTCCAGCGCACGCTGCATGCCGGCGCGGAGTTTTTCTTCGTCGAACGGCTGGCGACTGCCGTCGGTTTTAATCAGGCGCGGCAACACCAGTTCAGCCGTCTCGAACGTCGTGAAACGCTCGCCGCAGGCCAGGCATTCACGCCGGCGGCGCACCTGTTCGCCCTCGGCGACCAGACGCGAGTCGATGACCTTGGTGTCGTTGGCACCGCAGAAGGGACAGTGCATGGTGGCAGGCAACAAAAAAAGGGAGGGCCATGGTAGCGCATCCCCGTGGCAAGACAAGCCATAGGGTTTGCGGTATACAGACGGGATGATCACTTGATCCATGGAATTCAGCTTTATGGAGCCACCAATGTCGTTACGTCCGCTCATTTTGCTCAGTGTTTTCAGCCTGCTGGTGGCTTGCGGCAGCGATGCACCCAAGCCCCAGCCGCCAACGCCGGGCCCGGCGCCGCAGCAAGCGCAGAAAAAGGCCCGGGAGGCCGCCGAACTTGGCCCGCTGCCCGCGTATCAGCGCGAATTGAGCGGCACGTTGCAAGGTGTACCGGCCGGCGCCGAGGTCGAGCTGGCGCTGTTGGTGATCGACGATAAAGACCGTCCGCAACAATTACTCGCCAGTTCCAGCCTGATCGGCAACAACCAGGTGTTGCCGTTTCACCTGCGCTTCAACCCGGATGCCTTTCCGGTCGGCGCCCGCGTTGAACTGCGAGGCCGCGCCAGCCAGTCCGGGCAGTTGATCCTGCACTTGCCGTCGCAGCTGATTACCCAGCCGACCACCCAGGCCCTGGGCCAACTGCAATTCGTCAAAGCCCCATGAGTGCACCGCTCGACCTGCAACGGGCCTTGGCTGAATTGCTTGGTGATGCGCAACTGGTAGCCTGTCCGTTGCCGGAAACCGACTTGCAGCTATGGCTGATCGACGGCGATAACATGGACCGCGCGTTCAGCCCGGAAGAAACCCGGCGCATCCTGCATGAGCCGCCGTATTGGAGTTTCTGCTGGGCCAGCGGCCTCGCCGTGGCCCGTTATCTGGCCGCAAACCCGCATTGGGTCGAAGGCAAGCGGGTACTGGATTTCGGTGCCGGTTCCGGGGTGGCAGGGATTGCCGCGGCCAAGGCCGGCGCGCTGGAAGTGCTGGCCTGCGACCTTGACCCGCTGGCGATTGCCGCGTGCCGGGCCAATGCCGAGCTCAATGACGTACAGCTTGATTACTCGACGGATTTTTTCGCCGAAGCCGATCGCTTCGATCTGATCCTGGTGGCGGATGTGCTGTACGACCGGGCCAACCTGCCACTGCTCGACCAGTTCCTCAGCCGCGGCCGAGAGGCGCTGGTGGCGGATTCCCGAGTGCGGGATTTTCGCCATCCGTTGTACCGGCGCATCGAAATGCTCGAAGCCATGACCCTGCCGGATCTGGCCGAGCCCCACGAGTTTCGGCATGTGAGCCTCTACCATGCCGCCCGCGCCTGACCGTATAGTTGCCCCATTCACGCTTTTACGAGATCCCCCATGAGTCAGCAAACGCCGTACATCTTCGACGCCACGACTGCCGATTTCGACCAGTCGGTGATCGAGAACTCTTTCCACAAACCGGTGCTGGTGGATTTCTGGGCCGAATGGTGCGCGCCCTGCAAGGTGCTGATGCCCATGTTGCAGAGCATTGCCGAGAGCTACCAGGGCGAATTGCTGCTGGCCAAGGTCAACTGTGACATCGAGCAAGACATCGTCGCCCGCTTCGGCATCCGCAGCTTGCCGACCGTGGTCCTGTTCAAGGACGGCCAGCCTGTCGACGGCTTTGCCGGTGCCCAGCCGGAATCCGCCGTCCGCGCCCTGCTCGAACCCCATGTGCAAATGCCGCCACCGGCCGCTGCCGATCCGTTCGAACAGGCCCAGGCGCTGTTCGACGACAGCCGCTTTGCCGATGCCGAAGCCCTGCTCAAAGTACTGCTGGGTGAAGACAACACCAACGCCAAGGCACTGATCCTGTACGCCCGCTGCCTGACCGAGCGCGGTGAACTGGGCGAAGCGCAAACCGTGCTGGATGCGGTCAAGAGCGACGAGCACAAGGCTGCGCTGGCCGGCGCCAAGGCACAGATCAAGTTTCTTGGTTTAGCCAAGGACTTGCCGGATGCCGCCGACCTGAAGGCCCGACTGGCGAAAGACCCGCTGGACGATGAGGCGGTCTATCAACTGGCGATCCAGCAACTGGCCCGTCAGCAGTACGACGCCGCGCTGGACGCATTGCTCAAGTTGTTCATCCGCAACCGCAGCTACAGCGAAGGCTTGCCGCACAAAACCTTGCTGCAGGTGTTCGAGTTGCTGGGCAATGACCACCCGCTGGTCAGCACGTACCGCCGCAAATTGTTTGCCGCCCTGTACTGATCACGACCTTGTAGGAGCGAGCTTGCTCGCGATGGACGTCAACGATGACGAGGGCTGCCTGCATGGCCGAAGCGCCCTGACGCTTTTCGCGAGCAAGCTCGCTCCTACAACAACCAGCTGTAGAGCGGCGTATCCCCGCCGCTTTCCACCTTCACATCCGGACTGTGGCGCAAACGAACCAGCAGGCGCTTGCCCGCCGCCGCACTGCCGGTCAATCCTTCCAGCTGATCGAGCAGATCCGGTCCGCTGAGCTGCCCGGCCTTGCGCAGCAAATCCCTGGCGATCTGCCACAGCGCATCATCCTGATTCAGCGGTTTGGCCGCTGGCGCGCTGACCTCGGATTTTTCCACTTGCAACTGCGCTCCTAGTCGCGCCCAGTCCGCGTCGTCCATCTCCAGGGTCAGATCCACCGGCCAGTCGCCGATGCTTCCGCGAATTCGCAACATAGGTCTGCTCCCGCACTTTTCTTCCCTGCATGCTCCCATGGGACTTGTGCAACGCCAAGCAGGCAGTCAAACTCTCCATACTTACGTTATAAGATTACATAACATTTTCTTCATTTTACTTTTCGGAGACTCGCCATGCGTCGTCTGCTTCTCGCCCTGCCGTTTGCCATGTTGCCGCTGGCTGTCGCCCACGCCGCCGACGAACACGATCATGAGCATGGCAGCCTGGGCGCCCACGAACATGGCGTTGGACGCCTGAACGCCGGGCTGGACGGGCAGACCCTGGAGCTGGAACTGGAAAGCCCGGCCATGAACCTGGTGGGTTTCGAGCACATCGCCACCAGCGATGCAGACAAGGCCAAAGTTGCCGCCGTCCGTGCTCGGCTTGAGCAACCACTGGGCTTGTTCAACCTGCCAAAAGCCGCCGGATGCGTGGTGGAAAACCAGGAACTGGAAAGCCCTCTGTTCGGTGATAAGCCAGAAGCCGATGAAGATCACGATGAGGACGCCCAGGACGAGCACCACCACGACCACAGCGAAATCCACGCCCACTACCAATTCACCTGCGCCACACCGGGCGCGCTGAAGACCCTGGACCTGGCGAACATTTTCAACACATTCCCGGCGACCCTGAAAATTCAGGTACAACTGATCGGCCCGAGCGGGCAGCAAGGGGTTGAAGTGACGGCCAAGGCTGCTGCGCTGAAATTCTGAATTCACCCCAGATCCCTTGTAGGAGCTGTCGAGTGAAACGAGGCTGCGATCTTTTGAATTTCAAGATCAAAAGATCGCAGCCAGCGGCAGCTCCTACAGGTCATCAATATTCTTGAAATCGGCGCCATGACCCAAGCACTCATCGAACTGTCCGACCTGGGCTTCAGTTGGCCCGGTCACCCGCCACTGCTGGACATCCCGGCGTTTCGCCTGGAGCGCGGGGAAACCCTGTTCCTCAAAGGCCCCAGCGGCAGCGGCAAGACCACCCTGCTCGGCCTGCTCGGCGGCGTGCAAAAACCTGATCGCGGCAGCATCCGCCTGCTCGGCCAGGAACTGACGCAACTCTCGGCCGGTGCCCGCGACCACTTCCGCGTCGATCACACCGGCTACATCTTCCAGCAGTTCAACCTGCTGCCGTTTCTGTCGGTGCGCGAAAACGTCGAACTGCCCTGCCACTTCTCGAAACTGCGCGCCGAACGGGCGAAACA
The DNA here is from genome assembly GCF_019956375.1 of Pseudomonas sp. GL-R-19. Lineage (NCBI taxonomy): Bacteria > Pseudomonadati > Pseudomonadota > Gammaproteobacteria > Pseudomonadales > Pseudomonadaceae > Pseudomonas > Pseudomonas sp. GL-R-19. The sequence continues at coordinate 184,035 of NZ_JAHBDJ010000044.1, read as the reverse complement.
ACGTCACGGCAGCGTCGACAAAGCGGCCGCGACGCTGCTTGCCCACCTGGGGTTGAAGGATGCAAACATCCTCGGTCGCCGCGCCGATGCATTGTCCATCGGCCAGCAGCAACGGGTCGCCGCCGCCCGCGCGCTGATCGGACAACCGGAACTGGTGATCGCCGACGAGCCAACCTCGGCCCTCGATTACGACGCCCGCGAGAACTTCATTCGCCTGTTGTTCGCCGAGTGCCGCGAAGCCGGGTCGAGCCTGTTGTTCGTCAGCCACGACCAGAGCCTGGCGCCGCTGTTCGACCACAACCTGTCGCTGGCCGAACTCAATCGCGCCGCCACCCCGTCCGAGGTCTGAGATGTACTTGTTCCGTCTAGCGATGGCCAGCCTGGCTAACCGCCGCTTCACCGCGATCCTCACCGCGTTCGCCATCGCCTTGTCGGTGTGCCTGTTGCTGGCGGTAGAGCGTGTGCGCACCGAAGCCAAGGCCAGTTTCGCCAGCACCATCAGCGGCACCGACCTGATCGTCGGCGCCCGCTCCGGCTCGGTGAACCTGTTGCTGTACTCGGTGTTCCGCATCGGCAACGCCACCAACAACATCCGTTGGGACAGCTTCGAACACTTCGCCAGCAACCCGAAAGTGAAGTGGGCAATCCCGATGTCCCTCGGCGACTCCCATCGCGGCTACCGGGTGATGGGCACCACCGAAGCCTACTTCGAGCATTACCAGTACGGCCACCGGCAACACTTGGACCTGGCCGATGGCCGGGCGTTTGCAACCGACCCGTTCGAAGTGGTGCTCGGTGCCGAAGTGGCCGAGGCACTGCACTACAAACTCGGCGACAAACTGGTACTGGCCCACGGCGTGGCGGCGATCAGCCTGGTCAAGCACGACGACAAACCGTTCACCGTGGTCGGCATTCTCAAACGCACCGGCACGCCGGTAGACCGCACGCTGCACATCAGCCTTGGCGGCATGGAAGCGATTCACATCGACTGGCAAAACGGCGTGCCGGCCCGGGGCGAGGGTCGCATCACGGCCGACCAGGCGCGCAACATGGACCTCACGCCGCAAGCGATCACCGCGTTCATGCTCGGTCTCAACAACAAGATTTCGACTTTTACCCTGCAACGGGAAATCAACGAATTCCGTGGTGAGCCGATGCTGGCGATCCTGCCGGGCGTGGCGTTGCAAGAACTCTGGAGCCTGATGGGCACCGCGGAAAAAGCCTTGTTCGTGGTCTCGCTGTTTGTGGTGCTGACTGGATTGATCGGCATGCTCACGGCCATTCTCACCAGCCTCAACGAACGCCGCCGGGAAATGGCGATCCTGCGCTCGGTGGGTGCTCGGCCATGGCACATCGCAACGCTGTTGGTGCTCGAAGCCTTTGCCCTGGCGCTGTCGGGCGTGATCGCCGGCGTGGCGATGCTGTATGTGTGCATCGCGGCGGCCCAGGGATATGTGCAAGCCAACTACGGCCTGTTCCTGCCGCTGTCCTGGCCGAGCGAGTATGAATGGACGCTGCTCGCTGGCATCCTGATCGCCGCGCTGCTGATGGGCAGCGTGCCGGCCTGGCGCGCCTATCGCCAATCCCTGGCCGATGGCCTGTCGATCCGTTTATGAGGACGTTGAAAATGCCCCGCGTCGTACTTGCGCTGTTGATGCTGGTCGCCCTGCCCCTATGGGCGGCCCAGCCAAAAGACCTGACCTGGTCGGAGATGATTCCGCCCGACGCGCCGAAAGAAGTGCCGAACATGACGCCGCTGCATGATCTGTCGCAAATGAGCAGCATGCTCTCGGCAGAGTCGGCGCCAGCAGCCAAACAGGACATGCCCAACGCACCGGTGGTCAAGACCCTCGACGGCCAGAACATTCGCCTGCCGGGCTACATCGTGCCGCTGGAAGTGAGCGAGGAAGGACGTACCACGGAGTTCCTGCTGGTGCCGTATTTCGGCGCCTGCATCCATGTGCCGCCACCGCCGTCGAACCAGATCGTGCACGTCAAAAGCGAAGTCGGCGTGAAGCTCGACGAGCTGTATCAGCCGTACTGGATCGAAGGCGCGTTGCAGGTCAAGGCGTCCACCAGCGAGCTGGCGGATGCGGGGTATCAGATGGAAGCGGAGAAGATTTACCTGTATGAACTGCCGGAGTGAATACCCGCCAGCCTGAAGTTGCAGGGTTGCCCTGCAACATGGAACCTCCCACCTGGCTAGTGATTATCTGAAAGGTATTGGGCACACTGACGGTCTGTTTATTTACAACCCAACCTGACTGAGAGGACTGATCATGGTTCTGCGCTCGGAAATCCTGGTGAACAAAAACGTGCTCCCGACTAAAGAACAAGCTCTGCCCGGCCGCGAAACCGCGATGACCCTGCCTGAAAAGCACTTTGTGTTTAAAGACACCCCCTTGCTCGGCCCATTCTTCGAAGACGTCGACTTCGCGATCTTCGGCCTCGGCTGCTTCTGGGGCGCGGAACGCCGCTTCTGGCAACGTGAAGGCGTGGTCAGCACCGTGGTCGGCTACGCCGGCGGTTTCACGCCGAACCCGACCTACGAAGAAGTCTGCTCGGGCCTGACCGGCCACGCGGAAGTGGTGTTGGTGGTGTATGACAAGGCCAGGGTCAGCTACGAAGAACTGCTGGCGATGTTCTGGGAACTGCACAACCCGACGCAGGGCATGCGCCAGGGCAATGACATCGGCACCCAGTACCGTTCGGTAATCTACGCCACCAGCCAGGAACAACTGGACGCGGCGCTCAAGAGCAAGGAAATCTACCAGGCCGAGCTGACCAAGGCTGGTCTCGGTGAAATCAGCACCGAAGTCGACCAGGCCCCGACCGTCTACTTTGCCGAGGCGTATCACCAGCAGTACCTGGCGAAAAATCCGGAAGGCTATTGCGGGATTGGCGGTACAGGTGTGACCTGCCCGATCTGATTACTGTAGGAGCGAGCTCGCTCGCGAAAAACCAAAGGGCGCCGCTGGGCACCTGGTTTTACGCGTTATCGTTCACGAACATCGTCGGAACGCCGCCCGGAGCGAGCTCGCTCCTACAGATCAACTCTCGGCAATCAACCAATCCATCCGCCACCCACCCTGGGTCTGCCCAAGCTTCTCGGACAACCACGGCAGCAACTCACGCAACTCTTCCTCCAGCCCCCATGGCGGATTGGCAATCGCCAGCCCCGAACCGTTCAGGCTGTTCGGCGTATCCAGCGGATGCACCAGCAACTCCACCCGCAACAACTTCGGCGCACCGGTACCGGCCAGGTCCTGGTAGAAGCGGCGCAGCGCACGCTGATCCTTCACCGGGTACCAGATCGCCGCCACGGTCTGACGCATCCGGCCAATCGCTTCCTTCAACGAAGCGGCACAGCGCTGCATCTCGTCGAGCTTCTCGAACGGCGGATCGATCAACATCACCGCGCGCTTCTCCGGCACCGGCAGCAAGGCCCGCGGCACATGCCAGCCTTCACCCAGGTGCACCTTGACCCGGCGATCACCAGCCATGTTGTCCTTGAGCAGCACGCCGTCTTCCGGGTGCTTCTCGTTGAGTAACACACGATCCTGCGGGCGAGTCAGGCGCCGCGCCAACTCCGGCGACCCCGGGTAATAGCGCAACTGGCCATCCGGGTTCATCTCGTGCAACACCTGCATGTAATCAGCGGTCAGGATCGGCAGATCCGGCTGATCCCACAAACGTGCAATGCCTTCCAGGTACTCACCGGTACGGTTGGCCTGATCACCCTGAAGGTCATACAGACCGATGCCGGCGTGGGTGTCGAGATAGGCAAACGGCTGCTCCTTGCGCGACATCAGGGCGATGAGGCGGGTCAAGGTCAGGTGTTTGAACACATCGGCGTGATTGCCGGCATGGAAGGCGTGACGATAATTCATGGCTGCTCCTGCGAAGGCCGGGGAGTTTACCTTTTACCGGCCGGCAAGTCAGGACCTGGCGGCCGAGCGGACACTTCGAGCATTCATAGCGGCAACAAACATGCACCATCACTCGACAAATTCAGAAACGCCTCACAACAGGAAGATTCCCGAACCTGCAAACCGGCGTGATAGCGTTCTTTGTCGAAACAAGCAAAGGACGCACAAATGACCATTCGCTACGCAAAGATTGCAATGACCCTGGCGCTCGCCGCATTCGCCTTCATGACCGTGTTCAACAACATCACCGACTACGGTTCCAACTTCAACTTCGTCCGGCACGTGCTGAGCATGGACACCACCTTCCCTGACAACGCCGCCCGGTATCGCGCAATTGATCTGCCTTGGGTGTGGCATGGGGCCTACTGGCTGATCATCCTTGGCGAAGCCATTACCTGTGGACTTCTTGGCTACGGCGCACTACAGCTCTGGCGCTCACGGTCAGCCGGTGGGCATGAGTTCAGACTGGCCAGAAAGTGGGCCGTAGCGGGTTTGACGACTGGGTTTTTCGTGTGGTTTTTCGGCTTCATGGTTGTTGGCGGCGAGTGGTTTCTGATGTGGCAATCCGACATCTGGAATGGTCAGGACGCAGCCTTCAGGTTCTACATGGCAATACTGGGCGTGCTGATCTTTCTGAATCAGCCCGATGCCGATCTTGACTGATCCCCAATAAAAAACGGCCCGCATCCATCGGATGCGAGCCGTCTCCTGCAATCAGGAAGCTAAAAGCCTCGCTGAAAGCCTCATTTGTTCAGCATGATGTCCTTTTCCGCCGTGGCGAATCGCTGCAGCATGCCGGCAGACAGCGCGCCCAATTTGCTGACGATGTAGATCGCCAGGCTGGCAAAGATGAAGCCCGGGATCTTTTGATCTTGTGGCGACGCCTACGCCGCCGCGGTAGGCCGCACCCGCAACCGCCGCCCAACCACATCCAGCACATCACAGCCATCGCGCAACGAGATTGCGCGGAGCAAGGCAAAATCGCTGAGGATGAACGACTCACACTCGATCGAACCGCGCATCGACAGGTTCTCAAGCACTTGGGTTACTGCGCGGATTCTGTAGTTGGCGGCGTCGGTGAGGATGTCGAGTGGCACGTGGGTGTCGACGAACAGCGTAGGCATATCGGTGCAGTTGCTGGTCAATGCCATGAAGCGGTTGTCGGGATGGGGGGGTTGGTTTTTCGTAGGGTGGGTCGGGATGAATGGATTTCATTTTTAACGCTCTAAGGAAGAAATGGACCTGCCATTAGCCTTCCTACGGGCCAGGGTGGCAGCTATGCACGGGGTAGGAATATCGAGACCCTTAGAGCAAAACTCGACCACGCCGAAGCGTGCCCGCGCATAGCCGCCGCAACTGATCTTACGGCCGCATGCAAACGGCCGCAAACCAGGCAGTGACGCCAATGTAGCTCTAACGGTCTTGAGAGGTTCCTACACCCCACCACTGAATTGTCAGTGACCGCCAAAGACTATCGACGGAACTCGCATCGCACCAGTTCATGAAAACCGATAGGTTTTGAAGGAAACGTCCTAGGACCTTGCCCAGAAAATTTACAACCTGCCTGACGGGTGAGGAGTGGCATGAAGAACGGGCACACCAACAAGATTGGGTAATGCCGATCAGTTAAGCGAAAGGGAATCACTGTAGGAGCGAGCTTGCTCCTACAGAGTCCTTAACTGATCGGTATTAACCAGATTGGGTGCCCATTTTTTATGGGTCAGTTACCTGAGTATCCCCGACATCACTATCAGGCCAAGTAGCACCATGCCGGATAGAACCCCTAGAAGAGTCCATTGCAGTACTACGAGCTTTTGCCTGAGGTCATGGGGAAAGTTGTCGAGATCTTCAGCAGTGACCATACCGTGCTTCAGAAAAAATTGGGGAAACGTAACGACGCTAGATATTGAATAAACCAGTCGAGTCTTACCTCTAAGCCCTGCGTCAATACGCGCGGAGACAGTTATAAGTGGAGAACTGTTTTGGAAATGCTCTGAAAGGGCATCTCCCTTGGTGTAGCCCAAGTGCAGCGCAACCCCAAAAACAACAAGTGCCCCACCGAAAACTATTAGTCCTGATGCCAGGAATAGTGCGTCTGCAACGCTAATGTTCATTGAGTGGCCTCGAAAATCCGCTCGCCCATTTTTTCACCAATAACGCTCCCAATAGCGCTGGAAGAAAAAGAGCCTGCCCCGACCACAACAATACTGCAGACCAGTAATCCCAAGCCGCCAGTTGGCACACCCAACCCAACACAAAGCCCGCCGACAGCTGAGGTTGATAGAGCAGCACCTACAATTCCGCCACCTACGATCCCCCCGGTAAAACTCCCCGTTTCAGTAAATTTAACCCGCTCGCACGTTTCAGTATTTCCCGCAGTACACACATCCTGAACCTTCACGGCAGATGCCCCGCCACCAATGGCAGTACCTAGCCAACCACCGTATTTGATGTATTTAGTTGCCTTTGCCACACTTTCTAGATGAGTGGCGTGACCCGGTATTTGCCCCGCAGGACTGGCATTGGTCCAGTGGTGAACCAGACTTTGGCTGGAGATGCCCAACATTTTTTTCAAATTGATGTGGTTTGGGAATCCAATACCCTTGCGGGTTAGGGTCGTCATATGGCTGTTGAGTTGTGCCAGTAAACGCTGTCGTTCTACGAAGAAGGCCGGCGAACGAAGGTGCCCATCTCTTTGGAGCGTCGTCTGTTGCAATACTTCAATTTCCCTCAAGGCATTACCGACGTTATCCAGATTATTCTTGAAAATGCTCGCGCCGACGCCCACAGCGTCTGAGCCATAGCCCAAGATCGTCTGAATGGCATCCCGGTGTTGCATCATGAAATTCGCCTCTTCCGGGCTAAGCGTCTCCAGTATTTGATTGGTCCGTGCCGCCACATCCATGAGCAGCGCTTCTTCACGGGTGCATTGGTAGTTGTTGGGGTCGCTCAGCACGATCATCGAGCCGGCCTTGACGTCGCCCAGGTTGGGATTGAGCAACTTGAATTTGCCCATCACCGCCGGGTCGCGCAGGGTGAACAGCGAGGCCTCGAGTTGTTCGCGGGTGGTGCTTTTGGGAACGACGTAAAAACCAGGCTCCTGGACCGATGTATTGAACGGTATCGGTTTCGGATTGCTCCGTGCGGTCGCGAGTGATGATGGCGATGCTACCGGGTTGCTCGTGGCTAGGGCAGACGGTTGTCTGACGGCCCGTGCGGCGTGCGGTGCAGCACTTCTGCTGGATCCATACGAGCCTGTGAAATCCGATGCGATCAGAGTCGCCTTGCAAGGGCAACCGCTGAAACTGTCCAGCGTGCCGGCCACCAATCGCCCATGACTCACCATGCAGGAAATACCGCCCTCAATCCTGTAGGTTTGGCCGTCCACGCCGCAGGTGACCGGATCGCCTTCGCGCGCATGGGCGAGGCCATACATCATGACGCGTGTATCGGCGTCCTTTACCTTGCCTCCGCACGTGGTCTTGTCGCCCAAGCGGATAAAATGCCCTTCAGCCATTGATTGATCTCCCTTTCTACTGCCGCCCCAGTCATGGGCAGCGCACCACTGTTAACGATCGGTAAGCCGACTCGGGATGAGTGGCTTGACGCAAAGTACGTGGACAGAGATGAAACTCAAGATGGCCGAGAAAATCAGGAAATGTCTTACGACCAGCACTGAAAAGGACCACGGATATTGGAGGGCCAATGTCTGTTTTCGGACCTGGCTTGCAAAAAAAAACGGCCCGCAGCATAAAGCTGTGAGCCGTTCTTTTATCAGAGATGGGTAGAGTTCAACCCATCACTCATCACTTGTTCAAACGGTAATCACTCTCGGCAGCCGCAAAACGCTGGAACATGCCAGCAGTCGGCGTGCCCATTTTGCTGACGAAGTAGATCGCCAGGCTGGCGAAGATGAAACCAGGGATGATTTCGTACAGGCCCAGCAGTTCGAAGTGTTTCCAGACCACAACGGTGATCGCGCCGACCAGGATGCCGGCCAGTGCGCCGTTGCGGGTCATGTCTTTCCAGATCACGGAGATCAGTACGACCGGACCGAATGCGGCACCGAAACCGGCCCAGGCGTAGCTCACCAGACCCAGTACACGGTTTTCCGGGTTGGCCGCCAGCGCGATAGCAATCAGGGCAACCAACAGCACCATGGCACGACCGACCCACACCAGTTCAACCTGGGAAGCGGATTTGCGCAGGAAGGTCTTGTAGAAGTCTTCGGTCAGGGCGCTCGAGCACACCAGCAACTGGCAGCTCAGGGTGCTCATGACGGCAGCCAGAATGGCCGACAGCAGGATACCGGCAATCCATGGATTGAAGAGGATCTTGGCCAGTTCGATGAACACACGCTCGTGGTTTTCACTCACTGGCATGGCCACAGCCGGGTTGGCCGAGAAGTAGGCGATACCGAAAAAGCCGACTGCCACGGTGCCGCCCAGGCACAGGATCATCCAGGTCATGGAGATACGACGGGCCTTGGCGATCGATTTAACCGAATCGGCAGCCATGAAACGCGCCAGGATGTGCGGCTGGCCGAAGTAGCCCAGACCCCAGCCCATCAGCGAGATGATGCCGATGAAAGTGGTGCCCTTGAGCATGTCGAAGTTGCTTGGATCTTGCGCTTCGATGGCCAGGAAAGTGGTGTCGACGCCGCCAGTGGCCAGCAGCACGATAACCGGCGTCAGGATCAACGCGAAGATCATCAGGGTGGCTTGTACGGTATCGGTCCAGCTCACGGCCAGGAATCCGCCGACGAAGGTGTAGGCAATGGTCGCCGCAGCACCGGCCCACAGCGCCGTCTCGTAGGACATGCCGAAGGTGCTTTCAAACAGACGGGCACCGGCCACGATGCCGGAAGCGCAGTAGATGGTGAAGAACACCAGGATCACGACCGCAGAGATGATCCGCAGCAGGCCGCTTTTGTCTTCGAAACGGCTGGCGAAGTAGTCCGGCAGGGTCAGTGCATCACCGTTGTGCTCGGTCTGTACACGCAGACGGCCGGCGACGAACAGCCAGTTCAGGTAGGCGCCGATGATCAGGCCGATGGCGATCCAGCTTTCGGAAAGACCGGACATGTAGATCGCGCCGGGCAAGCCCATCAACAACCAGCCACTCATGTCGGAGGCACCGGCGGACAGTGCGGTCACGACGCTGCCCAGGCTACGGCCGCCCAGGATGTAATCGGAAAGGTTGTTGGTGGAGCGATAGGCCATCAAGCCGATCAGCACCATTGCTGCGATGTAGATCACGAACGTGATCAGGGTTGGATTGCTTACGCTCATTGAGTTACGCCCTGGCTTTGTTTTTATGTAGCGGCGGCTGGTGAACCGTTCGCAAACGCATACGTTTGACAGACGATCCGGATTCCCGCGCATTTATGACTGATGTTTCCCCAGGAAAGCCATCAGCCGGAGCACCCGGATTTTGCCCGGGTTGCACCTTGGGCACGAATGCTATTCAACAAAGCAAATAAGGTGCAACCAGTTTCTCGGGAATAAGTTGCACCTAGTCGGAAATAAACGTTAAAAATCGTTTTTTGCTCCTTTTCGGAGCAAAAACGAGTGTTAACTCGCTGGAAAAGCACCAAGCAAATGCAGCACAGCCTTATCAGAATTTATTTCCTGACGAGCTGCGTAATATTCCGACAAAAAAAGGGTTGCACCCGGTTGCACCTCAACAGTCTCACGGCTAATCTTGCCGTCAGCTGATGCCACGCAGTCGTGGCAAACATGAGGATAAAAACATGGCTACCACCACCCTTGGGGTCAAACTTGACGACCCGACCCGCGAACGCCTCAAGGCCGCCGCGACCTCGATTGATCGCACGCCGCACTGGCTGATCAAGCAGGCAATCTTCAATTACCTGGAAAAACTCGAGGGTGGTGCAACCCTGTCCGAGCTGAATGGTTTGAACGGCAAGGAAGTTGACGAAGCAGGCGAGGCCCACATCGATCACGCCCACCAGTGCTTCCTTGAATTCGCCGAAAGCATCCTGCCGCAATCGGTACTGCGTGCTTCGATCACCGCCGCCTACCGTCGCCCTGAGCCGGAAGTGGTGCCGATGCTGATCGAGCAGGCGCGCCTGCCGGTACCGATGGCCGAAGCCACCAACAAACTCGCCGCGTCCATCGCGGAAAAACTGCGCAATCAGAAGAGCGCCGGCGGCCGCGCCGGCATCGTTCAGGGCCTGCTGCAGGAATTCTCCCTGTCGTCCCAGGAAGGCGTGGCGCTGATGTGCCTGGCCGAAGCGCTGCTGCGCATCCCGGACAAAGGCACCCGCGACGCCCTGATCCGCGACAAGATCAGCACCGGCAACTGGCAGCCGCACCTGGGCAACAGCCCGTCGTTGTTCGTCAACGCTGCCACCTGGGGCTTGCTGCTGACCGGCAAGCTGGTGTCCACGCACAACGAAGCCGGCCTGACCTCGTCCCTGAGCCGTATCATCGGCAAGAGCGGCGAGCCGATGATCCGCAAGGGCGTCGACATGGCCATGCGCCTGATGGGCGAGCAGTTCGTGACCGGCGAAACCATCGCCGAAGCCCTGGCCAACGCGAGCAAATTCGAAGCCAAAGGCTTCCGTTATTCCTACGACATGCTGGGTGAAGCCGCACTCACCGAGCACGACGCGCAGAAGTACCTGGCCTCGTACGAACAAGCCATCCACTCGATCGGCAAAGCCTCCCACGGTCGCGGGATTTATGAAGGCCCGGGCATTTCGATCAAGCTGTCCGCCCTGCACCCGCGCTACAGCCGCGCCCAGTACGAGCGTGTGATGGAAGAGCTGTACCCACGCCTGCTGTCGCTGACCCTGCTGGCCAAGCAATACGACATCGGCCTGAACATCGATGCCGAAGAAGCCGACCGCCTCGAGCTGTCGCTGGATCTGCTCGAACGCCTGTGCTTCGAGCCGCAACTGACGGGCTGGAACGGCATCGGTTTCGTGATCCAGGCTTACCAGAAGCGTTGCCCGTACGTGATCGACTACGTGATCGACCTGGCTCGCCGCAGCCGTCATCGCCTGATGATCCGCCTGGTGAAAGGCGCGTACTGGGACAGCGAAATCAAGCGCGCCCAGGTCGAAGGCCTGGAAGGCTACCCGGTCTACACCCGCAAGGTGTACACCGACGTGTCCTACATCGCCTGCGCCCGCAAACTGCTGTCGGTGCCGGAAGTCATCTACCCGCAGTTCGCCACACACAACGCCCACACCCTGTCGGCCATTTATCACATCGCCGGTCAGAACTATTACCCGGGCCAGTACGAGTTCCAGTGCCTGCACGGCATGGGTGAACCGCTGTACGAACAAGTTGTAGGCAAAGTTTCCGAAGGCAAGCTGAACCGTCCGTGCCGCGTGTACGCTCCGGTCGGCACCCACGAAACCCTGCTGGCTTACCTGGTGCGTCGCCTGCTGGAAAACGGCGCGAACACCTCGTTCGTCAACCGCATTGCCGACCAGTCGATTTCGATCCAGGAACTGGTAGCCGACCCGGTGGCCAGCATCGAGCAGATGGCGACCGTGGAAGGTGGTTTCGGTCTGCCGCACCCGCGCATTCCGCTGCCGCGTGATCTGTACGGCTCCGAGCGCGCCAACTCCAGCGGCATCGACCTGGCCAACGAACATCGTCTGGCGTCGCTGTCTTGCGCCCTGCTGGCTACCGCGCACAACCACTGGAAAGCCGCGCCGATGCTCGGTTGCGCTTCCAGCAACGAAGCTCCAGCCCCTGTGCTGAACCCGTCCGACCTGCGTGACGTGGTCGGCCATGTACAGGAAGCGACCGTCGAAGACGTCAACAACGCCATCCAGTGCGCCCTGAACGCTGCACCGATCTGGCAGGCCACGCCGCCCGCCGAACGCGCCGCGATCCTGGAACGCGCCGCCGATCTGATGGAAGCCGAGATACAGCCGCTGATGGGCCTGCTGGCCCGCGAAGCCGGCAAGACCTTCGCCAACGCCATCGCCGAAGTGCGTGAAGCCGTGGACTTCCTGCGTTATTACGCAGTGCAGGCACGCAATGATTTCACCAATGACGCTCACCGCCCATTGGGCCCCGTTGTGTGCATCAGCCCGTGGAACTTCCCGCTGGCGATCTTCAGTGGCCAGGTGGCTGCCGCTCTGGCTGCCGGTAACCCGGTATTGGCCAAGCCTGCGGAACAGACGCCACTGGTTGCCGCTCAAGCCGTGCGCCTGCTGCTCGAAGCCGGGATTCCGGAAGGCGTGCTGCAATTGCTGCCGGGTCGCGGTGAAACCGTCGGTGCCGGCCTGGTCGGCGACGAACGCGTCAAAGGCGTGATGTTCACCGGCTCCACCGAAGTCGCGCGCTTGCTGCAACGCAACATCGCCGGCCGCCTGGACAGCCAGGGTCGTCCGATCCCGCTGATCGCCGAAACCGGTGGCCAGAACGCGATGATCGTCGACTCTTCGGCACTGACCGAACAGGTTGTGATCGACGTAGTGTCCTCGGCGTTCGACAGCGCCGGCCAGCGTTGCTCGGCCCTGCGCGTCTTGTGCCTGCAGGAAGACTCCGCTGATCGCGTCATTGAAATGCTCAAAGGTGCCATGGCCGAAAGCCGTCTCGGCAACCCTGAGCGCCTGTCCGTGGACATCGGCCCGGTGATCGACGCCGAAGCCAAGGCCGGCATCGAGAAGCACATCCAGGCCATGCGCGACAAAGGTCGCAGCGTGTACCAGGTGGCCATCGCCGACGCTGAAGAAGTCAAACGCGGCACCTTCGTGATGCCGACGCTGATCGAACTGGAAAGCTTCGACGAACTGCAGCGGGAGATCTTCGGCCCGGTGCTGCACGTGGTGCGCTACAAGCGCAAGGACATCGATCAACTGATCGGCCAGATCAACGCTTCGGGTTACGGCCTGACGCTGGGCGTGCACACTCGCATCGACGAGACCATCGCCAAGGTGATCGACAACGTCAATGCCGGTAACGTCTACGTCAACCGCAACATCGTCGGTGCCGTGGTCGGTGTGCAGCCGTTTGGCGGCGAAGGCCTGTCGGGTACCGGCCCGAAAGCCGGCGGCCCGCTGTACCTGTACCGCCTGTTGTCGACCCGCCCTGCGGATGCGATCGAACAATCCTTCGCACGCGGCGATGCTGCCGCAGCTCCGGACGTTCGTCTGCGCGACGCCATGAGCAAGCCGCTGACCGCCCTGAAAGCCTGGGCTGACAGCCACAAGTTTGCCGACCTGAGCACCCTGTGCGTGCAGTTCGCCGCGCAATCGCAAAGCGGCATCACCCGCGTTCTGGCCGGCCCGACCGGCGAGCGCAACAGCTACGCGATCCTGCCACGTGAGCACGTGTTGTGCCTGGCGGAAGTGGAAGGCGATCTGCTGACTCAACTGGCGGCGGTATTGGCTGTCGGTGGTTCGGCGGTATGGCCGGAAGCTGACATGACCAAAGCCTTGTTCGCACGTCTGCCGAAGGATATTCAGGCGCGCATCAAGCTGGTTTCCGACTGGAACAAGGACGAAGTGGTGTTTGATGCGGTTGTGCATCACGGCCATTCCGACCAGTTGCGTGCGGTGTGCCAGCAGGTTGCCAAGCGTGCCGGCGCCATCGTTGGCGTGCAGGGTCTGTCGCAGGGCGAAACCAACATTGCGCTGGAACGCCTGGTGATCGAGCGGGCGTTGAGCGTTAACACGGCTGCGGCGGGTGGTAATGCCAGTTTGATGACGATCGGCTAAACCGCAACACGACCGGGCAGCTGCGGCTGCCCGAGCTTTAAAAGCAAGATCAAAAGATCGCAGCCTTCGGCAGCTCCTACATTGGAATGCGTTTCCCTGTAGGAGCTGCCGAAGGCTGCGATCTTTTGCTTCTCCCATCACCCTCATCAATCATCCTGTTCAGTCTTTATTAGCAAGCCTAGACTCGGCCCATCCCAAAAAAAGGTAGGCTGCCATGTCCGAGACGTTGCTCAGTTCCCGCAATCTGGCTTTCGAGCTATATGAAGTCCTCGATGCCGAGGGCCTGACCCAGCGTGAGCGTTTCGCCGAGCACAACCGCGAAACCTTCGATGCGGCCATTGGTACGGCCCGCAGCATCGCCGAGAAGTTCTTCGCCCCACACAACCGCAAGGGCGACGAGAACGAGCCGCGCTATGAAAACGGTCAGGCGATTCTGATTCCGGAAGTGAAACCGGCGGTGGATGCCTTCCTCGAAGCCGGTTTCCTCAACGCCGCGCGCAGTTTCGAGGCGGGAGGCATGCAGCTTCCTACACTGCTTTCGCAGGCCTGCTTCGCACACTTCCAGTCGGCCAACGCCGCTTCGACCTCTTATCCGTTCCTGACCATGGGCGCGGCGAACCTGATCGAAAGCTTCGGCACCGATGAGCAGAAGCGCCGCTTCCTGCAACCGATGATCGACGGCCGTTTCTTCGGCACCATGGCCCTGACCGAATCCCACGCCGGCTCGTCGCTGTCGGATATTCGTACCCGCGCGGAACCTGCGTCCGACGGCACTTATCGCCTCAAGGGCAACAAGATCTTCATCTCCGGTGGCGATCATCCGCTGTCGGAAAACATCGTGCACATGGTGCTCGCCAAGCTGCCGGACGCACCGGCCGGGGTGAAGGGCATATCGCTGTTCATCGTGCCAAAGTTCCTGGTCAACGACGATGGCAGCCTCGGCCAACGCAACGATGTTTTACTGGCCGGGTTGTTCCACAAGATGGGCTGGCGCGGCACCACGTCCACCGCGCTGAATTTCGGCGATAACGGCGAGTGCGTCGGCTATCTGGTGGGCAAGCCGCACCTGGGCTTGAGCTACATGTTCCAGATGATGAACGAAGCGCGGATCGGCGTCGGCATGGGCGCGGTGATGCTCGGTTACGCCGGCTATCTGTACTCGCTGGAATATGCTCGCGAGCGTCCGCAAGGCCGCGTGCCGGACAGCAAGGACCCGAACACCGCGCCGGTGGCGATCATTGAGCACGCCGACGTCAAACGCATGTTGCTGACACAAAAGGCCTACGTCGAAGGCTCGTTCGACCTTGGCCTGTACGCGGCGCGGCTGTTCGATGACACCACCACCCTTGGGACCGAAGCCGAACGCAAACAAGCTCATGAACTGCTGGATTTGCTGACACCCATCGTCAAATCCTGGCCGTCGGAGTTTTGCCTGAAGGCCAACGAACTGGCGATCCAGATCCTCGGTGGCCACGGCTACACCCGCGAATACCCGGTGGAACAGTACTACCGCGATAACCGCCTGAACCCGATCCACGAAGGCACCCACGGCATTCAGTCACTGGACCTGCTGGGTCGTAAACTGGCGCAGAACGGCGGTGCGGGGCTCAAGCAACTGATCCGTCTGATCGCCGACACTGCCGAGCGCGCCCAAGCGTTTGATTCGCTGACGCTGCTGCGCGAACCGCTGGAGAAACTGGTGGCGCGCCTGCAAACCGTGACCATCGGCCTGCTGACTGATCTGGCCCAGGGCAAGGTCAACAGCAGCCTGGCGAATTCGGCGCTGTACCTGAAGGTGTTCGGGCACACGGTGATCGGCTGGCGCTGGCTGGAACAGGCGATCCGTGCCGAGGAAGGCCTGGCCAAGGGTAATGCGGCGGATGTGAGCTTCTATAAAGGCAAGCTGCAGGCGGCGCGCTACTTCCTGACGTGGGAAGTACCGGGGTGCCACCATGAGCTGGCGATTCTTGAGGCGCGGGATGATGTGTGCCTGGGGATGCAGGATGAGTGGTTCTGATCCCGACCTTGTGCTGCAGCTGAAATCCATTCGCTGGCAAGCCAGCTCCTACAGGGTTTGGTGTGAACGCACCGGCCTTGTAGGAGCTGGCTTGCCAGCGAAGGCGTCAGCATAGCCAACGCGCTTGTTCAGTTCAGCTTGAACCCACCCATCTGCCGCGCCAGATCATCCGCCAACCGCTGCAACGTCTGGCAATCTTCCAGGCAAGCCCTGACCTCCCCCGCCGTCGCCCGCGCCAGGTCGGAAATCCCCTGTACGTTCCGGTTGATTTCCTCGGTAACCGCCGATTGCTCTTCCGTCGCCGTTGCCACCTGATGATTCATGTCGCTGATGCGTTCAACCTGCCCGGTGATCGCGGTCAACGAGGTGCCGGTACGCTGGCTCGACTCGACACCCGTGCCCGTCGCGGCTTGCCCGGAATGCATCGATGACACCGCGTTTTCCGCGCCTTGCTTGAGGCTGCCGATCATTTGCTGGATTTCATCGGTGGAGGCTTGAGTACGTCGCGCCAGGGTCCGAACTTCATCGGCGACCACGGCAAACCCGCGCCCCATGTCCCCGGCCCGCGCCGCTTCAATGGCCGCATTGAGCGCTAGCAAATTGGTTTGCTCGGAAATCCCGCGAATCACCGCCAGCACCTGATCGATGGACGCCACTTGATGGGCCAGTTCACCCACCGCCGTGGCCGCGACGCCGATTTCCCGAGACATACTCTCAATGTGGCGGATCGAACTACCCACCACTTCCCGCGCCTGCATCGCTTCGTCACGGGCAGTTTGCGATGCGAACGCTGCATTGCCGGCGTTTTGGGCGATGTTCTGAACGGTCAGGCCCATTTCGTGAACCGCAGTGGCGACCATGTCGGTCATTTCCTGTTGGCGGCCGGAGCGTTCGGCGGTGTTGTCCACCACTCGCGCCACCTGCCCGACAGCGGTGCGCAAGCGTTCGCTGGTGGTCAGCACTTCGCCGATCATGTCGCGCTGGCTATCCAGGAACCGATTGAAGCCGCGAGCCAGATCACCCAGCTCATCGGCGCGACTGGAATCCAGCCGGTGGGTCAAATCGCCACCGCCGCTACCGATGGCCACCAGCGCGGCTGTTACCTGACGGATCGGTCGTACCAGCCCACGGGCCAGCAACACCACCAGCATCAGGCACACAATCGCCACCGCCAGGCCGATGCCGCTGCTCATCCACATGGCGCGGCGGGCTTCGGCGTAGATCTGCGATTGCGGCACTTCGGCCACCAAGGTCCAGCCGAGATCGCGCAATGGCAGGCTTAGCGCAAGAAAGTCCTCGCCGTCACGGGTAAAGCTGCTGTTTGTGGCAGTTTTTTGACCAATGACGGCTTGCGACGCTGGCTCGCCAATCTGCTCAGCCAACGTGCGCTTGCCACTCAATTGCGCCTCGGGATGGACCTGGATCAAACCGTCGGAACGCACGAGATAGACCTTGCCGCGCTCACCGAAGCTGAAGTTGTGAATCAGCTCCGACAGCTCTTTCATGCTCAGGCCAAGCCCGGCAACGCCCACGACTTTACCGGCCTGCTCGACTTTGAAGTCGATGAAAAGCGCCAATTCTCCGGTCGCCGTGTCATTGTCGATATTGAGGGTGCGCGGCTGGTTACTGTCGAGAAATGAGTAGAACCAGGCGTCTTTCGGATTGGATCGGCTGAGGGTCCGGTCCAGGCCTTTTTCGGTGAAGTAATGGTTGGACGCGGTGCCGACAATAATCGCGGTAAAAGCCTTGTGCTCGGCGCGGATGCCTTCGAGATAGGTAGTAAAGGTGCTGGCCCGGGCACTGTCTTCACCCCCAGCCAGCCAGTCGCGCACCATGCTGTTGCTGGCGATGTCCTTGGCGGCGGTGAGCGGTTGGACGAGGATGCGCTCGATGTCGTTGCGCATCGCTTCGATGCTCGACGGCAAGGCTTGCTCGACCAGATAGCTCTGGGCGAGACGATTGACCACCAGGGTATAAATGCCCACCACGATCAGAATACTGACCAGCAAGGCGCTGCCCATACTCAGGATCAACTGCCATTGAATACTGCGTCGCCAGAACTGCATGGAGCACCCCCAAAGAATAAGAGGCTGAAACACTGCAACAGCCGTGCCGATTGTATACAAACAAACCGACAATTTATTCTTTGGTTGTGCGCAAAGCCGATCAGGCCTGATTGATCGTCTTGGAGATCACTTCAACCGTGGCGCTGACTTGCTCTTGGTAACGGTCGAGTTCGAGCTTGTGCTGCTTCTGCATTTCGATCTGCTGGGAGCACAGATTCATCGCCGCCAGCACCAGCAGTCGGTCACCGATCAGCGTCGGGTACTTCCTCTTGGTTTCGGCCAGGGCTGCCTTCAACATCAACGCGGCGTCCAGCAGGGTCTGTTCTTCCCCGGCCGGTGCCTTGATCGAATAGTCCTCTCCCAGGATCGAGACGACCTTTACCCCTGCGGCGTTGTAACTCATGCGCTGACAGGACCTGCGCTGACACGCTCAACCAGAGCCTGGATGCGAGCCGCCGTGGTGCCTTGTTTCTCTTCGTATTCCATCAGGCTCAGTTGCAGGCTTTCGTTTTCATCTTTGGCCTGGGCCAGTTCCGCGCTCAGGTTCTGGTTCTGTTGCACCAGGTCGCTGACCAGTTGTTCCAATTGGCTTAGGGATGCTTCCAACATTTTGATTTTCCGGGCTTTTTCAAAGGGCGCGTACGATAAAGAAAAGTCACCCTGGATGCCAGGGTTATACAGGCGCAAAGCCTTGATTTTGCTGACGGGCAACCTTCCTCGCGAGTTTTAAAGACTGTGATTGGCCAATCTGGTTCCTGCACTTCGTCGCCGTGGCGTTTGTACGACGCCCCGGCAGCGGATTTTCACCTCTCACCATTTGGCCTCCCTGACCCAGCAAAACTACGATGGTTGGGCGGTTTAGCCTTCAACCCTCTTTTGTAGGAGCGAGCTCGCTCGCGATGATCTCAATGACGGCGCACTGAATCAGACAGCACGCGTCATCGTTGACGCCCATCGCGAGCAAGCTCGCTCCTACAAGGGTTCCGGGATGACGCAAAAGCTTTTTGACAGCATCACATTTCAACAGGTTAGAATCGCTGGCACGCAGACTGCATGGTCAGTTTGCGCCCGCCTTTCAGCTTTCTGGAGTACTGCCTTTGAATGCGACGA
The DNA here is from genome assembly GCF_019956375.1 of Pseudomonas sp. GL-R-19. Classification (NCBI taxonomy): domain Bacteria; kingdom Pseudomonadati; phylum Pseudomonadota; class Gammaproteobacteria; order Pseudomonadales; family Pseudomonadaceae; genus Pseudomonas; species Pseudomonas sp. GL-R-19. The sequence goes on along the minus strand of NZ_JAHBDJ010000044.1, from coordinate 165,207 downwards.
CCATCAACAGCCTGTTCTTGATCGGCGCGTTGCTGGTAGGTGCGAGCATTCTGGTGAGCTCACTTTCGTCCCGTCTCGGCATCCCGATTCTGGTCATCATCCTGGCCGTCGGCATGGCGGCCGGTGTCGATGGCGCCGGCATTCTTTTTGATAACTACCCCACGGCCTATCTGGTGGGCAACCTCGCGCTGGCGGTGATCCTGCTCGATGGTGGCTTGCGCACCCGGGTGTCGAGTTTCCGCGTGGCGTTATGGCCGGCGCTCTCGCTGGCCACGGTCGGGGTGCTGATTACCACCGGGCTGACCGGCATGGCGGCCGCCTGGCTGTTCAACCTGAACCTGATCCAGGGCCTGCTGATCGGCGCCATCGTCGGCTCCACCGACGCCGCGGCGGTGTTCTCGCTATTGGGTGGCAAAGGCCTGAACGAACGGGTAACCGCCAGCCTTGAAATCGAATCCGGCAGTAACGACCCGATGGCGGTGTTCCTCACCGTCACCCTGATCGACATGCTCGCCAGCGGCCAGACCGGCCTGCACTGGAGCCTGCTGACCCATCTGCTGCGCGAGTTCGGTATCGGTGGCGTCATTGGCCTGGGCGGTGGCTGGCTGATGCTGCAACTGGTCAACCGCATCAACCTGGCCACCGGCCTGTATCCGATTCTGGTCATCGCCGGTGGCCTGGTGGTGTTTGCCCTGACCAACGCCCTGCACGGCAGCGGCTTCCTGGCGGTGTACATCTGCGGCCTGGTGATCGGCAACCGCCCGGTGCGCAGCCGTCACGGCATCCTGCACATGCTCGACGGCATGGCCTGGCTGGCGCAGATCGGCATGTTCCTGGTGCTGGGGCTGCTGGTGACGCCTCACGATCTGCTGCCTATCGCCTTACCGGCACTGGCACTGGCGTTGTGGATGATTCTGTTTGCCCGGCCACTGTCGGTGCTGGTTGGCCTGCTGCCGTTCAAAGCCTTCCATGGTCGCGAGAAAGCGTTCATCTCCTGGGTCGGCCTGCGCGGCGCGGTCCCGATCATTCTGGCGGTGTTCCCGCTGATGGCCGGCCTGCCCAATGCCCAGCTCTACTTCAACCTCGCGTTCTTTATCGTGCTGGTGTCGCTGCTGGTTCAGGGCACCAGCCTGCCGTGGGTCGCCAAGCTGCTGAAGGTGACGGTGCCCCCGGAGCCTGCGCCCATTTCCCGCTCGGCCCTGGAGGTGCACGTCACCAGTGAGTGGGAGCTGTTCGTTTATCGCCTCGGCGCGGAAAAATGGTGCATCGGCTCGCCCCTGCGCGAGCTGAAAATGCCCGAAGGCACCCGTATCGCTGCCCTGTTTCGCGGTCAACAATTGCTCCATCCGTCGGGTAGTACGGTGCTCGAAGTCGATGACTTGCTGTGTGTCATCGGCCATGAACACAACCTGCCGGCCCTCGGAAAACTCTTCAGCCAGGCGCCACAACGGGGCCTCGATCTGCGCTTCTTCGGCGACTTCGTACTCGAAGGAGACGCCCAGCTGGCTGCGGTTGCGGCCCTCTATGGCCTGAAGGTCGACGGCATCGATCCGGAGATGTCCCTGGGCCACTTCATTGCCCAGAAGGTCGGTGGCGCGCCGGTGGTGGGTGACCAGGTGGAATGGAACAACACCATCTGGACCGTGGCGGTCATGGAAGGGAACAAGATCGGCAAAGTGGGCGTCAGATTCCCCGAAGGAAGTCGCCCGGGTCCCGGACTCTTCCTCTAAACTGCTTCCACTATCACTTGCTTGACCGGTCTTTATGCCTAACCTGCGCTCCATTTTCGCCATTGCCCTTTTGGGCTTGAGTCTCTCTGTCGGCACCCTTGGTTTATCGCAAGCGGTGCAGGCGGCCGAACCACCCTCCAGCGAAGCCGTGCAGGCGAGCCTGGACAAGATCGCCGACCGCAAATTGCCGGAAGCCGATCAGAAGGCCCTGCAAACCGTTCTGCAAAACACGCTGAGCCAGCTCAACAACAAGCGTGACTACGAGCAGAAACTGACCGCGCTCAAGCAGCAATTGAACAATGCGCCCAAACAGACCGTCGAGAACCAGCGGGAACTGACCCGTCTCAAGGCCAGCACCGTAGTGCCGGTGGCGCAGCGTTTCGCCAAAGAACCGATCCAGCAGCTGGAACAATTGCTCACCGAGCGTTCCACCCAGCAAGGCGACCTGCAAAAAGCCCTGGCCGATGCCAACAGCCTGATCATCACCGCCCAGACCCGCCCCGAGCGTGCTCAAGCGGAGATTTCCAGCAGCCAGACGCGCATTCAGCAGATCAACACCCTCCTCAAGAACGGCAAGGACGGCGGCAAGGCCTTGAGCGCCGAGCAGCGTGACCAGCTCAATGCCGAGCTTGCAGCGCTGAACGCCCTGATCCCGCTACGGCGCCAGGAACTGGCCGGCAATACCCAATTGCAAGACCTCGGCAACAGCCAGCATGACCTGTTGTCGGAGCGGTCCGACCGCCTGGATCGGGAAATCCAGGAACTGCAAACCCTGATCAACCAGAAGCGTCTGGCGTTGTCCCAGGAAACGGTCACCCAGCAATCCATCGAAGCGCAGAAGGCCGGCGGCAGCAGCCTGCTGGCCACCGAAAGCGCGACCAACCTGAAGCTTTCGGACTACCTGCTCAAAAGCACCGACCGCCTCAACGAAGTCACCCAGCAAAACCTGCAAACCAAGCAACAGCTGGACAGCCTGACCCAGAGCGATGCAGCCCTGGACGAGCAAATCAACGTGCTCAAAGGCAGCCTGCTGCTCTCGAAGATTCTCTACAAACAGAAACAGGCGTTGCCGCGCCTGCGGCTCGACCGCAACCTGGCCGACCAGATCGCCGACATTCGCCTGTACCAATTCGAAGTCAGCCAGCAACGAGAGTTGCTGAGCAATCCGACCACCTACGTCGAAAACCTGCTGTCGACCCAGCCGCCCGAGCAAGTCACGCCGCAACTGCGCAAAAGCCTGATGGAGCTGGCCACCACCCGCGCCGACCTGCTGGAGCGACTGAACCGCGAACTGAGCGCGGTGCTCAATGAATCCATCACCCTGCAACTGAACCAGAAGCAATTGCTCAGCACTGCGCAAAGCCTGCGGGCGACGCTCGATGAGCAGATGTTCTGGATCCCGAGCAACAAGCCGCTGGACCTGGAGTGGATTCACAGCGTGCCGGACCGCCTCGAGCGGCAACTCGACTCGCTACCAGTACTTTCGAGCCTGAGCGAACTGACCGACGGCCTGACTCAGCGCCCGTTGCTGTTCCTGCCGCTGGCATTGCTGATCGGCGCATTGCTGTGGCGGCGCAAGAATCTGTACGCGCGACTGAACAAGGTTCACCAGGACATCGGTCACTTCAAACGCGATAGCCAGTGGCACACGCCGCAGGCGATTCTGATCAATATTCTGCTGGCGATGCCGGTTTCCCTGGGCCTCGCCTTGTGCGGGCTGGCCCTGCGAATCGACGCCCGTGGGCAGAACGCCAATATGGGCGCGGCGCTGCTGCAAATGGCCGGAGCCTGGCTGGTGTTCTACACCGCCTACCGGATCCTCGCGCCGGGCGGTGTGGCAGAACTGCATTTCCGTTGGGAAAAGCCTCAGGTGGAATTCCTGCGCAGCTGGGTCCGCCGCCTCGGCATAGTGGTGATGGCACTGGTGACCGTCGTCGCCGTTGCCGAGCTGCAACCGGCGGCGCTGGCCGATGACGTGATCGGCATGCCGGTGGTGCTCACCTGCTACGCCTTGATGACCTTGCTGCTCAGCCGCTTGCTCATCAGCAGCCCGACCCATGAGAACGCCTCGCTGTTCCGCAAGCTCGTAGGGATCCTGTTCACCGCCCTGCCCGTCGCGCTGTTCGTGGCGGTGTGCTTCGGCTACTACTACACCGCGCTGAAGCTCAGCGACCGCCTGATCAACACCCTGTACCTGCTGATGTTCTGGCTGGTGATCGAAGCCACCTTCGTGCGAGGCCTCAGCGTTGCGGCGCGTCGCCTGGCTTATCAGCGCGCCCTGGCCAAACGTAACGCAGCGAAAGAGACCGCCGACGGCGAAGCAATCATCGAAGAGCCGACGATGGACATCGAGAAGGTCAACGAACAGTCCCTGCGCCTGATCCGCCTGGCATTGCTCGGCGGCTTCATGGCGGCACTGTATTGGGTCTGGGCCGACCTGATCACGGTGTTCTCGTACCTGGACAATGTCACTCTCTACGAATACACCAGCGGCACCGGCGCCAACATGAGCATGGTGCCGATCAGCATCGGCGACATGCTCGGCGCGCTGATCATCATCGGTATCACCTTCGCCCTGGCGCGCAACCTGCCCGGTCTGCTGGAAGTGTTCGTGCTGTCCAAGCTCAACCTGGCCCAGGGCAGCGCCTACGCGACCACCACGTTGCTCTCGTACGTGATTGCCGGCGTCGGTTTCGTCTCGACGCTGTCGACCCTCGGCGTAAGCTGGGACAAGTTGCAATGGCTGGTGGCGGCACTGTCGGTCGGCCTCGGTTTCGGCATGCAGGAGATCTTCGCCAACTTCATTTCCGGCATCATGATCCTGTTCGAACGCCCGGTGCGGATCGGTGACACCATCACCATCGGCAACCTCTCGGGCACCGTGAGCAAGATTCGCATCCGTGCCACGACCATCACCGACTTCGATCGCAAGGACATCATCGTCCCGAACAAGACGTTCATTACCGGGCAACTGATCAACTGGTCGCTGACCGACACCATCACCCGGGTGACCCTCAAGCTCGGCGTCGACTACGGCTCGGACCTGGACCTGGTGAAAGAGCTGCTGCTCAAGGCCGCGCGCGATAACCCGCGCGTGCTGAAAGACCCGGAGCCGCACGTGTATTTCCTGAACTTCGGCGAAAGTACCCTCGACCACGAGTTGCGCATGCACGTGCGCGACCTCGGTGACCGCAACCCGGTGCTTGACGAGGTCAACCGCTTCATCAACCGCGAGTTCAAGAAGCAGCACATCAACATCTCGTTCCGGCAGATGGAGGTCTACCTCAAGAACCTGCACGGCCAGGAATACAAGATGGTGCCAATCGAACCGGAAGCGAAAACCATCGTGCCGTTGGTCGACGGCAAGCCACCGAAAGAGCCGCCCGCCGCCGAACTCGACTAACCAGCCATTCCCCAGCAGAATGCTCGGACATTCTGCTGGAGCCGGCCCTTGAAAGCCCTCGACGAACTCACTTTCGATAATCGCTTCGACCGCCTGGGCGATGCGTTTTCCGCCCATGTGCTGCCCGAGCCCATCGATAATCCACGCCTGGTGGTGGCCAGCCCCGCCGCCATGGCGCTGCTGGACCTCGACCCGGCCGTGGCCGAAACCCCGGAGTTCGCCGAACTGTTCAGCGGCCACAAGCTCTGGGCCGACGCGATCCCAAGGGCGATGGTCTATTCCGGGCATCAGTTCGGTTCCTACAACCCGCAACTGGGCGACGGTCGCGGCCTGTTGCTCGGCGAGGTGTACAACGAGGCGGGCGAACACTGGGACCTGCACCTCAAGGGCGCCGGCCAGACACCGTTTTCACGCATGGGCGACGGCCGGGCGGTGCTGCGTTCATCGATCCGCGAATTCCTCGCGTCCGAAGCCCTGAATGCCCTGAACATCCCGACCACCCGCGCCCTGTGCGTGATCGGCTCCGACACCCCGGTGTGGCGCGAAAAGCAGGAGCGTGCGGCCATGATCCTGCGCCTGGCGCCGAGCCATGTACGCTTCGGCCACTTCGAATATTTCTACTACACAAAACGCCCCGAGCAGCAGAAAGCGCTGGGTGATCACGTGCTGGCCATGCACTTCCCGCAGTGCCTGGAGCAACCGGAGCCGTACCTGGCGATGTTCCGTGAAATCGTCGAACGCAACGCCGAACTGATCGCCAAATGGCAGGCCTATGGCTTCTGCCACGGGGTGATGAACACCGACAACATGTCGATCCTGGGGATTACTTTCGACTTCGGCCCGTTCGCCTTCCTCGACGACTTCGACGCCAACTTCATCTGCAATCACTCCGACGACCAGGGCCGTTACTCTTTCAGCAACCAGGTGCCGATTGGCCAGTGGAACCTCAGCGCGTTGGCCCAGGCCCTGACGCCGTTCATCAGCGTCGAAGCCCTGCGCGAAACCCTCGGCCTGTACCTGCCGCTGTTCCAGGCCCATTACCTGGACCTGATGCGCCGCCGCCTCGGCCTGACCACTGCCGAAGACGACGACCAGAAGTTGCTGGAGGGCCTGCTGCAACTGATGCAAAACAGCGGCGTCGACTACAGCCTGTTTTTCCGTCGCCTGGGTGATGAAGCACCGCAACAGGTCATCACCCGCTTGCGTGATGACTTCGTCGACCTCAAGGGTTTCGATGCCTGGGGCGAGCTCTACGTCGCCCGGGTGGCCCGTGAAGGCACCCTTGATCAACAGCAGCGCCGCCAGCGGATGCACGCGGTCAACCCGCTGTACATCCTGCGCAACTACCTGGCGCAAAAGGCCATCGATGCAGCAGAGAGCGGCGACTACTCGGAAGTCCGCCGGCTGCACGCAGTGCTGAGCAACCCGTTCGAGGAGCAGCCAGGGATGGAAAGTTATGCAGAGAGGCCGCCGGAATGGGGCAAGCATCTGGAGATCAGTTGTTCGTCGTGAGGCGGGTCAGATAAAGACCTCTGCCGACACACTAAAGCGCTCGGCCAGCCAGCGGATCTGTCGCAGGTTGAGCTGGCGCTTGCCGCTCAGGATCTCCGAAACGACCGACTGAGGGCCGACGCCAGGCAGGTCACTCTGACTCAGGCCGTGTTCACGCATCAAGTAGCCAAGAACCTCGACCCCGCTGGGTTTCGGCATCGGGTGATGCTTATGATCCCACTCCTCAATCCAGTCACCGATGATATCCACCAGACTCATCAGCGGGTGGGACTCATCATCGCCGGTCATCTCAAGCAACTCGTCCAGCGCATGCGCCAGCAGGTCATAGTCATCTTCGCTTTTCGGCTTTCGAAGCAGCGGTGAGACGAATTCCCAGTGCTCGGCAGCTCTTTTGATCAGGACACTCATGCTCTTTCCTCCTTCCATTTGCCACGGTCATATTCGCGGTGATCCAGCACATGCTTGATATAAAGCTTTTGCGATCGATATCTGACAAAAGCTATCAGCCGCAACTTGTTGCCACCAATATCGAAAACATGAAACTCACCTACCTTGTCGACAGCAGGGAATGTAGCTCTCATCGCCGCAAAATCCGGCGGTTTGCTTCCTTTGGCTAATTGATACCAATGATCCAGCGCGTTGGCCGCCATTGGCCATTTGGCCTTGGCTTCACGTACTCTTTTTTCGGTGAGAACATGCATGCAACATCCTTATCGCATTTTGCTATGGTGAGTTAATCATAGATCAAAAATATCGCAAGTTGCGATAATTCTTGGCAGACCAGCGGTATGGCTCGGCACGACTCAGCCTAGTTTCATCGGCGGGCACTGCGTGATTGAAAACATGAGCAAACGTCTCCAACTAGGTGTTATCAGCTTCCCATTGGATCTTGCTCATGACCGACCCACTCCACATCCCCTGCCCCCACTGCAACGGCCTCAACCGCATCCCTGCCGAGCGTCTCGACGATCATCCAAAATGCGGTCGCTGCAAGGCCGAAGTCCTGCTGAACAAGCCGTTTGAATTGAAGCAAGGCGACTACGCCAGCCAGATCAAGGGCGATCTGCCGCTGCTGGTGGATGTATGGGCGGACTGGTGCGGGCCGTGCAAGTCGTTTGCACCGGTGTTCGAGCAGGCCGCCGGGCAACTGGCGGGCAAGTGCCGATTGGCCAAACTGGACAGCGAGGCGAACCAGCAGTTGTCGGCGCAATTGGGGATTCGCTCGATTCCGAGCCTGATCCTGTTCAAGAATGGCCAGGAAGTCGCCCGACAGAGCGGGGCCTTCCCGTTACCGCAACTGATGAGCTGGTTGCGTAGCCAGGGGATCTGAGACAGCCGGGAAAGATCGCAGCCTGCGGCAGCTCCTACAGATCGGGCGCTGATGTCCTTGTAGGAGCCGCCGCAGGCTGCGATCTTTTGATCTTCAGGCGTTTTCCAGCAAGTTGTGCAGCTCGACGAACTGCTGGGTCAGCTTGTGCCGCGGATCGAGATGGATCAGCGGCGTGTTGGCCTGGTGGGATTCGCGCATGCGTACCGAGCTGGCCAGGTACACCGGCAACACCGGCAGGCCTTCGGCGATCAGTTCGTCGAGGATTTGCTGGGGCAGGCTGGCGCGGGCCTGGAACTGGTTGACGACGATGCCTTCGACTTCCAGGCCTTCGTTATGGTCGTCCTTCAACTCTTCTATTTCCGCCATCAGGCCGTACAGTGCCTGACGTGAAAAACTGTCGCAATCGAAGGGAATCAGCACACGATCGGCGGCAATCAACGCTGAAACCGCGTAGAAATTCAGCGCTGGCGGAGTATCGAGGTAAATCCGGTCGTAGTCTTCGCTCAGCTCTTCGAGCAACTTACGCAGCTTGTTGATCTTGTGCTTGGCCTCAAGCTTTGGCTGCAAGTCCGCCAGCTCGGCGGTGGCGGTAATGACATGGAGGTTATCGAACGGGGTTTCGTAGATGTCGACCTGATTCTTTTTGGAGAACGGCCCGGAAGACAGCGTCTGCTTGAAGAAATCGGCGATGCCCATCGGGATATCGCTACCGGTGAGCCCCGTCAGGTACTGAGTGGAGTTGGCCTGGGCATCGAGATCCACCAACAAGGTGCGAAAACCCTCGCTGGCACTGACCGCCGCCAGATTGCAGGCGATGCTGGATTTGCCAACGCCACCTTTCTGATTGAACACCACGCGCCGCATGTCAAAACCTCCGTGTATCAAAGAATGACCGAGTGTAGTGGTCCACCGCGTTGCTTCGCTACCTTGTCGGCACAGGGACTACACAGTCAGTTGCCTTCTCTTGCTTGAAAAGCCCTGAACGGCTCAGTGATTGGACGCCAGAACCGACAGACGGAGCAAAAACCTTGTGAATAATTACCAATCGTTCAATTTTTTCGAGTCAGCCGCTTCATCTTATTGAGCAAAATGTAACCAGCATTTGCTACACGTTCCCGGCACCGGGATAATGCGCGCCACTCGGCGCCAAACGCCACGCAGGGTGAGTCTCGGCTCTCGGCAACTCCCCCGCGTCAAGTAAGCCCGTGAGGGTGGGATGAATGTCTGTGATCAACTTCAACATCGCCCAATGGCGCGCCTGGGCCCCGGGGCTTGAAAGCGTGAGCGATTGGCAGGCCTGGAGCCGACAACCGGTCGTGCTGCCGGACAGCGATGCCGCTCCCGACGTTTCTTTTCTGCCGGCCATGCAGCGCCGCCGGCTCAGTCGCCTGGCGCGGATGGCCTTCAGTGTTGGCTGGCCATTGGCCGAAGGTCGGCAGGATCTGCCATTGGTCTTTGTTTCCCGTCACGGCGAAACGCCCCGCACCGTCGACATTCTCAGTGATCTGGCCGCCGATCAGCCGCTGTCACCGACCCGGTTCAGCTTGTCGGTGCATAACGCGATCATTGGCTTGTGGTCGATCATGCGCGGTGAAACCAGCGAAATGACCGCCCTGGCTGCCACAGGCGATGGCCTGGAACATGGCATGCTCGAAGCTGCCGCGCTGCTGGCGGAAGGCGCTGGCGCGGTACTGCTGGTGGTCACCGAAGAGCGGCCGCCCGAGGCTTACTCGACCTGGATCGACGACGTGCCGTTCCCTTATGCCGTCGGCCTGCTGATCACACCCGGTACCGACTGGCGGTTGTCCCTGAACAGCCCCTCGGATGCGTTGTCCAACCCCTGCTGGCCACACGCGCTGAATCTGTTGCGTATGCTGCTCGGCCAGCAAACCACCTGCCAACATGCCTGGAAAAATCGTGTATGGACCTGGCAACGCAACCCGTGACCGAGAAAAACCGCGACGCCTATTACTGGCGCTTGCTGGCCACCGCCGCGAGCTTTGCCCTGTTCGGGCTGGGCGGGCTGTGCCTGCGCCTGGTGATTTTCCCTGTGCTGAACTGCCTGCCGGGCGACGCCCGGACCCATCGGCTGCGGGCCCGGCAAACGGTCAGCCGCTGTTTCTGGATTTTCGTGCGTTTCATGGCCCGCACCGGCGTACTGACCTACAACATTGAAGGCGCGGAAAAACTCGGTCGTCCCGGGCAAATGATCATCGCCAATCACCCATCGCTGATCGACGTGGTGTTTTTGATCGGCCTGGTGCGTCACGCCAACTGCGTGGTCAAGCAAAGCCTCTGGGAAAACCCTTTCACCCGCGGACCGCTGCGCTGCACCGAATACATCAGCAACGACGGCAGCATGGACATGCTCGACGCGGCCGCCGACGCATTGAAAGACGGCCAGACCCTGATCATTTTCCCCGAAGGGACGCGCACCCGGCCCGGCCAGGCGCCGGCCTTTCATCGGGGAGGCGCGGCAATCGCCCTGCGGGGTGCGAAAATCCTCACCCCGGTCATTATCAAGGTCAACCCGACCACATTGACCAAGGCCGAGCCCTGGTATCGCATCCCCAAGCGGCGCGTGCACTTCAGTTTCCGGGTCGGGGCCGATATAGACCCACAGACTTTCGCCACGCAGGGGCCGGCTCCGCAAGCCTCGCGCAAGCTCAACGATTATCTACATTCTTACTTTATTAAGGAGCTCGCCGAAGATGAGCGATCTGCACCGTGATATCAAAATGCTTATCATCGACGCCCTTGGCCTGGAAGACATCAGTGCCGACGACATCGGTAATGAGCAAACCTTGTTCGGCGAAGGCCTGGGCCTGGACTCGGTGGACGCCCTGGAACTGGGCCTGGCCATCCAGAAAAAGTACGGCATCAAGATCGACGCCGATGCCAAGGACACACGTAATCACTTCAGTAACGTGGCGAGCCTTGCGGCGTTCGTCACCGCAAAACAGGCAGCTTGAGACCGGACCATGCAAACTCGTGACGACATTTTCAACACCCTGCGCGATGCCTTGGTTGAGCTTTTCGAGCTGGACCCTGAGCGTGTGAGCCTGGACTCCAACCTGTATCAGGACCTGGAAATCGACAGCATCGACGCGGTCGACCTGATTGATCACATCAAACGTCAGACCGGCAAGAAAATCGCCGCCGAAGAATTCAAATCGGTGCGAACCGTCAGTGACGTGGTCGAGGCGGTCTACCGTCTGGTTCAACCGGCCGCATGAATCGACTGATTGGCCTCGGCCTGCTGCTGGCAGGCCTTTTGTATCCCTTTGCGGTGTATTTCGGCATGGAACATTTCGCCCCGTGGCAGTTCGGCCTGCTGCTGGGCGGACTGTGGCTGGCCCGGGCGCTGACCGGCACACGACGGCCTGGCAGCCTGTGGATGGCCACGGTGGCCATTGTGTTCTGTCTGTTGCTGGCACTGTTCGACAGCCCGGCGCTGTTGCGCTGGTATCCGGTGTTGATCAGCAGCTTCATGCTGGTGCTGTTCGGATCGAGCCTGACATTCGGCCCACCGATCGTTGAACGCCTGGCCCGGGTACGCGAACCGCAATTGCCGGCCGAGGGCATTCGCTATACCCGTCAGGTAACCATCGCCTGGAGCGTTTTTTTTCTTTGCAACGGTGTGTGCGCCGCCGCCCTGACCCTCTGGGCGCCGCTGAGCTGGTGGACGCTGTACACCGGCCTGATTTCCTACGGATTGATAGGCCTGATGTTTGCCATTGAATGGCTCATACGACAAAGGGTACGAGGCCGCCCATGAATTGGATAAAACTTGAGCACCTGCTGCTCAAGGCTCAGCCGGAGCGCGCCATCACGACCGCTCCGGCACTGGACCACGCCCGGCTGAGCGAACAGGCGCTGCACCTGGCCGCCGGCCTGCAAGCCCGGGGTGTCCGGCAGATGGCCGTGCACCTGGAGGATGCCGCCGATCTGGCGATCGCGTTGCTTGGCGCCTGGCGTGCCGGGGTCAGTGTGTTGCTGCCGTCCGACCTGCAACCCCAGACCCGCCATCGCTGGTCAGGTGAAGTCGATCTGTGGCTGAGCGACCAGCCCGCCGATGCGCACCTGAGCGAGTTCAGTCATCCGCCACTGAGTGCGGCGCCGCTGGACCTGGATAACTGTTGGCTGAGCCTGTGCACATCCGGCTCCAGTGGCGAACCCAAGCGCATCGAAAAAAACCTGCGCCAACTGGCCAATGAAGTCGAAGCCCTGGAACAGCTGTGGGGCGCCGACCTGGGCCCGGCGTGCATCATTGGCAGCGTCGCCACCCAGCACATCTACGGTCTGCTGTTTCGGGTGCTGTGGCCGCTGTGCGCCGGGCGCCCGTTCGTACGTCGGCAGTTGGCCTTTCCAGAAGACCTGCAACGCGCCAGCCGCGAGTACCCGGCCTTCGCCTGGGTGGCCAGCCCGGCGTTGCTCAAGCGCATGGGCGACAACCTCGACTGGCCTGCCTTGAGTTCAGTGCGCCGGGTTTTTTCCTCCGGCGGTGCCTTGCCGGTCGAGGCCGCACAGAGCTTGCATGAGCGTCTGGGGCAATGGCCAACGGAGATCTTCGGCAGTTCGGAAACCGGCGGCATCGCCTGGCGTCAGGGCGCGCAACTCTGGCAGCCCTTTGCCGATGTCACGCTGACCCAGGACAGTGAGGGTGCGCTGCTGATCGCTTCGCCGTATTTGCCCAATGGCCATGTCGAACACACTGCCGATGCCGCGCGCATCTCTGTCGACGGTCGCTTCGAGTTGCTTGGGCGGCTGGACCGGATCGTCAAGCTGGAAGAAAAACGCATCTCGCTGCCGATGCTGGAACAGGCGCTGATGGCCCATGAATGGGTCGTCGAAGCGCGGCTCGGCGTCGTTCAGGAAAACCGCGCCTCCCTGGGGGCGTTGCTGGTGCTGAGCGAGGCCGGCTTGCATGTGCTGCGCAATCAGGGTCGACGCAGCCTCACCGAGCAATTGCGCGAACACCTGAGCCAACACTGCGAAGCCCTGGCCCTGCCAAGACGCTGGCGCCTGCTGCGACAACTGCCGCTGAACACTCAAGGCAAACTGCCCCAGGCCGACGTCGACGCCCTGCTGCTGACACCTCGCCCCAAAACCCCGGAGCTCCTGGAGCAAGTCGAAAGCAATGGCGAATGGAGCCTGCAACTGGCCGTGCCACCGGACCTGGCCTATTTCAGCGGTCATTTCCCCACGGCGCCGGTGTTGCCTGGCGTGGTGCAGGTGGACTGGGCGCTGAGTCTGGGCCAGCAACTGATGAACCTGCCGAAAAAATTCGCCGGCATGGAAGTCTTGAAGTTCCAGCAACTGGTGCGCCCGGGCGATGAAATCCAGCTGCACCTGCGCTTCGACCCGGTGCGCGGCAAATTGTATTTCGCCTATCGCAACGAAACCGCCACTTGCTCCAGCGGGCGGATCTTGCTGGAGGCTGCACATGCATAAGCTGGGTGAGTGCTGCGCACTCAATCGCGAGCAGGTCGAATCGTCGCACCGTCGCTCCCACACTGGATTTGTGAACGCCGCGAACCCCATGTGGGAGCGAGCCTGCTCGCGATGCAGACACCTCGGTCCCACAGAGGTGAACCAACATGCATAGCCCCTGCGCCATCGTCCCGGTGTACAACCACGAAGACGCAATCACCACGGTGGTCGATGCCCTGATCGCCAGCCAACTGCCGTGCATTCTGGTGGACGATGCCAGCAGTCCGCGCTGCGCCCGGGTGCTGGACCGCCTGGCCCAGCGTGACATGGTTTACCTGATTCGCCTCGCCGAAAACCAGGGTAAGGGTGGCGCGGTCATGACCGGCTTGCGCGAAGCTTCGCGCCTGGGTTTCAGCCATGCCTTGCAGGTGGATGCCGATGGCCAGCACGATTTGCAGGACGTCCAACGCTTCATTGAACAATCCCGCCGTCACCCACAGGCGGTGATTTGCGGCTATCCGCAATATGACGCCAGCGTGCCGAAAGGCCGTTTGTATGCGCGCTACCTGACTCACGTCATGGTCTGGATCAACACCTTGTCGTTGCAGATTCGCGACTCCATGTGCGGTTTCCGGGTTTACCCGTTGCCACCGGTCCTGGCGTTGATCGAGTCAGCGAAAATCGGCAAGCGCATGGACTTCGACTCGGACATTCTGGTGCGCCTGGCCTGGCGCAATCAGCCGATGCAATGGCTGCAAACCAAAGTCCATTACCCGCTGGACGGCGTTTCGCATTTTCGGATGTTCCACGACAACGTGCTGATTTCCAGCATGCACACACGGCTGTTCTTCGGCATGTTGCTGCGCTCGCCCATGATCCTCTGGCAACGGTGGCGGGCATGAGCGCAGACAAACAACACTGGGCCGACCGCGAGGAGCGCGGCAGTTTCTGGCTGATGAAGCTCACCGCGTTCGGCGCCAAAGTGCTGGGGCGTCGAGTACTGAGCCCAGTGTTGTACGGCATCGTCCTGTACTTTTTCCTGTTCGGTCGCAGCGCCCGACACAGTGCCTGGCAATACCAGCAACGCCTGACTGACTGGAGCGGTCGCAGCGAGCTGCGCCCGAGCCACTGGCGGGTGTTTGGCCAATTCATGGCCTTCGCCGACTCCATGCTCGACAAACTCGACGTTTGGAACGGCAAGCTGAGCATCGAACAAATCGAGATCATCGACCCGGCGCTGCTGCGTGACCAGTTGCGCGGTGCCCGCGGGCAGATGCTGGTGGGCGCGCACCTGGGCAATCTGGAAGTCTGCCGCGCACTGGCGGAAATCGGCGAGAAGGTCACGATGAACGTGCTGGTGCACACCAAGCACGCCGAACAGTTCAACCGTTTGCTGGGCGAAGCCGGGGCGACCAATTTGCGCCTGATCCAGGTCAGCGAACTGGACCCCGGGATCATGCTGCAACTGAGCGAGCGCCTGGAGCGTGGCGAGTGGCTGGCGATTGCCGGCGACCGTGTGCCGTTGCATGGTGGGCGCAGCGTGACCGTGGACTTCCTCGGTCATCAGGCCAGGTTCCCCCAAGGCCCGTGGCTGCTGGCCGGTCTGCTGAAATGCCCGATCAACCTGCTGCTGTGCCTGAAAAAGCCCGACGGCGATTATCGACTGACCATTGAGCCCTTCGCTGACGCAATCACCTGGAAGCGCAGCGACCGCGAGCAGGTCATTCATCAGTGGGCCTCCCGCTACGCCGAACGCCTGGGTCACTATTGCCTCGAAGCCCCCCAACAATGGTTCAACTTTTATCCTTTCTGGAAGACCGATGACGACGCCAACGCTTGAGCCGGTAACCTTCGGCGAACGCCCTTTGCGCATTGAAGACGTGCTGGCCCTGGCCAACCGCAAGGTGCCAACGCAGTTGCAAAGTGATCCCGCCTACCGCGAGCGCATCGCCAAGGGCGCGCGTTTTCTCGACTCTCTGCTGGACAAGGAAGGCGTGATCTACGGCGTGACCACCGGTTATGGCGACTCCTGCGTGGTCGCGGTGCCGCTGCATCACGTCGAGGCGCTGCCCCGTCATCTGTTCACTTTCCACGGCTGCGGGCTGGGCAAACTGCTCGACGCCCAGGCCACCCGCGCGGTACTGGCGGCGCGTTTGCAGTCGTTGTGCCACGGTGTTTCCGGGGTGCGCGTGGAGCTGCTGGAGCGCCTGCAGGCGTTCCTTGAGCACGACATCCTGCCGCTGATTCCGGAAGAAGGTTCGGTGGGCGCCAGTGGTGACCTGACGCCGCTTTCGTACGTTGCCGCCACACTGTCCGGCGAACGCGAGGTGATGTTCCGCGGCGAGCGCCGGGAGGCTGCCGATGTGCACCGCGAACTCGGCTGGCAGCCACTGGTGTTGCGCCCGAAAGAAGCCCTGGCATTGATGAACGGCACTGCGGTGATGACTGGTCTGGCCTGCCTGGCTTACGCCCGGGCCGATTACCTGCTGCATCTGGCCACACGCATCACCGCGCTGAACGTGGTCGCCCTGCAAGGCAACCCGGAGCACTTCGACGAGCGCCTGTTCGCCGCCAAGCCACACCCGGGGCAGATGCAAGTCGCTGCGTGGTTGCGCAAGGATCTGGCCATTGATGCGCCGACCGCACCGCTGCATCGCCTGCAAGACCGCTATTCCCTGCGCTGTTCGCCTCATGTGCTGGGCGTGCTGGCCGACAGCCTGAACTGGCTGCGCTCGTTCATCGAGATCGAGCTCAATAGCGCCAACGACAACCCGATCATCGACGCCGAGGCCGAGCGCGTGCTGCACGGCGGGCACTTCTACGGCGGCCACATCGCGTTCGCCATGGACAGCCTGAAAAACCTCGTGGCCAACGTCGCCGACCTGCTGGATCGGCAGCTTGCGCTGCTGGTGGACGAGCGCTACAACCATGGTTTGCCGAGCAACCTGTCCGGCGCCACGGCTGACCGCGCCATGCTCAACCACGGTTTCAAGGCGGTGCAGATCGGCACCAGTGCCTGGACCGCCGAAGCGCTGAAGAACACCATGCCGGCGAGCGTCTTCTCGCGCTCCACCGAGTGCCACAACCAGGACAAGGTGAGCATGGGCACCATCGCCGCCCGCGATGCCATCCGCGTGCTGGAGCTCACCGAACAGGTGGCCGCCGCCACCTTGCTGGCGGCCAATCAGGGCGTCTGGCTGCGCGGTCAGGCCGAAGATGCACGCCCCCTGCCACCCGCTTTGGCCGTCATGCATGAAGCCTTGGCCAAGGATTTCCCGCCGGTCATCGAAGACCGCGCGCTGGAAGGCGAACTGCGCCTGTGCCTGCAACGCATTGCCGAACAACACTGGAGGCTGCATGCGTAGCAAGGGATTTCTCTACACCGACACGGAAATCGTCGTACCGTTCTTTGACGTCGACAGCATGCACGTGGTCTGGCACGGCCATTACGTCAAATACCTGGAAGTCGCCCGCTGTGCGCTGCTGGACAGGATCGGCCACAACTACACGGCGATGAACGAATCAGGCTATGCGTGGCCGGTGATCGACCTGCAATTGCGCTACGTGCGCGGTGCGGTGTTCGGCCAGACACTCAACGTGCGCGCCAACCTGGTGGAGTGGGAGAACCGCTTGAAGATCAACTACCTGATCAGCGACCTGCAAACCGGCGAACGCTTGACCCGGGCCCTGTCGATACAGGTCGCCGTCGACCTCGCCAGCCGCGAGATGCAACTGGCCTCGCCGAAGGTGCTCACCGACGCCGTAGAGATAGCCCTGCGATGACTTTCTGCCCCTCCCGCTCCCCTGTAGGAGCGAGCTTGCTCGCGATGCTCGTTAACGATGACACTGGGCACCTGACACCCCGCGGCGCTCTCAGGTTTTTCGCGAGCAAGCTCGCTCCTACAGTGTTCTGCGTGCTACTGGGTATTCCTGGACTGGCCCATGCCTTCGACCTGCAACAACTCAGCGGTCAACTGGCCAGGCCCGAGGTGATCCACGGCAGTTTCACCCAGGAAAAACACCTGCGCGCCCTGCCCCAGCCGCTGGTCAGCAAGGGCACGTTCGTCCTGGCAAAAAACCACGGCTTGTTGTGGTTGTTGAAAACGCCACTGCAACAGGACTATCGCATCACCGCCAAAGGCATTGCCCGGCGTGACGGCATTGTCTGGCAAATGCTGCCGGGCAAAAGCGCCGGTGCCGAGCAGAACCGATTATTCCTGGCCGTGCTGCAAGGTGACAGCAGCGGCCTGCAACGGGATTTCGAATTGTCCCTGAGCGGCGATGCGCAGAACTGGAAGCTCACGCTGCTGCCACGTTCAATGCTGCTCAAGCAGGTGTTCAATCAGATCAACATAACCGGCGCAGAACTGGTGCACAGCATCGAACTGCTCGAAACCCAGGGCGACAGCACGTTGTTGCGCATGCAGGACAGCACCGGCACCCAACCCTTGAGCGATGCGGAGCAACATGACTTTGCCGAGTGAACGGTGGTTGCCACGGCTGTTTGTGATCCTGCTGCTGGCCGTACTGGCGCTCGCCGGTTGGCAATGGCGTGACGCCGCGCCGCTGTCGGCCAACCTGATGGAACTGGTACCCGGCACGGCGCCCGATGCTCTGGAACTGCGCGCAGAACAACGCATGCAGGAACCGCTGAACCGCGAAATGCTGGTGCTGGTCGGCCACACAGATCGCCAGCAGGCCGTCGCCATGGCGCAGACCCTCGGCGAGCAATGGCAGGCCAGCGGACTGTTCGAAAAGGTCCAATGGACCCTGCAAGCCGACTTGCCGGCGCTGCGCACGCAGTTACTGCAAGGTCGCCTGGCGATGCTCCAGGCGGCGGACCGACAACTGCTGATCGAGCACCCCGGCACCTTTATCCAGCAACGGGTGCAGGCCTTGTTCGACCCGTTCAACGGTTACAGCCTGGTGCCGAGCCAGGACGACTGGCTGGGCCTGACCGGGCGCATCCAGAACAGCCAGCCGCAACGCGGTTCGGTGCAACTGGACATCGGCAGCGGTGCACTGGTCGCCGATGCCGATGGCAAGAGCTGGGTGCTGCTGCGCGCGCGCACCACCGGCAACGCCTTCGACATGAACCTGCCGCTGCAAGTGGCCGACTTGCTCGAGCACAGTCGCGAAGTAGCCGCCCGGCACGACGTGCAACTGCTCGCCGCCAGCGGCTTGTTGTACGCAGCCAACGGGCAACAGCAGGCTGCCCGGGAGATGACCTGGGTCGGCGGCGGTGCCACCGTCGGGATTTTGCTGTTGCTGTTGTTGGCCTTCCGGCGCTGGCGCGTCTTGCTGGCGTTCGTGCCGGTGGTGGTCGGCATGCTCTTCGGCGCGGTGGCCTGCGTGGCGTTGTTCGGCCATATGCACGTGATGACCCTGGTGCTGGGTTCGAGCCTGATCGGCGTTGCCATCGATTACCCGCTGCATTACCTGTCCAAGAGCTGGAGCCTGAAGCCCTGGCACAGCTGGCCTGCCCTGCGCATGACCTTGCCCGGATTGACCCTGAGCCTGATCACCAGCGGTATCGGTTATCTGGCCCTGGCCTGGACCCCCTTCCCGGCGCTGACCCAGATTGCCGCCTTCTCTGCCGCCGGTTTGCTCGGCGCCTATTTGTCCGCCGTGTGCCTGCTGCCGGCATTGCTCAAGGGCGTAGACCTGCGCCCGGCGCAGTGGCCATTGCGCATGTGCGAGCTTTTGCTGGACTGTCGTGAAGCGCTGCTCAAACAGGCGAAAACGCCGGTCCTGCTGGCGCTGCTGATTGCCTTTTGCGTGGGCGGCCTGTTACAGCTCGGCAGCAAAAACGACATCCGCCAATGGATCAGCGCGCCGCAACAATTGACCGACGAAGCCCGGACCATTGCCCGGATTACCGGCTATCAACCCACCAGCCAGTTCTTCCTGATACGCGCCGCCAACCAGCAGCAACTGCTCGAACGCCAGACCGCCCTGAGAGAGCGACTGGATCAATTGATTGGCCTGGAAAAGCTCCAGGGTTATCTGTCGCTCAATCAACTGGTCAGCCCGCCGAACGAACAGCAACAGGTGCGCGCAGCATTGAGCAAACTGCCGTCGTTCTGGCAACCGTTGCTCGACATCGGCATACCGGCCGAGGCGCTGCAAGCGGAGCTGACGAAGCTACAGGCGTTGCCGATCATGGACATCGACGCAGCGCTCAGCGGCCCGTTGGCAGAACCCTACCGGCCCCTGTGGCTGGGGCCGACCGATGACGGCGTGGCGGCGATAGTCAGCCTGCAAGGCATCAACAACCCGGCCCTGCTGCGGCTCCAGGGTGAGGACCTACCCGGCGTGACACTGGTGGATCGACTGGGTGAATTGAACAACGTCTTCGCGGCCACCCAAATCAGTGCCGCAGAACTGAAACTCGCCTCCTGCGTGCTGATCGTGCTGGTGCTGATCCTGCCCTTCGGCCTAGGTGGTGCGTTGCGTATCGTGTCCCTGCCACTGCTTGCAGCGTTGTGCAGCCTGGCCAGCCTCGGCTGGCTTGGGCAGCCGTTGACCCTGTTCAGTCTGTTCGGCCTGCTGCTGGTAACGGCGATCAGTGTCGATTACGCGATCCTGATGCGCGAACAGGTCGGCGGCGCGGCCGTGAGCCTGCTGGGCACCCTGCTGGCGGCATTGACCACCTGGCTGTCGTTCGGTTTGCTGGCGGTGTCGAGCACCCCGGCGGTAAGCAACTTCGGGCTGTCGGTGAGCCTGGGCCTGATCTTCAGCTTCCTGCTCGCGCCGTGGGCCGGTCGACAGGCGCATAGGGCTGCGGCCGTGGAGCGGGCAACGTGATGGTCGCGCTGTTCTGGGCGATGGCGCTGGCATTGTTCGCGTTGGCGACCGGTGTCGGCCGGCATTTCGGCCTGATTCCCATCGTCAGCCAGTTGTTGCTGGCGACTCTCGGCTTGCCGTTGTTGATGTATTTCTGGATCGAGCCCCAATGGCAGTTAAGCGGCGCGCTGCTGGTGTCACCGGGCTGGCTGAAGAACCTCTACAGCCTGAGCTTTGCCCTGTTGCTGGGCTACATCCTCAGCGATGTGATCGACCTGCAACTGGATCGCCAGAGCCTGAAAATCGCCCTGCCCAGCTTTTGCATTCCGTTTGCCTGCGGCCTGGCCACGGCGGTCTGGTTATTGCCACCGCAGCCGTGGATCAGCTCGCTGGCCGTCGGCCTGTTGTTCGCCATCACCGCGATTCCGGTGTTGTACCTGTACCTGCGGCACATCGATTACCCACCCGCCGCCACCCGGCGACTGGTGCAAACCGCAATCCTCATCGACCTCGCCTGCTGGACCCTGTTCGGCATCGCCCAGGGTAGCCTGCACCTGAGCAGCCTGTTGCTGCCCCTGGCTGGCGCCTGCCTGCCGGTGCTGCTGCGGTTGCTCGGTTTGCGCCAGGCATGGCTTTACAGCCTGAGCTTTTTCGCCCTGCTGGTCGTCGCCGAGCACTACAAGCTCAATGCGCTGATTTTCGGCATCGGCTATGTGCTGATCATGGCCGCGCTGAAAGCACCGCTGGTGCTGCCGTTGCCGGCCGTGTGGATGAGCCGCTTGCAGACGTACATCGCCATCCCGCTGATCCTCACGTTCGGCATTGTGCAGATCAACGTGCACAGCGCGATCGACAGCCTCGGCTGGACGCAGTTGGCGGCCCTGCTGCTGTTGCCGATGCTGAGCAAGCTGCTGGGTAACTGGCTCGGCCTCGGCTGGGCCGGGGCATCGTTCCAGGGCGCCAGCCGCTGGCGGGAAAGTGTGCTGCTGAACATCCGCGGCTTGAGCGAGATCGTTTTTCTCAACCTGCTGCTGCAACAGCAACTCATCAGCCCGCCGCTGTACTTTGCCCTGATGCTGATGGGCCTGATCGCTACACTGCTGCCAGCCCTGACTGGCATGCACCGAACCCCCCTGAAAACCGCTGTCCCGGCAAGGAGCCCTCATGCCAACCGTTGAAATGGAATGCCGCCAGGTCGTGATCATCGGCGCCGGCCCTTCCGGTGCAATCGCCGCCGCGTTGCTCAAGCGCAAGGGACACGATGTGCTGGTGATCGAGCGTCAGAATTTTCCGCGGTTTTCCATCGGTGAGAGCCTGCTGGCCCATTGCCTGGACTTCGTCGAGGAAGCGGGCATGCTCGACGCCGTCAACGCGGCCGGATTTCAGGTGAAAACCGGTGCCGCGTTTGCCTGGGGCGAGCGCTACAGCGCGTTCGACTTCGGCGAGACGTTCAGCCACGGCAAATCGACGACCTTTCAGGTCCTGCGCGCCGATTTCGATAAGCTGCTGGCCGATCAGGCCGCGCTGCAAGGCGTGGAGATTCGCTATGGCGAAACCATCGTCAGCGTCGACATTGAGCCCGGAAAACCGCAGCTCGGCGTGCGCCGCGAGGACGGTAGCGAGTACCGCATCGAAGCCGGTTTCCTGCTCGATGCCAGTGGCTACGGCCGCGTGCTGCCGCGCTTGCTCGACCTTGAGGCACCGTCGAATTTTCCGGTGCGTCAGGCCGTGTTCACTCACGTCGAAGACCATATCGACCTTGCGTCTTTCGATCGCAGCAAGATCCTCGTGACCACTCATCCGACCCTGCGCGACGTGTGGTTCTGGACCATCCCGTTCAGCAACGGGCGCTGCTCGGTCGGCGTGGTCGCCGCCGAGGAACGTTTCGCCGGCCGCAGCGACAATCTGGACGAGTGTCTGCGCAGCTTTATCGCCGAGACGCCAAGCCTGGCCAGCGTGTTGCAAAATGCGCAGTGGGACACCGAGGCGCGGACCATCGGCGGTTACTCGGCCAACGTCAAAACCCTGCACGGCCCGGGCTTCGCGCTACTGGGCAATGCCGCGGAATTCCTCGACCCGGTGTTTTCCTCCGGCGTGACCATCGCCATGCGTTCGGCGAGCATGGCCGCCGGGGTGTTGCACCGTCAGCTGCTAGGCGAAGTCGTCGACTGGCAAACCGAGTTCGCCGAACCGCTCAAGCGCGGCGTCGACACGTTCCGTTGCTACGTCGAAGGCTGGTACGCCGGGACCTTCCAGGACGTGATTTTCCACGAGGGCAGCTCGCCGGAAATCCGCAGGATGATCAGCTCCATTCTTGCCGGGTACGCCTGGGACCGACGCAACCCGTTCGTCAGCGAAGCCAGGCGCCGGTTGAAGGTGATATCGGAGTTCTGTGCAAGGGATGCGTCATGAACTACTTGAGCGACAAATACGTCGAAGAAACCCGTTTCGGGTTGTGGTTCCTGCGCAGCCAGATCTGGCAACACTATGTGCTGCGCGAGGCGATCAACGATTTGCGCGGCTTGTTCAGCGACACCCCGCCTGCCGATCCGGTATTGCTGGATGCCGGTTGTGGCCAGGGTAAGTCATTCCCGCTGCTGCGCCAGGCCTTCGCGCCCGCTCGTCTGATTGGCGTCGATGCTGATCCCCAGAGCCTGAACCAGAGCCGCGAAGAAGCGGTCCGCCAGGGCATGGCAGTGGAGTTGATCGGCAGTGACTGCGCCAGCCTCAAACTGCCGGACGCCAGTATCGACCTGCTGTTCTGTCACCAGACCTTCCATCATCTGGTGGAGCAGGAACAGGCACTGGCCGAGTTCTATCGCGTGCTCAAACCCGGCGGTTATCTGCTGTTCGCAGAATCCACCGAGGCTTACATTGATACCTGGGTGATCCGCTGGTTGTTCCGCCACCCGATGCACGTGCAGAAAAGCGCGGCGCAGTACCTGCAAATGATTCGCCAGCAGGGCTTCGAATTTACCGAGAAAAACGTGTCTTATCCGTACCTGTGGTGGAGTCGCGCCAAGGATTTCGGCCTGCTCGAACTATTGGGTGTGTGCAAGCCAAAACCTTTTGGCCAACGGGAAGAAACCCTGGTCAATGTGGTGGCGCGCAAACCTTTTGAAGGAACTGTGTGATGTTGATTGCCAGTCGCTCGAAGCACCAAACCTGTGGGATGACCGATGCTCTGCGATTTCTCCTGCTTGCCGCAACCCTGCTGCTGAGCGCCTGCGCCGGCCGGGCGCCGCTGCCCGTGCACAATCCAGATCTGCCGTTGCCGCTGCAATTGCACATCCAGCGTGGGCAGGCCGACGAACGCCAGGACTGGGTGCTGGTGATCCAGCGCGAAGAATCAGGTATTCGCTGGTCGATGATGGACTTGCTGGGCATTCCCCAGGCCCGCCAGAAACTGATCGACAAAACCTGGGAGTCCGATGGTTTTTTGCCGCCCAATCCGCAAGCCCGGGAACTGTTCGCGGCGCTGCTGTTTGCGCTGACGCCGCAAGATGAACTGGCGGCCAACTATCCCGGCGCCTGGCAGTACGGCAGACAACGGTCCCTGCCCGACCGCTGGGACATCCGCTACGCACAACCGCAGAATTTTCAATTGAAGCTTGCGTATGGTCCGGCCTATCAAGTCACGCCCCTGAGCGGTGAAACGCCATGACGGCTTACCTCAATGCCCTCGGATTGGTCTGCGCGTTAGGCCGCGATAAGCAGGAAGTTGCCCGCAACCTGTTTGCCAGCGACTGCAGCGGTATGCGCGAACAAGCCGGATGGGTGCCGCAACGCACGCTGCCGGTCGGTGCGGTCCAAGGCAAACTGGCAACCCTTCCAGCCGGGATGTCGCGCCATCACAGTCGCAACAATCAGTTGTTGCTGGAGGCCACGCTGCAAATCCGCCCGGACATCGACAGCGCAATCCAGACCTACGGCCGCGACCGCATCGGTGTCGTGCTGGGCACCAGCACCTCGGGTATCGACGAGGCGAGCCAGAGCCTGGCGCATTACCTGCGTGGAAAGCAGTTCCCTGCCGAGTACGACTATCAGCAACAGGAGCTCGGGGCGCCGGCGAACTTCCTCGCCGAATGGCTGCAATTGAGCGGGCCGGCCTATGTCATTTCCACGGCTTGCACCTCCAGCGCCCGAGCCTTGATGAGCGCCCAGCGCCTGTTGGACCTGGGCATTTGCGACGCGGTGCTGTGTGGCGGTGTCGACACCTTGTGCAAGCTGACCCTCAACGGTTTCTCGGCGCTGGAAGCGGTCTCGGAACAACGCTGCAATCCGTTTTCGGTGAACCGCAATGGCATCAACATTGGCGAAGCGGCGGTGCTGTTCCTGATGACCAGACGTGCAGGTGACGGCCAACCAATTGCCTTGCTCGGCAGCGGCGCCAGTTCCGATGCGCATCACATATCCGCCCCGGAGCCGACCGGTCGTGGCGCCCTGCAAGCGATGCGCAAAGCCTTGGGCCGCGCCAACCTGCAACCGGAGCAGATCGCGTATCTGAACCTGCACGGCACCGCCACCCAGCACAACGACGCCATGGAGAGCCAGGCCGTGGCGACGCTGTTCCCGGCCGGCGTGCCCAGTTCGTCGAGCAAACCCATGACCGGCCACACCCTCGGTGCCGCCGGGGCGCTGGAAGCGGCGTTCTGCTGGTTGAGCCTGAGCCCGGACAATCGCGAGCATGCCTTGCCACCGCACGTCTGGGACGGGCAGCCCGATCCCGAATTGCCACCGCTGCACTGGGTGACCCCGGCCACTCGCCTGACGTCCATTGCACCTCGCTACCTGATGAGCAATTCCTTTGCCTTCGGTGGCAACAATGTCAGCCTGATTATCGGAGACGCTCCATGATTGACTGGCCGCTCGCCGAACTGCTGCCCCACGCTGGCGACATGATCCTTATCGACCGGATCCTGGCGTTCGATGAAGAGCAGATTCACACGCGCCTGACCGTCAAGCCCGACGGCCTGTTCAACCTCCCCGACGGCAGCCTGCCGGCCTGGGTCGGTATCGAATTGATGGCCCAGAGCGTGGCCGCCTTCGCCGGTTGCCATGCGCGCCAGCGCGGTGATGAGGTGGAATTGGGCTTCCTGCTCGGCAGCCGCAAATTCGAATGCAACGTCGAAAGTTTTCCGGCCGGTACCGAGTTGACCATCCACGGTATTCGCTCCCTGGAAGACGATAACGGCATGGGAGTGTTCGAATGCCACATCAACGCCCCCGGCATTCACGTTACCGCCCGTCTGAACGTGTACCGCCCACCCCAGGCCGCTCAATATCTTCATGAACCCGAAGGAGTCCAGTCATGACTGAATCCGTACTGGTCACCGGTTCCAGCCGTGGCATCGGCCGTGCCATCGCCTTGCGTCTGGCCCAGGCCGGGCACGACATCGTGTTGCATTGCCGCAGCGGCCTGGCCGACGCTGAAGCCGTCAAGGGTGAAGTCGAGGCCTTGGGCCGTCGTGCGCGCATCCTGCAGTTCGATGTGGCCGACCGCGCCCGTTGCAAGGAAATTCTCGAAGCCGACGTGGAAACCCACGGCGCCTATTATGGCGTGGTGCTCAATGCCGGCCTGACCCGTGACGGTGCCTTTCCGGCCCTGAGCGAGGAGGATTGGGATGTGGTGATGCGCACCAATCTCGACGGTTTCTACAACGTGCTGCACCCGGTGATGATGCCGATGATTCGTCGTCGCGCCGCCGGGCGGATTGTCTGCATCACCTCGGTATCCGGCCTGATCGGCAACCGTGGCCAGGTCAACTACAGCGCCTCCAAGGCCGGGTTGATCGGCGCGGCCAAGGCATTGGCGATCGAACTGGGCAAGCGCAAAATCACCGTCAACTGTGTCGCCCCCGGCCTGATCGACACAGCCATGCTCGACGAAAACGTGCCGGTGGAAGAACTGATGAAAATGATCCCCGCACAACGCATGGGCACCCCTGAAGAGGTGGCCGGCGCAGTGAACTTCCTGATGTCGGCGGAAGCCTCGTACATTACCCGGCAGGTTCTGGCCGTCAACGGAGGCCTGTGCTGATGAAGCGCGTCGTCGTCACCGGCATGGCCGGCATTACCTCATTGGGCAGCGACTGGGGCACCATCTCCGGTAACTTCGCGGCCAACCGCAGCGGCATCCGCCGGATGGACGAGTGGGATCGTTTTACCGAACTCAACACGCGCCTGGCTGGCCCCATCGATGACTTCAAAGTGCCGAGCCACTGGACCCGCAAGCAACTGCGCAGCATGGGCCGGGTATCACGGCTGGCCGTCGGCGCGTCGGAACTGGCACTGGCCGACGCCGGATTATTGGGTGACGAATCGATCAAGGACGGGCGCATGGGCGTCGCCTGCGGCTCCTCGACCGGCAGCACCGACGAGATCAAGGCGTTCGGCAACATGCTGCTCAACTCGGTGGCCGAAGGCCTGAACGCCAATTCCTACGTGCGCATGATGCCGCACACCACCGCGGCGAACATCAGCATCTTCTTCGGCCTCACTGGCCGCCTGATCCCGACATCCAGCGCCTGCACCAGCGGCAGCCAGGGCATCGGCTATGCCTACGAGGCCATCAAGTTCGGGCGCCTGCCGCTGATGCTCGCCGGTGGCGCCGAAGAGCTGTGCCCGACCGAAGCAATGGTCTTCGACGCGCTTTACGCCACCAGCCTGAAAAACGACACCCCACAACGCAGCCCGCGCCCTTACGACTCCGCACGCGACGGCCTGGTGATCGGCGAAGGGGGCGGCATGCTGGTGCTCGAAGAACTGGAACACGCCCTGGCCCGTGGCGCCCACATCCATGCCGAGATCGTCGGTTTCGGCAGCAACGCCGACGGCCAGCACACCACCCGCCCGGAACAGATCACCATGCGCCGGGCCATGGAACTGGCCCTGGAAGACGCCGGGCTGAAACCGTCGGACATCGGCTACGTCAATGGCCACGGCACCGCCACCGAACAGGGCGACATCGCCGAAACCCTGGCCACCAGCAGCCTGTTCGGCGAACACATGCCGATCAGCTCGCAGAAAAGCTTCCTCGGCCACACCCTCGGCGCCTGCGGTGCACTGGAGTCCTGGTTCAGCATCGAAATGATGAACCGCGACCTCTACGCCCACACCTTCAACCTCGACGAAGTCGACCCGCATTGCGGCAAGCTCGACTACCTGCGCGGCGAGTTTCGGCAGATGAACAACCAGTATGTGATGAACAATAATTTTGCGTTTGGCGGGGTGAATACTTCGCTGATTTTCAAGCGCTGGTCGTAAGGCCAAAAACGACAAAGGGCGCCTTTCGGCGCCCCTTCACAGACAGGTCGGCTTGTCATCGCCCTTCACCTGCCTGGCTCTGCGATGGCTGGTTGCCCAGGATCCTCAGAGTCTCACAAGCCCCTTTCGGGAACGCCGTCAGTATTGTCCGAAATCATTCTGCGAACAACAGCTGGCAACTGGCCTGCCTCAATCAAACTTGCTGCGATTACAGGCCCAAGGCCTTGCGCACCGCGACTTTGATCGCAAAAAACTCGTCTGTTTCAAGTTGTGAAATGACGTAAGTGCGCTTCCCTCGACGATCTCGGCTCTTGATCCGGTCGAGCCTGGAAAGACTGACGGTGGCAACCATATCGCATTTAGCCCAACACGTCGGACTTGCTCCCTGCAGATGATTCGGCAGCTCCAGATGATGTTCAAGCATATGATCTGGAGCGGTTGTACTAAGCGGCACAACCGTCACCAACAAGTTGTTGGTTCTGTGTTTGCGAATCACGACAACAGGTCTGACCTTGATCATTTCGGGAACTTCGTAACCCCTGAAATCACAAATCAGTACGCTGCCTTCCTTGGGTTGATATAGAAGTGGCATCCATGGCACTCATCTAAAGAAATCGATTCTGCTCAATATCGGGTGAATCACGAAACCGGATCCGTTACGTGAAGTGTCCCAACGCTCCCTGGGTGATTCAGGGTGGATCGAGGTTATCCAACACCCGATTCACCGCCAGCTCCCCCAACATGATCGATTGCTGAATCCCCAGCAGTGTGTGGCTCTGCGCTCCGTTCAGATTCCTCGCGAAATCGCTCGCCATGACATTGGCTGATGCCAGTGACACGCAGGCGTATTCCAACAGGGTGTGGTTGTCGATTTCGGGGGCGATGAAGAAGATATTGCTGGCTTGGTGTGGAGTGTCCGGATCGGTATCCGGTGGGTTTGGTGTATGCGTCATGATTCAGCGTCCTGACAGTGGGGGCCACACCGAATCGCTACTGATCAAAGGGGTGGCAGCTGTACGCAGGTTAGTAGACCGGACGAAGCGAAACCGGTGCGCCCGAAGACGCCCTGCGCACAGCTACCGTCAAGGGCAGGTATGGACATACCTGCCTATCAGGAGCGCAAATGCGCTTTACTTCGATACGGGCTACTAAACCCGATCACTGACAATCAGTGACCCGATCAAGCTACCGGCGGCCCTCAAAGCGCACAAGCCGGCGGATTCTGGGGTAGTTGCAGGCAACGTCGCAAGGCGCTGTAGCCTGTTCTGGATAGTTCAGAAATGTCCCACGGGCAGCGGCGAAAACTCTGACCTGTAGGAGCGAGCCTGCTCGCGATGGTCGCCAACGATGGCGCGTGCTTCCTGGGTGAACGTGGCGTTTTTTAGTCCATCGCGAGCAGGCTCGCTCCTACAGGGAATATTGTGTTCATACCGTCACTGCTTCAGCGGTTCAACTCTGCGCGTCAGCAGTTCAACAAACGCCTTGGCCATCGCCGACTTCTGGTCCTTACGCTGCACCAACCACACCGCCGATACCGCCGCCGGATCGAGCAGCGGGCGGTAGACCACACCGTCAATACGCATCCGCTGATAAGACGCCGGCAGCACCGACACGCCCAGCCCCGCCGCTACCAGCCCGATGATGGTCATCGCCTCTCCGGCCTCCTGGGCGAAGTGTGGGCTGAAGCCGGAGTCCCGGGCCAGGCTGAGCAACTGCGCATACAGGCCACTGCCGTAGCTACGCGGAAAAAACACAAAGGGCTCAAGCGCCAGGGCTGACAGGAACAAGCCCTCCTCGCTGCCCTCTACCAACGGGTGCTTGGAGCTGAGCACCGCGACCAGCGGCTCGCGCATCAATTCGACCACGCTGAGGCAGTCCGGCAGCCCGAGCGGGCGCATGATGCCGACTTCAATCGACTCGTCCACCAGCGCATCAGCCACCTGGGTGCTGCTCATCTCCCGCAGGTTCAGATGCACCGCCGGGAAGCGCTGGCGGAAAGAGAAAATCGCCTGGGGAATGGTCGAGTTGAAGGGGGCCGACGAGGTGAAGCCGATTTTCAGCTCACCCAACTCACCCAGTTGCGCCCGTCGCGCGACATCCGCCGCTTTGTCGACCTGCGCCAGCACCAACCGTGCCTCTTGCAGAAACAGCCGACCGGCCTCGCTCAGCTCGACCCGACGATTGGTACGCTCGAACAGTCGTGCGCCGACTTCCTGTTCCAGCGCCTGAATTTGCTGGCTCAGCGGTGGCTGGGAGATGCCCAGCACCTGTGCGGCGCGGCCGAAGTGCAGTTCTTCGGCGACGGCGATGAAGTAGCGCAGGTGACGCAATTCCATGGAAAACCCCATTAGGTCGTAAAAGCTATCAAACAGGTCGAACAATATATTGGATTGAATCATTAGCCAGCTATATGCTTTTTTCATTGCCCGACCGGCTGCGTCCTCCGAGGTCCAACGTGAAAACTGCTGTCGCCCCACTCGCCCATGAAGTTCCTCCCGCAGCAGCGGACGCTATCGCCGCTGAGCGGGCGGAGATCTACATCGAAAAAGGCACCCCGGCGTTCATGCGCACGGTGCTGGCGTTGTTCTGCGGCGGCTTCGCGACTTTCGCCCTGCTCTACTGCGTGCAGCCGATGATGCCGCTGCTGTCCCACGAATATTCCATCAACGCGGCGCAGAGCAGCCTGATCCTGTCGATCGCCACCGGCATGCTCGCCATCGGCCTGCTGATTACCGGCCCGATCTCCGACCGGGTCGGACGCAAACAGGTAATGGTGGCCGCACTGTTCGCCGCCGCGCTGTGCACCATGGCCAGTGCGATGATGCCGAGCTGGCACGGTGTGCTGCTGATGCGTGCGCTGATTGGATTGTCGTTGAGCGGTCTGGCTGCGGTTGCGATGACTTACTTGAGCGAAGAGATCCACCCACAGCACATCGGCCTCGCCATGGGCTTGTACATCGCTGGCAACGCGATTGGCGGGATGAGCGGACGCTTGATCACCGGGGTATTGATCGACTTCGTCAGCTGGCACACGGCGATGCTGGTGATCGGTGGCCTGGCGGTGATTGCCGCGGCGGTGTTCTGGAAAATCCTCCCGAAATCGCGCAACTTCCGCGCCCGCTCGCTGCATCCGCGCAGCTTGCTCGACGGTTTCACCATGCACTTTCGCGACGCCGGCCTGCCGCTGCTGTTTCTTGAAGCCTTTGTGTTGATGGGCGCGTTCGTCACGCTGTTCAACTACATCGGCTATCGCCTGCTGGCCGCGCCGTACCACATGGAACAGACCTTTGTCGGGTTGTTGTCGGTGGTGTACCTGTCGGGCATCTACAGCTCAGCGAAAATCGGCTCGCTGGCCGACAAACTCGGCCGCCGCAAAATGCTCTGGAGCACCATCGCGCTGATGATCGCTGGTCTCGCCCTGACGATGTTCACGCCCTTGCCGCTGGTGATCATTGGCATGCTGATCTTTACCTTCGGCTTCTTTGGCGCCCACTCGGTGGCCAGCAGCTGGATCGGCCGCCGCGCCACCAGGGCCAAGGGGCAGGCATCGTCGCTGTACCTGTTCAGCTATTACGCCGGTGGGAGCATCGCCGGAACGGCAGGCGGCGTGTTCTGGCACCTAGGCGGCTGGAGCGGGATCGGGTTGTTCATCGGCACGCTGCTGGTGATTGCGCTGTTTGTGGCGTTGAAACTGGCGAAGTTGCCGCCATTGGACGACCACCCCCTGTAGGAGCGAGCTTGCTCGCGATGGACGCAAGAGTGCCGTGTTTAGCCAGTAAATACGCGTTATCGTTAACGACCATCGCGAGCAAGCTCGCTCCTACAGAAGATTACCGAGATACAAAAACGCCCGGCATAAGCCGGGCGTTTTTTATTGGGTGCCGATCACTCGTGATACTGCGCCGACAGCTCATGTACCGCACGCAGGAACGCGCCGGCGTGCTCCGGGTCGACTTCCGGCGTGATGCCATGGCCGAGGTTGAACACGTGGCCGCTGCCCTTGCCGTAGCTGGCCAGAATACGCCCGACTTCTGCGCGGATGGCTTCCGGTTTGGCGTAGAGCACGGTCGGGTCCATGTTGCCTTGCAGGGCAACCTTGTCGCCAACACGGGCGCGGGCGCTGCCAATATCGCAGGTCCAGTCCAGGCCCAGCGCATCTGCGCCAGCCTCGGCAATGCTTTCCAGCCACAGGCCGCCGTTCTTGGTGAACAGGATGACCGGCACCTTGCGGCCTTCGTGCTCACGGATCAGGCCGCTGACGATTTTGCGCATGTAGGCCAGGGAGAATTCCTGGTACGCCGCCGCCGACAGGTTGCCGCCCCAGGTGTCGAAGATCTGCACGGCCTGTGCGCCGGCCATGATCTGGCCATTGAGGTAGCTGGTGACCGACTGCGCGAGTTTATCGAGCAGCAGGTGCATGGCTTGCGGGTTGTCGTAGAGCATGGCCTTGGTCTTGCGGAAGTCTTTCGACGAGCCGCCTTCGACCATGTAGGTCGCCAGGGTCCACGGGCTGCCGGAGAAACCGATCAACGGCACACGGCCGTTCAGTTCGCGGCGGATGGTGCTGACCGCGTCCATCACGTAGCCCAGGTCTTTCTGCGGGTCAGGAATCGGCAGGGCTTCGATGTCGGCCAGGGTGCTGATGACTTTCTTGAAGCGCGGACCTTCACCGGTTTCGAAGTACAAGCCCTGCCCCATGGCATCGGGGATGGTCAGGATGTCGGAGAAGAGGATCGCCGCATCCAGCTGTGGATAACGGTCGAGCGGCTGCATCGTGACTTCGCAAGCGAACGCCGGGTTCATGCACAGGCTCATGAAGTCGCCGGCTTTGCCACGGCTGGCGCGGTATTCAGGCAGGTAGCGACCGGCCTGACGCATCATCCACACAGGGGTGACGTCTACGGGTTGCTTGAGCAGGGCGCGCAGGAAACGGTCGTTCTTCAGGGCAGTCATGTCGGCATCCGGAAAAAAAGTGAGGGCATTTTCTCAGAGCCGGGCGCAAAAGGCACGGCAAGAGCGGAGGCTTTTGTCTTTCGGGTCAATTTGTCGCAATGAAATACAGAGTTTAGCAACACCGCGAAACAACTGTGGGAGCGGGCTTGCTCGCGAAGAGGCCGGCACAACCAACATTGAAGTTGGCTGACAGACCGCTTTCGCGAGCAGGCTCGCTCCCACAGGGTTACTGCATTTCAAGTCTGGATCGAGGCTCAGACGCCCAGGTAATCCAGGATCCCTTCCGCGGCATTACGGCCTTCGAAGATCGCCGTCACCACCAGGTCGGAACCGCGCACCATGTCGCCACCAGCAAAGATTTTCGGATTGCTGGTCTGATGCTTGTACTGACCTTGCTCAGGCGCCACTACACGGCCCTGGCTGTCGGTCTGGATCTCGAACTGCTCGAACCACGGCGCCGGGCTTGGACGGAAACCGAAGGCGATGACCACGGCGTCGGCCGGGATGATCTCTTCGGAACCCGGGATCGGTTCGGGGCTGCGACGGCCACGGGCGTCCGGTTCGCCGAGACGGGTCTCGACCACCTTCACACCTTCGACCTTGTCTTCACCAACGATGGCGATCGGCTGGCGGTTGTAGAGGAATTTCACGCCTTCTTCCTTGGCGTTCTTCACCTCTTTGCGCGAGCCCGGCATGTTCGCTTCGTCACGACGATAGGCGCAGGTCACCGACTTGGCGCCCTGGCGGATCGACGTACGGTTGCAGTCCATCGCCGTGTCGCCACCACCGAGTACCACGACCTTCTTGCCTTTCATGTCGACGAAATCTTCCGGCGACTTTTCAAAGCCCAGGTTGCGGTTGACGTTGGCGATCAGGAAGTCGAGCGCGTCGTACACGCCTGGCAGGTCTTCCCCGGCAAAGCCGCCCTTCATGTAGGTGTAGGTGCCCATGCCCATGAAGACCGCATCGTATTCTTCGAGCAGTTGCTCCATGGTCACGTCCGTGCCTACCTCGGTGTTGAGGCGGAACTCGATACCCATGCCGGTGAAGACTTCGCGACGATTGCTCAACACGGTCTTTTCCAGCTTGAACTCGGGGATGCCGAAGGTCAGCAGACCGCCGATTTCCGGGTTCTTGTCGAACACCACCGGGGTCACGCCGCCGCGCACCAGTACGTCGGCACAGCCCAGGCCTGCAGGCCCGGCACCGATGATCGCAACACGCTTGCCGGTCGGCTTGACCTTGGACATGTCCGGGCGCCAACCCATGGCGAATGCGGTGTCGGTGATGTACTTCTCCACCGAACCGATGGTCACCGCGCCGAAGCCGTCGTTGAGGGTGCAGGCACCCTCGCACAGACGATCCTGCGGGCACACCCGGCCGCAGACTTCCGGCAGGGTGTTGGTCTGGTGCGACAGTTCGGCGGCCTGGAGGATGTTGCCCTCGGCCACCAGTTTCAGCCAGTTGGGAATGAAGTTGTGCACCGGGCACTTCCATTCGCAATACGGGTTACCGCAACCCAGGCAGCGGTGGGCCTGGTCGGCCGACTGCTGGGGTTTGAAGGGTTCGTAGATTTCCACGAACTCTTTCTTGCGTTGACGCAACAGTTTCTTCTTCGGATCCTTGCGCCCGACCTCGATGAACTGGAAGTCATTATTCAGACGTTCAGCCATTTTAAAACCTCATCAAACTCTTCAGGCGCATATCACTGCGGGTTGGCACGGGTGCTGGAAAGCAACGATTTCAGGTTGGCAGCCTTGGGCTTGACCAGCCAGAAACGGCGCAAGTAGTCATCGAGGTTTTCGGCGAGTTCACGCCCCCACTCGCTGTCGGTTTCCTCGACGTACTCGTTCAGCACGTTTTGCAGGTGGCTGCGATAGGCTTCCATCGCCTCGCCGCTGATCCGCTGAATTTCCACCAGTTCGTGGTTGACCCGGTCAACGAAGCTGTTGTCCTGGTCGAGCACGTAGGCGAAACCGCCGGTCATGCCAGAGCCGAAGTTGTAACCGGTCTTGCCCAATACGCAGACGAAACCACCAGTCATGTACTCGCAGCAGTGATCGCCAGTGCCTTCCACCACAGTGTGGGCACCAGAGTTACGCACGGCAAAACGCTCGCCCGCGGTGCCGGCGGCGAACAGCTTGCCGCCAGTGGCGCCATACAGGCAGGTGTTGCCGATGATGGCACTGTCCTGAGTGCGGTAGACGCTGCCTTTGGGCGGTACGATCACCAGCTTGCCGCCGGTCATGCCCTTGCCGACGTAGTCGTTGGCGTCGCCTTCCAGGTACATGTTCAGGCCGCCAGCGTTCCACACGCCGAAACTCTGCCCGGCCGTGCCTTTGAAGCGGAACGTGATAGGCGAATTGGCCATGCCCTGGTTGCCATGCTTGCGCGCGATTTCACCGGAGATCCGTGCACCGATGGAACGGTCGCAGTTGCAGATGTCCAGGGCGAACTCGGCGCCGCTCAGGTCGTTGATGGCCGAGGTGGCCATAGTGACCATTTTCTCAGCCAGCAAGCCCTTGTCGAACGGCGGGTTGCGCTCCACGCCACAGAACTGCGGCTTGTCTGCCGGCACGTGGTCGCTGCCCAGCAACGGGGTGAGGTCCAGGTGGTGCTGCTTGGCGGTCTGACCTTCGAGGACTTCCAGCAGATCGGTACGGCCGATCAGCTCTTCGAGGGAGCGCACGCCCAGCTTGGCCAGCCACTCACGGGTTTCTTCGGCGACATAGGTGAAGAAATTCACCACCATGTCGACGGTACCGATGTAGTGATCCTTGCGCAGCTTCTCGTTCTGAGTCGCGACGCCGGTGGCGCAGTTGTTCAGGTGGCAGATGCGCAGGTATTTGCAGCCCAGGGCGATCATTGGCGCGGTGCCGAAGCCGAAGCTTTCAGCGCCGAGGATCGCCGCCTTGATCACGTCGAGGCCGGTTTTCAGGCCGCCGTCGGTCTGTACCCGGACTTTGCCGCGCAGGTCGTTGCCACGCAGGGTCTGGTGGGTTTCGGCCAAGCCGAGTTCCCACGGAGCGCCCGCGTATTTGATCGAGGTCAGCGGCGATGCACCGGTACCGCCGTCGTAGCCGGAGATGGTGATCAAGTCCGCGTAGGCCTTGGCCACACCGGCGGCGATGGTGCCGACGCCAGCTTCTGCCACCAGCTTCACCGAGACCAGTGCCTTCGGGTTGACTTGTTTCAGGTCGAAAATCAGCTGCGACAAGTCTTCGATCGAATAGATGTCGTGGTGCGGCGGTGGCGAAATCAGGGTTACGCCCGGCACTGCGTAACGCAGCTTGGCGATCAGACCGTTGACCTTGCCGCCTGGCAACTGACCACCTTCGCCTGGCTTGGCGCCTTGGGCGACCTTGATCTGCAGCACTTCGGCGTTGACCAGGTATTCCGGGGTCACACCGAAACGGCCAGTGGCAACCTGCTTGATTTTCGAGCTCTTGATGGTGCCGTAGCGCGCAGGGTCTTCGCCGCCTTCGCCAGAGTTGGAACGCGCACCGAGGCGGTTCATGGCTTCGGCCAGGGCTTCGTGAGCTTCCGGCGACAGGGCGCCCAGCGAGATGCCGGCGGAGTCGAAGCGCTTGAGCACCGATTCCAGCGGCTCGATTTCACTCATATCCAATGGAGTGTCGAGGGTTTTGACTTTCAGCAGGTCGCGGATCATCGACACCGGGCGGTTGTCCACCAGCGACGTGTATTCCTTGAACTTGCTGTAGTCGCCCTGCTGCACAGCGGCCTGCAGGGTGTTGACCACGTCCGGGTTGTAGGCGTGATATTCGCCACCGTGGACGAACTTCAGCAAACCGCCTTGCTGGATCGGCTTGCGCGGGCTCCAGGCTTCGGTGGCCAGGGCTTTCTGCTCGGCTTCGATGTCGACGAAACGCGCGCCCTTGATGCGGCTCGGCACGCCACGGAAGCTCAGGTTGCAGACTTCCTCGGACAGGCCGATGGCCTCGAACAACTGCGCACCGCGGTACGAAGTGATGGTCGAGATGCCCATCTTCGACAGGATCTTGAGCAGGCCTTTGGTGATGCCTTTACGGTAGTTCTTGAACACCTCATAGAGGTCACCCAGCACTTCGCCGGTACGGATCAGGTCGCCGAGCACTTCGTAGGCCAGGAACGGATAAACGGCAGAGGCGCCGAAACCGATCAACACGGCGAAGTGATGCGGATCGCGGGCGGTGGCGGTTTCCACCAGGATGTTGGAGTCGCAACGCAGGCCCTTTTCGGTCAGGCGGTGGTGCACCGCGCCGGTCGCCAGGGACGCGTGGATCGGCAACTTGCCCGGGGCAATGTGACGGTCACTCAGAACGACCTGGGTACGACCGGAGCGCACGGCTTCTTCAGCCTGATCGGCAACATTGCGGATCGCAGCTTCCAGGCCGACGCTTTCGTCGTAGTTGAGGTCGATGATCGCGCGCTCGAAGCCCGGACGATCGAGGTTCATCAGCGAGCGCCACTTGGCCGGGGAAATGACCGGCGAGCTGAGGATCACGCGCGAAGCGTGTTCCGGCGACTCCTGGAAAATGTTGCGCTCGGCACCGAGGCAGATTTCCAGCGACATGACGATGGCCTCACGCAGCGGGTCGATCGGCGGGTTGGTGACCTGCGCGAACTGCTGGCGGAAATAGTCGTACGGCGTGCGCACGCGCTGGGACAGCACGGCCATCGGCGTATCGTCGCCCATCGAGCCCACGGCTTCGTAGCCCTGTTCGCCGAGCGGACGCAGCACCTGGTCGCGCTCTTCGAACGTGACCTGGTACATCTTCATGTATTGCTTGAGCTGATCGACGTCGTAGAACGCCGAACCGTGGTCGTTGTCTTCCATGGTCGCCTGGATGCGCAGGGCATTCTTGCGCAGCCATTGCTTGTACGGATGACGGGACTTCAAACGGTTGTCGATCGCATCGGTGTCGAGGATCTGACCGGTTTCGGTGTCCACGGCAAAGATCTGGCCCGGACCCACACGGCCCTTGGCGATCACGTCTTCAGGCTGGTAGTTCCAGACACCGATTTCCGAGGCCAGGGTGATGAAGCCGTTCTTGGTGGTGACCCAACGCGCCGGACGCAGACCGTTACGGTCGAGCAGGCACACCGCGTAACGACCGTCGGTCATTACCACGCCGGCCGGGCCGTCCCACGGTTCCATGTGCATCGAGTTGTATTCGTAGAACGCACGCAGATCCGGGTCCATGGTCTCGACGTTCTGCCACGCAGGCGGAATGATCATCCGCACGCCACGGAACAGGTCGATGCCACCGGTGACCATCAGCTCGAGCATGTTGTCCATGCTCGAGGAGTCGGAACCGACGCGGTTGACCAGCGGGCCGAGTTCTTCCAGGTCCATCAGATCGTTGCTGAACTTGGTGCGACGGGCCACGGCCCAGTTGCGGTTGCCGGTGATGGTGTTGATCTCGCCGTTGTGCGCCAGGAAGCGGAACGGTTGGGCCAGCGGCCATTTCGGCAGGGTGTTGGTGGAGAAGCGCTGGTGGAACACGCAGATCGAGGTTTGCAGGCGCTTGTCGCTGAGGTCTGGATAGAAGGCGGTCAAGTCCGCCGGCATCATCAGGCCTTTGTAAATGATGGTCTTGTGCGAAAAGCTGCAGACGTAGTGGTCGGTGTCAGCGGCGTTGGCCACGGACGAGCGACGACGGGAGGTGAACAGCTTGACGGCCATGTCCTGATCGCTCAGGCCTTCACCGCCGATGAACACTTGCTCGATCTGCGGCAGGCGCTCAAGCGCCAGGCGGCCGAGGACGCTGGTGTCGATCGGCACTTTGCGCCAGCCGACCAACTGCAAGCCGGCGGCCAGGATCTCACGGTTCATGTTCTCGCGAGCGGCTTGGGCTTTGACCGGGTCCTGGTTGAAGAAAACCATGCCCACGGCGTATTGCTTGGGCATTTCGACGCCGAAGGTTTCCTGGGCGATGGCTCGCAGGAACACGTCCGGCTTTTGAATCAGCAGACCGCAACCGTCACCGGTCTTGCCGTCGGCATTAATCCCACCGCGGTGGGTCATGCAGGTCAGGGCCTCGATGGCCGTTTGCAAAAGGGTATGACTGGGCTCGCCCTGCATATGAGCAATCAGGCCGAAACCGCAGTTATCCTTGAATTCATCTGGTTGGTACAGACCTGCTTTCATAGACACTTTCTCACCAGGCTGCCTCTGATCGAGGCAAATTTCTTTTCAATTCAACCACTTGCCATCCGCGCCGAACGCACGCCAGCTTTGCGGGGCAAAAGGGAGGTCATTGTACACACCGACACTTGGCCTCACAAATTTGACGACGAAATGTCGCAAATCTATGTCGCATTTGTGAAAGGTTTAAAGCGATCTGCTGTGCTAGTCAAAACTTTTTTTAATTTTGACCGCTACGACTCAAAAGCTACTATGACGCAGACACCACAAGGCACGCAGCCCGGAAGGCGGCGCGCACTTGTAGAAATTTTGAGGTGCTTGGAGAGGCGGCCTGGGTAAGGCCGCCGAATCTTCAGCGAGTTGTTGCCAGTTCCTGTTGGACGCTGGCGACAGTGCGAGGCCAAGGTTTACCAGCCTGAACCTTCGCTGGCAAGGCCTTGATGGCGGAAACAGCTGCATCACGATTGGCAAAGTTGCCGTAGGTGATCACGTAGAGCGGCTTGCCGTTGAGGACTTTCTTGAAGTAACGGTACTCGCCGCCCTGCTCCTTGACGAAGCTTTGCGCGCTCGCTTCGGAGCTGGTGCCGAGGATCTGTACCACGTAGTTGCCCGGTGCTTGCCCTGCGTACCAGGTGCCGCCAGCCGCCTTGGCCGCCGGAGCCGGTTTCTCGGCAGGCTTGGCTGCAGCAGCAACGGCTGGCTTGGCTGGCGCTGGAGCAGGCTTGGCCACTGGAGCAGGCGCAGGCTTGGCGGTGGCGACCTGAGTCGGCGTAGGGGCAGGCTTGGCGGCTGGCGTCGGCGCAGGGCCGGCAGGAACGCCCACAGGCGGTGCGGTTGTGGTCACCGTCGGCGGTGTGGCGCTGGAACCTTCGACCGGCACGCCGTCGTCGCCCTCGGTAATGCCACCCGCGGCTTCAGCCAGCGGACCGCGCATGACCGGCTGCGAATTGCCGACCAACGGCAATGGCATCGGCTGCGTGTTGCCGGCGAATTCGACGGCCGGAGCACCACCATTCGCTGTTGGCTGACCCTGGCCAAGCGGCAGTTGCGCCTGTTCGTTGGCCGGTGCACCCGTGGTCGGTGCCTTGTTGCGACCCGGCATCAACCAGGCGGCAGCTACCGCGACCACGACCACGGCGGAAATCGCCAATACGTGTTTCTTCGGCATATTGAACCCCATTTTTGGACGCTTGACCGCTGAGCGGCTGGCGATCATGGCTTCGATCATTGCATCGCGGGCGACCTGATTGATGCTGCCAGGCC
The DNA here is from genome assembly GCF_019956375.1 of Pseudomonas sp. GL-R-19. Taxonomy (NCBI): domain Bacteria; kingdom Pseudomonadati; phylum Pseudomonadota; class Gammaproteobacteria; order Pseudomonadales; family Pseudomonadaceae; genus Pseudomonas; species Pseudomonas sp. GL-R-19. The sequence goes on along the minus strand of NZ_JAHBDJ010000044.1, from coordinate 125,383 downwards.
AGCCTTCGGAGCTTTCGTGAATATCAGAGATCTGATCTGCGGTGAAAAGTTCGATACCGCGACCAGCGCCTTCAAGCCGCTGCTCCAGGTATTCGCGGGTTTCTTCCTCGGTGTAGGGTTGCAGCTCGATGACATGGAAACGTTCTTCCTCGAGATGCAAAGCCTCAAGCTGAGCAATCAGCGAGGTTTCACCGAACAGGAACACATGCGGGCGGCCCTCAGGCGCGCCGGCAGCGAGGATCATCAGCGCCTCAAGGGCGGACTCGTCGAGTTGTTCGGCGTCATCGACCAGCAGATAGACTTCCTGCCCGGTCAGTGCAAGCTGTACCACCTGGGCCAGAATAGCGTCCGCATCAGCCCGGGCAACGTTCAGCGCCTGGGCCACCTGACGCAACACTCCGGCCGCATCGCCGGCGCCACGGGCGGACACCACCAGACTTTGTACCGATTGCTTGTTGGTGCTGGCGACCAGGGCCTGACGCAACAGGGTCTTGCCACTGCCCTCGGGGCCGGTGACCACCAGCAGCAACTGGCTATAACGCGCCAGGTGATGCAGTTGTCCCAGCACGGGTTTGCGCTGGGCCGGGAAAAATTTGAAGCCAGGCACCCGAGGAGCAAAAGGGTCATGACTCAACTGGTAATGGCCGAGGAAAGCCTCGTCGGCATGCAAACTAGTCATTGTGTTCTTATTAACCTTTAAGCTGGGCCAGGGCGCGGTAGTCTGCCCCCAGCGTGGCCTGTAGAACCTCTTTCGGATAATCGTCGGTCACCACCGCTTCACCCATGTGGCGCAGCAGCACCAGGCGCAAACGACCGTCGATCACTTTTTTATCAATGGACATGTGTTCGAGGAAATCGGCTTCTGTCATCTCTTCCGGCGGTACGACCGGCAGCCCCGCACGCTGGAACAGGCGAATGCCGCGATCGCGCTCTTGCTCGCTGATCCAGCCCAGTCGCGCAGACATTTCCAGCGCCATTACGGTGCCAGCAGCCACTGCTTCACCATGAAGCCATACACCATAGCCCATGTGGGTTTCGATGGCGTGGCCAAAAGTGTGGCCCAGGTTCAACGTGGCACGAACACCGGTCTCTTTCTCATCGGCACCGACCACCGCTGCCTTGGCCGCGCAGGAGCGCTCGATGGCATAAGTCAGGGCTTGTTGATCCAGATTGCGCAGACGGTCGACGTTGTCTTCGAGCCAGGTCAGGAACGGCTCATCACAGATCAGCCCGTACTTGATGACTTCGGCCAATCCGGCGGACAGCTCGCGCGCCGGCAGGGAATTGAGGCTGGCGGTATCGATCAGCACCACGTTCGGCTGATAGAAGGCGCCGACCATGTTCTTGCCCAGCGGATGGTTGATCCCGGTCTTGCCACCCACCGAAGAGTCGACCTGAGACAGCAGCGTGGTCGGAACCTGGATGAAATCGACGCCGCGCTGGTAGCAGGCGGCGGCAAAGCCGGCCATGTCACCGATCACACCGCCACCGAGGGCGATCACTGTCGTGCGGCGGTCATGCCGGGCAGTCAGCAGGCCGTCGAAAATAAGTTGCAGGGTTTCCCAGGTCTTGAAGGCTTCGCCGTCGGGCAGCACCACGGAAATCACCGAGAACTGCGCCAGGCTGCGTGTCAGACGCTCGAGATAGAGCGGCGCAACAGTCTCGTTGGTAATGATCGCTACTTGCCGTCCGCGAATGTGCGGGGCCAGCAGCTCAGGCTGATCCAACAAACCTTCGCCAATATGAATCGGGTAGCTGCGCTCGCCTAGATCGACCTTGAGTGTCTGCATGTGTCCCCACAGTGAAGATGAATCAGGCATCCTGCCCTGAGTTTACGAATATCCACGGCCTCTGCTGGTGTGACGCCGTTCGGTGGCCATCCGCCACAACCTTGAGCGGTCATGGCGCGACGTCGAGGATAGCGCATTTCGCGCGGCGCTTTAACGGGGTGGCAACTGCTGCAAGCGCTCTAGAATGTCGAGTACGACCATTCGTGGCGGGCGCTCATCGGTTTCGACCACCAGGTCGGCAATTTCCCGATAAAGCGGATCGCGGATCGCCAGCAGATCCCGAAGGGTCTTGGCCGGATCGGCAGTACGCAATAATGGCCGATTGCGGTCGCGGGCCGTACGGCCGACCTGCTGCTCGACCGACGCATGCAGATAAACCACCCGCCCACCGGCATGCAGTGCCCGGCGATTGGCTTCGCGCATGACCGCGCCCCCGCCTGTCGCCAGCACCACACCGTCGTAATCGCACAGCTCGGCAATCATTGCCTGCTCGCGATCACGAAAGCCCGGTTCGCCTTCTTTATCGAAGATCCAAGGGATATTGGCGCCCGTGCGCAATTCAATTTCCTTATCGGAATCTTTGAATGGCAGGCGCAGCTCTTTGGCCAGCAACCGGCCGATGGTGCTTTTTCCAGCACCCATCGGTCCAACAAGAATCAAATTTCGCACAGAATCAATGACTCACAGCAATCGCCTGGTTATTCATGATACGCGGAGTGAGGAATACCAACAGCTCGGATTTTTTCTCCGAAACCACATCACGCCGGAAAAGGCGGCCAAGATACGGCACATCGCCAAGAAATGGCACCTTATCTACGACCTTGCTCTGAGTATTTGAGAAAACACCGCCAATGACGATGGTCTCGCCATCGTTGACCAGGACCTTGGCGTTGACTTCGTTTTTCTTGATGGGCGGCACATCCTGGACCTTGTTCAGGAAGTCCGGTTCGTCCTTGGTCACCTTGACCTCCATGATGATCCGGTTGTCGGGCGTGATCTGCGGCGTCACCTCCAGCGACAGCGACGCCTCCTTGAACGACACCGAAGTCGCGCCACTGGAACTGGCTTCCTGATAGGGAATCTCGGTGCCTTTGAGGATTTTTGCGGTTTCCTTGTCGGACGTGACCACCTTGGGTTGCGAGACGATTTCCCCGTTGCCGGTTTTCTCCATGGCTGTCAGTTCCAGGTCCAGCAAGACGTTATCGGTGATGAACGCTATGCCGATGCCCGAGGTGTTATTGACCGTGCCCATGTCGACGAACGGTGAATTGGTGCCGGTACTGCCGGGCGTGCCAATGGTCGACGACCCGTTGAGTCCGTTGCTGACACCGGAGGTGTTCCAGTTGCCCTTGTTCTGTATCGAACCGCCCCAGCGCACCCCGAGGCTTTTGTCATAGTCGACGTTGGCTTCGACAATGCGCGCCTCGATCATGACCTGACGCACAGGGATATCCAGCTGCGTGACAATCCTGCGCAGCTCATCAAGCCGGTCCTGGGTCTGGTAGGCAATGATATTGTTGGTGCGCTCATCGACGGTGATCGACCCCCGTTCGTCGGGTTTCGCTTCAGCACTGGTCACCGACTGGAAGAGCTTGGCGATGTCCGCCGCCTTGGCGTAGTTGACCTGCAACAGCTCCCGACGCAATGGCGCCAGATCGGCAATCTGCTTCTGTGATTCCAGCTCCTGGCGCTCACGAGCAGCAATTTCATCGGCCGGCGCAACAAGTAGAACATTGCCGACCTTGCGCTTATCCAGCCCCTTGGTTTTCAGCACCAGATCCAGCGCCTGATCCCACGGCACGTTCTGCAAGCGCAAAGTGATGCCACCCTGCACCGTGTCGCTGGCCACCAGATTGAGGTTGGTGAAATCGGCTATCAGTTGCAGTACCGAACGTACATCGATGTCCTGGAAATTCAGCGAAAGCTTCTCGCCGCTGTAGGCCTGTTGCCCGGCATTGCGCTTTTGCAGGTCGTCGACCGTCGCCGGGCGAACGCTGACCGTGAGCTTGCTGTCAGTCTGATAGGTCGAGTAATCGAACCTGCCACCGGGCTCAATGCTGATGGTCGCTCGATCGCCGCTGGCGCTGGCATTGACGAACTGCACTGGCGTGGCGAAATCCTTCACATCCAGACGCACGCGCAACGGCTCAGGCAATCGGGTTTTGGCGAAGCCTACGATGATCTTGCCCTCGCGCTCTTGTATGTCGGGCGCCATCGATGGATCCGACAAGTCGATCACCACGTTGCCTTCACCCTGGGTTCCCCGCTGGAAATCCACACCGCGGATGGCCTTGCCTGCCGGCGCAGCGGCTCGTGCCGGAGCCGGCATTGCTGCTGTAGCCGCCGGCCTGGATGTCGACGGTTTGACACCCTGCCCGACTACTACCAGCAAATTGTTGCCTTCAATTCGCGATTCGTACGGCGCTGGCTGAGTCAGATTGATGATCAATCGCGTACGGTCCCGGGCTTCCACCACCGTAGCACTACGGGCATTTCCACTGCCGAGATCGCGAGCCTTGCTGGCCAGCTGACTGGCGACACCCGGCAAATCCAGGGCAATCCGGGCCGGCGACTCCGTCGTATAGCCGTGGGGCATCGGGGGTGGCGCATCGAACGACAACTTCAACTCGACACGGTCTCCCGGCAGCGCAGCGACATCCAGCGCCTTGAGATTGGCCGCTTGTACCATCGGCGACAACAACGCTATCCATAGCGAAAGGCCGAAGGTGGAGAAAATCCTGTTCATTATTGGAGTTCCACTATGAGTGCTCTTTCAAAGGAATGGTCCGGGGACGCTCCAGCCACGCGCCCTGACCATCAGGGACAATTTCAACCACTTCGACTTGCGAGCCACTGATCGCAACGATCCGTCCGTCGTTGCGCCCCAGGTAATCGCCGACTTTCAACCGATGGACCCCACCCGCCCCGCGCAGCAAGGCATAGGAGCCCTTTGCATTGGAAAGGGTGCCGACCATTTCAAACTGCTCGATGTTGAAACCTTCGAGGTATTGCTTGACCCGACCAGGGTCGGGCTTGACGTTAGGTGAACCCCGCCGCCGGGCCGCCAGATCAGTGCTGATCTGCGGTGAAAACGGGCTACGCAGATTCGCCGCGTTGTAAGTGAATGTCGGGTAAGACCGGAATACCGGCGTTGGTTCAATCCTGCCCGGCCCACGCAGGCGCATTTCGTTCATGTATGCATCCAGATCGTCGTAGTCATCGCCGGCACCACAACCGGACAGAGCAGACAGCACCACCACTACCGAAAAACACTGCGCCGGTCTCATTGATGCCGTCCCTTGTCGTTGTAGCGGTAGGTCTTGGCGAGGATGCTCAAGCGCAGTTTCGGACCACCCTGGGGGCTGACGGGGGCAAGGTCGAAATCGTGCAAGGTGACGATTCGCGGCAACCCGGCCACACCACTGACGAAGGTGGCCAGGTCGTGGTAATCCCCAGTGACCGTGATCTGGATCGGCAGTTCGATGTAGAACGGCCGGGCGACCTCCGGCAGCAGCTTGATCTCTTCGAACTCCAGGCCACTGCCCAGACCAGTACGAGTGATGTCTTCCAGCAAGCCGGGCACTTCGGTGTCGCCGGGCAATTGTCGCAGCAGTACGACGAAGGCGTTCTCCATCTCCTTCAGTTGCCGGGTGTAGAGATCCAGATTCGCCGCCTTGCGGGTTTTGTCGGCGAACTGCTCCTTGAGTGTCGACTCCTCCTCACGCTTGAGATCGAGCTGGCTCTCAAGGTCGCGAGTGGAAAAGTTGTAGCCCAGGGCCAGCACCAGAAGCATGAGCAACCCGGCCACCAGAATCTTGATCGGCGGCGGCCAGGAACCCATGTTGCTGGTATCCAGCTCATTGATGTCGATCTTGCGCAGCCCTTCGAACCATTCGGATGGACTCATTTGCCCTCCTCCGGCGTTGCGGGCTGAGTCTGACGAACGGTCAACTGGAAGACGTTGGCCTGCTCCACCTGGCCGGCAGCTGTAGCCTTGACTTCGGTCAGGTTCGGCGCATCGAACCAGTCTGATGCCTCGAGGTTGCGCATCAAGTCTGAAACACGATTGTTCGATTGCGCAGCGCCGGTGATGGACAAGGTCTTTGCGGTCATTTTCACTTCGGTGAAATACACGCCGTCGGGCAGTGCTCGCGCCAACTGGTCAAATATTCGCCCGCTGATTTGGCGATTGCCTTGCAGGTCCTGGATGATGCGCATGCGCTCGACCAGTTGCTGACGGCGCGCCTTGAGATCATCGATCTGTTTGATCCGTTCATCGACCACGGCGACTTGCTTGCCGATGTAGTCGTTACGGGCGACTTGCCGGTCGATGGCACCGCTGATGGCCTGGTTCGCGACCAGCACCGCGCCCATCGTGCCCACCATCACGGCCACCAGGATCAGCAGCAAGCGCTTGCGACGGGCTTCACGCCGCTCCTCGCGCCAGGGTAAAAGATTGATCCGTGCCATCAGTCGAAGCTCCTGAGGGCCAGACCACAGGCGATCATCAACGCCGGGGCATCACTCGCCAGAGCAGCACCATTGACCTTGCTGCCCAGCGTCATTTCGAAAAAAGGATTCGCAACCTGGGTCGGCGTGCCCAATTGCCGCTCGATCAATCGGTCCAGCCCCGGGATCGACGCGGTACCGCCGGCCAACAGGACATGGTCGACGGCGCTGTACTGGCCTGAGGCGAAGAAGAACTGCAACGAGCGCGACACCTGCTGCACCAGCGCCTCTCGAAATGGCTGCAAGACCTCACTGGCATAGTCATCCGGCAGGCCGCCCTTCTTTTGCGCCAGCCCCGCCTGCTCCAGCGTCAGGCCATAGCGACGCTGGATTGCCTCGGTCAATTGCCGACCGCCGAACAATTGTTCTCGGGTGTAGATAATCCGCCCGCTGTGCAGCACGCTCAGCGTGGTCATGGTGGCACCGATATCCACCACTGCGACCGTCAAACGCTCCCCGGAAACCGCAAGCCGACTGGCCAGCAACGCAAATGAGCGCTCCAGCGCGTAGGCCTCGACATCGACCACGCGGGCGGTCAGCCCCGCCAGGGCCAGGGCTGCCTCGCGAACTTCGACGTTTTCCTTGCGGCAAGCGGCGAGCAGCACGTTGACGCGCTCGGAGTTGCGCTCAGAGGTGCCCTGAACTTCAAAGTCGATCGCGACTTCATCCAGGGGATATGGAATGTATTGATCAGCCTCAATCTTCAGCTGGCTTTCCATCTCGTCCTCGGAAAGACCGGCCTCCATCTCGATGGTCTTGGTGATCACCGCAGAGCCCGCCATGGCCACGGCCACGTTCTTGAGGCCGGTTCTGGCCTTGATCAGCGCGCGGGCGAGGGCCAACCCCACGCCTTCGAGCTCGGCGATATTCTTTTCGATCACCGCGCCGACCGGCAACGGCTCGACCGCATAGGCCTCGACCCGGAAGCGCTCGCCCTGACGGCTCAACTCCAGAAGCTTCACCGAGGTGGAGCTGATATCGATTCCCAGCAGCGTATTGGATTTTTTGTTGAAGAGTCCTGGCACTACCAATTCCCTATGACTTTCCGTGAGTTACGGACTCTGCAATGTCAATTGCGTTCAATCCACCCGTCTTGACAGCAGCGCCAAGCACGCTCCCGAGCAGAAAAATGCTTATAATGCCCAGCGCTTTTTTTCCGCATTTGCTCAATGCGCGGGTCGTTCTCATTTAGCCTGAACCCTGTTGCCCAATTCATTTTTTGCCCTGGATATCCAAAAGCCTTGATTCGTCTGCTAAAGTTTTTCGGTTGGTCCATCGTCGCGGTTTTCTGCGGACTCCTTCTGGGTCTGAGCGGGGCGTACCTCTACCTTAGTCCCGGGCTGCCGTCCGTGGAGGCACTGAGAAGCATCCAGTTGCAGATCCCTTTGCGGGTCTACAGCAGCGATAACAAGTTGATCGCAGAATTCGGCGAAATGCGCCGTACACCGATCCGTTTCGCCGACATTCCCCCCAATTTCATCAATGCGTTACTAAGTGCTGAAGACGACAATTTCGCCAACCACTACGGCGTCGATCCGAGCAGCCTGATGCGTGCCGCGACCCAGTTGGTCAAAAGCGGACACATCCAGTCCGGCGGCAGCACGATCACCATGCAGGTGGCGAAGAACTTCTTCCTGAGCAGCGAACGCAGCTTCTCGCGCAAGACCACCGAGATCCTGCTGGCCCTGCAGATCGAACGACAGCTGACCAAGGACGAGATCCTCGAGCTGTACGTCAACAAAATCTATCTGGGTAACCGTGCGTACGGCATCGAGGCGGCAGCGCAGGTCTATTACGGCAAATCGATCCGTGATGTCAGCCTGGCGCAGATGGCGATGATTGCCGGTCTGCCCAAGGCACCGTCGCGCTTCAACCCGCTGGCCAACCCGGCGCGCAGCAAAGAGCGTCGCGACTGGATCCTGGGGCGTATGTACAAGCTCGGGAAAATCAGCGAGGCCGACTACACCGCTGCGATCAACGAGCCGCTGAACGCCAGCTATCACGTGCCGACCCCGGAAGTGAACGCCCCGTACATCGCCGAAATGGCCCGTGCCGAAATGGTTGGGCGTTATGGCAGCGACGCGTATACCGAAGGCTTCCGCGTCACCACCACGGTGCCGAGCAACCTCCAGGAACTGGCCAACACCGCGGTCCACGAAGGTCTGATGACCTACGATCAGCGCCACGGCTATCGCGGACCCGAGTCGCGGCTTCCGGGCAAGACTCGCGAAGCCTGGGCCACCGAGCTGACCAAACAACGCACCATCAGCGGCCTGGAACCGGCCATCGTGACCCTGGTCGACAAGAACGGCCTGCAAGTGCTGACCCGCACCGGCCAGGAACACGTGAGCTGGGACACCATGAAATGGGCCCGCCCGTTCCTCAATACCAACAGCATGGGCGCCAATCCGAAGCAGCCTTCGGACGTGGCTCAAGTGGGCGATCTGATTCGCGTGCAGCGTCAGCCGGACAATTCGCTGAAGTTCAGCCAGATCCCGCAGGCCCAGGGCGCGCTGGTGTCCCTGGACCCACAGAACGGCGCCATTCGTTCGCTGGTCGGCGGTTTCGCCTTCGAACAGAGCAACTACAATCGCGCACTGCAAGCCAAGCGCCAGCCGGGTTCGAGCTTCAAACCGTTCGTCTACGCCGCCGCACTGGATAGCGGCTACACCGCCTCCAGCCTGGTGAACGACGCACCGATCGTGTTCGTCGACGAGTACCTGGACAAGGTCTGGCGTCCGAAGAACGACACCAATACCTTCCTCGGCCCGATTCGCCTGCGTGAAGCGCTGTACAAGTCGCGCAACCTGGTATCGATCCGCTTGCTGCAGGCGATGGGCGTAGGCAAGACCATCGACTACATCACTCGCTTCGGCTTCAACAAACAGGACCTGCCACCCAACCTGTCCCTGGCGCTGGGCACCGCGACCCTGACGCCTATGGAAATCGCCACCGGCTGGAGCGCCTTCGCCAACGGCGGCTACAAGATCACCCCTTACATCATCGACAAGATCGAAAGCCGCAACGGCGACACACTGTTCGTCGCCAACCCACCAAGCGTGCCTCTGGGCGGCGCAGCCAGCGATGGCATTGCCGCGCCAACCGCCCCTCAAGCCTTCACAGTCAACGCAACGGTGGGCGAAACCCCAGGCACTACGTCGACGCCACAAGCACCCGCCGTGGCTGAACGCATCATTGACGGGCGCACCACGTACATCCTCAACAGCATGCTTGAGGACGTGATCAAGCTCGGCACCGGTCGCCGCGCACTGGCCCTGGGCCGCCCGGACATTGCCGGCAAGACCGGTACGACCAACGAATCCAAGGACGCCTGGTTCTCCGGTTACAACGCCGATTACGTGACGACCGTGTGGACCGGTTTCGATCAACCGGAAAGCCTGGGCCGCAAGGAATTCGGCGGCACCGTCGCGCTGCCGATCTGGATGAACTACATGGGCCCCGCGCTCAAAGGCAAACCGCCGCATACGCAGCCGGAACCGGAAGGCATCCTCAGCCTGCGAGTCGATCCGGTCAGTGGCCGCGCAGCCACCCCGGGCACGCCAGGGGCCTATTTCGAGCTGTTCAAGGCCGAAGATACGCCGCCGTCGATCAACGAGATCAGCAATGGCATGGCACCGGGCAGTCCGCTGCCGGCGGATGAAGCGGCGCCGATCGATTTGTTCTGATTCCGATCTGCCAAAAAGCCCCGCCTTCGAGAGAAGCGCGGGGCTTTTTTTGCCTGAAAGATCGCAGCCTGCGGCAGCTCCTACTGGGCGTACGCCGTTCCATGTAGGAGCTGCCGCAGGCTGCGATCTTTTCCGTTCTTCACAGGCACAAAAAAGCCCCGACTCTCACAAGCCGGGGCTTTTCGTTGAAGCGCTACAACGGCTTAGCCGTTGAACACATCATCCACGCTTTTCAGCGGGTAGTTCTTCGGATACGGCAGGGTTGCCACACCGGTCTCGATGGCGGCTTTAGCCACAGCATCGGAGATCAGGGTGATCAGGCGGGCATCCATTGGCTTCGGAATGATGTACTCACGACCGAATTCCAGCTTGATGCCGCCGTAGGCGTCGCACACTTCCTGAGGCACCGGCAGCTTGGCCAGTTCGCGCAGGGCGTTGGCCGCAGCCACTTTCATTTCTTCGTTGATGCGCTTGGCGCGAACGTCCAGGGCACCACGGAAGATGAACGGGAAGCCCAGTACGTTGTTGACCTGGTTCGGGTAGTCGGAACGACCGGTGGCCATGATCACGTCGTTACGGGTGGCGTGCGCCAGTTCCGGGGCGATTTCCGGATCAGGGTTGGAGCAGGCGAACACGATCGGGTTAGGCGCCATCGACAGCAGGCCTTCAGCGCTCAGCAGGTTCGGACCGGACAGGCCTACGAACACGTCAGCGCCTTGCAGGGCGTCAGCCAGGGTGCGCTTGTCGGTCGCGTGAGCGAACACAGCCTTGTACTGGTTCAGGTCGTCGCGGCCGGAGTGGATCACGCCGGTACGGTCGACCATGTAGATGTTTTCGATGTTGGCGCCCATGCTCACCAGCAACTTCATGCAGGAGATGGCGGCAGCGCCGGCACCCAGGCAGACGATCTTGGCTTCCGGCAGGGTTTTGCCAGCGATTTCCAGGGCGTTGATCATGCCGGCGGCGGTCACGATAGCGGTGCCGTGCTGGTCATCGTGGAATACCGGGATATCGCACTGCTCGATCAGAGCACGTTCGATTTCAAAGCACTCTGGTGCCTTGATGTCTTCCAGATTGATGCCACCGAAGGTAATGGAGATACGCTTGACGGTGTCGATGAAGGCTTGCGGGCTTTCGGAGTCGACTTCGATGTCGAAAACGTCGATGCCGGCGAAGCGCTTGAACAGTACGCCTTTACCTTCCATCACTGGCTTGGAAGCCAATGGGCCGAGGTTACCCAGGCCGAGAATCGCGGTGCCATCGGAAATAACTGCAACCAGGTTGCCTTTGCCGGTGTACTTGTAGGCGAGCTCAGGATCGCGGGCGATCTCGCGTACTGGTTCGGCTACGCCCGGGCTGTAGGCCAGCGACAGGTCGCGAGCGGTAGCAGTGGCCTTGGTGAGCTCGACACTCAGCTTCCCTGGACGAGGATTGGCGTGATATTCGAGAGCGGCAGTTTTCAGATCAGACATTTTGGCATTCCGCTTTTTACTGTTGGACAGACTGGTCAGCGAGGATACGCCCCTCGCAAAGTCCCCACAAGACTGACCGGTCACCCCTGTCAAGCGCCCGGCCCTACGACTTTGGGCCAAGAGCCACGGCACACAAGGGCCGGACTGTTCACAATTGACAGAAAAAATGTCTACAATTTTTTATCACTGCGCCGCTTGCAGCATCGCGGGATCGGTCAAGGGCAACATCCAGCGCGCCTGGCCATCCTTGATACCGCCTTTGCGCGAGCGATCCAGCACCCAGCCGCGCGCCTCGACCTGCTTGCCCTTGAGGCTTTCCAGCGAGTTCACATCGAAACGCGTCAGCAGATTGGGCGCAACGCGTAATACAACCGAATCCTGCAACTCGATCCAAACTCCGCCGCGATTACGCTGCACTTTGCTCACACGACCGCTGAGCACAGCAAAGCCGGAAGCGCTGATCTGCTCCGCTTTCAGTACAGGTGACTGGCGCCACAACCCGAGCCCGGCCTGACGCGCACTGCGCTCGGCCGCTTGCTGACAGGCGACCAGATCGACATTCGGCGCCACGGCCACCAGAAAACCCAGGCCTTCGGCGAGCATCTGCGCTTCGAGGTTGGCGCCATTGGCACCGTAGACATGGGCCAGGGTGCGGCCGTAATGGTCCTCGCTTTCTTCGCCAGGCACCAACCCAACCCGCCCGTCACTCGCCGCCACCAGGGCTTCGAGGCGTTTGCGCGCGGCCACGGCGAATGGTTCATCGGAACGGCCCTTCTTGCCAAGCTCCGGCGTGTTCAAGCCGATCATGCGCACGCTGCGGCCATCGCTCAGGCGCAGGGTGTCGCCGTCCACTACCCGCTGCACCGCGACGGACGTCAAGCCGCTGGGTGCCGGGCAAAACGCCTGGGCGCCAGACAGCCAAATCGCGGACACAAAAAAGGCGCCCGCAAGGGACGCCTTTTTTAACAGCAAGGAAAAGCCCATAAGGCTCTTTAACCTTACTCTGCAGCAGCTGGAGCTTTCTTGCCGAAAGCACCGAAACGGTCGGCGAAGCGCTGAACGCGGCCGCCAGTGTCCAGAGTCTTCTGCTTACCGGTGTAGAACGGGTGGCATTCGTTGCAAACGTCGATCGCCAGGGCTTTGCCGAAGGTCGAACGGGTTTCGAACTTGTTGCCGCAGCTGCAGGTAACAGCAACTGCCGGGTATTCTGGATGGATATCAGCTTTCATGGTGTCTTCCTCAGGCTAGCGTGCCGCCACCCAACACTATTGTTGAATACCGCACGTAATTAGGCCGCGGATTCTACCAGACAATCATGATCACGCAAGCTGTCCCTGAAACCAGTCGTCTGCTAGGCTCCCGGCCCAATACGCGATCCCCTGTAGGAGTGAGCCTGCTCGCGATAGCGGTCTGCCAGTCGCCGCAATGTTGAATGCAAGACCGCTATCGCGAGCAGGCTCACTCCTACAGGTTATATGTCACGCCCCCTATTGTTTGTTGATCGAGACCCCCCCGCGTGCCCAACGCCATTCTGCGCCTCGCCCTGCCTTCGCCGCTGCGCCGCCTGTTCGACTACCGCGCTCCGGCCGGCATCCTGCGCGCGCAACTGCACCCCGGCATGCGCCTGCGGGTACCGTTCGGCCGGCGCGAGATGATCGGGATTCTGGTGGAAGTCACCAACACCAGCGAAGTCCCGGCCGAGAAACTAAAGCCGGCCCTGGCCCTGCTCGACGCTACGCCACCACTGCCGCCCGCACTGTTCAAGCTGTGCCTGTGGACCTCCCAGTATTACCAGCACAGCCTCGGCGACACCTTGAGCTGGGCGTTGCCGGTTTTGCTGCGCCAGGGTGAGCTGGCCGAAGCACGCCAGGAGCGTTTCTGGTCCGCCGCGCCGGGCGCCAGCCTCGATGATCCGCGCATCGCCCGCGCCCCGCGCCAGCGCGAAGCCCTGGCCACGCTGGCCCAGCATCCCCACGGTGTCGCTCATCAGTTGCTGAGCAAACTGATGCTGAGCAAGGACAGCCTGGATTTGCTGCTGGCCAAGGAGCTGGTGCAGGTCGAGATCCGCCGCCACGCCCCGGGTGTACGCCACGAACACTGGCTGGCGCAACCGGAACTGCCGCTGAACCCGGAGCAACGCGCCGCCTATGAGGCGATTCGCGCCGGCTTCGACAGTTATCACGCGTTCCTGCTGGCCGGCGTCACCGGCAGCGGCAAGACCGAAGTCTATTTACAGTTGATCCGCGAAACTCTGGAGGCCGGCAAGCAAGCACTGGTGCTGATCCCGGAAATCAACCTCGGCCCACAGACCCTGGCGCGCTTTGAACAGCGTTTCAATGCCCGCATCGCGTTGATCCATTCGGCGGTCAATGACCGCGAACGCCTCGAGGCCTGGCTGGCCGCCCGGGACGGTGAGGCCGACATTATTATTGGCACCCGTTCGGCCCTGTTCACACCGATGAAGAACCCCGGCCTGATCATCATCGACGAAGAACACGACGGCTCCTATAAGCAGCAGGAAGGCTTGCGCTATCACGCCCGCGATCTGGCGCTGGTGCGGGCGCGACAGGAAAACATCCCGATCGTCCTCGGCTCCGCCACCCCTTCGCTGGAAAGCCTGCACAACGCCTACACCGGCCGCTACGGGCTGCTGCGCTTGAACGAGCGCGCCGGCGGTGCCAAACAGCCGCGCTTCCTGCGCCTGGATGTCAAAAGCCGCCCGCTGGACAGCGGCATTTCCGGGCCGATGCAACAGGCCATTGGACAGACCCTGGCTGCCGGGCAGCAGGTACTGGTGTTCCTCAACCGCCGCGGCTTCGCCCCGACTCTGTTGTGCCATGACTGTGGCTGGATGTCCGAGTGCCAGCGATGCGATGCGCGGATGACCGTGCACCAGCGTCACGGTGAATTGCGCTGCCACCATTGCGGCTACGTCGAGCGTGTGCCGCGCCAGTGCCCCAAGTGCAACAAGGTCGATCTCCGCCCCGTGGGCGCCGGCACCGAACGGGCCGAGGAGCGCCTGGCGATTCTGTTCCCGGACTATCCGGTGCTGCGGGTCGACCGCGACAGCACATCGCGCAAGGACGCGATGAACCAGTTGTTCGCAACCATTCAAAAAGGTCAGCCGTGCATTTTGATCGGCACGCAAATGCTTGCCAAAGGTCACCACTTTCCACGGGTGACGCTGGTGTCGATCCTCGACGCCGACGGCGGCCTGTTCTCCGGCGACTTCCGCGCCAGCGAGCGCATGGCTCAGCTGATCGTCCAGGTCGCAGGCCGCGCAGGCCGCGCCGAAGAGCCGGGGAAAGTGATTATCCAGACGCACCTGGCCGACCATCCGTTGCTGGTGCAATTGACCGAGCAAGGCTATTTCGCCTTTGCCGAACAGGCCTTGAGCGAACGCCGTGCGGCCGGTTTGCCGCCGTTTGCGCACCTGGCGCTACTGCGGGCCGAGGCGCACAAACCGGGTCAGGCCGAAGGCTTCCTGGATGAGGCGTGCAGCGAGGCAGAACGCTTGCTGGCCGAGCAGAATCTGACGGGAATCGAGCTATTGGGACCGGTCCCGGCACCGATGGAGCGCCGGGCCGGGCGCTATCGTGCGCAGTTGTTGTTGCAGGCTACGGCGCGGGCACCGCTGCATCGGTTGCTGGCCAATTGGTTGCTGGTGCTGGAGCAGATGCCGAGCGGACGGGCGGTGCGCTGGTCTTTGGATGTAGATCCCGTAGATTTGTATTGACTGGAAGATTGCCTTCGCTGGCAAGCCAGCTCCTACAGTAGTCACGTCGGGTCTTTGTAGGAGTTGGCTTGCCAGCGAAGACGGCCAAATTGTCACCACACATCCACATCCTGCCTGCTAAGGTTGGCAAGCCCGTCTTCGCAACGGATAATGCCCAGTTTTTCCACCAGCGCATGATGCGCCGCCGCGCCTGCGGTCGAAAGAGAAGACCATGAAAGACACCATTCGCCAGCTGATCCAACAAGCCATCACCCAACTCGTCAACGAAGGTGTGT
The DNA here is from genome assembly GCF_019956375.1 of Pseudomonas sp. GL-R-19. NCBI lineage: Bacteria > Pseudomonadati > Pseudomonadota > Gammaproteobacteria > Pseudomonadales > Pseudomonadaceae > Pseudomonas > Pseudomonas sp. GL-R-19. The sequence continues at coordinate 109,915 of NZ_JAHBDJ010000044.1, read as the reverse complement.
TGCCTGAAGGCCTGTCGCCGGCGATCCAGGTGGAAAACTCCCGCGACAAGAAGAACGGCGACTTCGCCAGCAACATCGCCATGATGCTGGCCAAGCCGGCCGGCATGAAGCCCCGCGATCTGGCGGAAAAAATCATCGCTGCGCTGCCGGCCGACGAAAACGTCGCCAAGACCGAAATCGCAGGTCCCGGCTTCCTGAACTTCTTCCAGAACACCGACGCCCTGGCGACCCGCCTGGACGCCGCCCTGGCCGACGCCCACATCGGCGTGCGCAAGGCTGGCCCGGTACAGCGCACCGTGGTCGATCTGTCGGCACCGAACCTGGCCAAAGAGATGCACGTCGGCCACTTGCGTTCGACCATCATCGGCGACGGCGTGGCCCGGGTACTCGAATTCCTCGGCGACACCGTGATCCGTCAGAACCACGTCGGCGACTGGGGCACCCAGTTCGGCATGCTGATGGCTTATCTGCAGGAAAACCCGTACACCCGCGACGAACTGTCGGACCTGGAAAACTTCTACCGCGCCGCCAAGCAACGCTTCGACGAATCCGCAGAGTTCGCCGACCGCGCCCGTGGCCTGGTGGTCAAGCTGCAGGCCGGCGACGCCGATTGCCTGGCACTGTGGACCAAGTTCAAGGACATCTCGCTGTCCCACTGCCAGAAGATCTACGAACTGCTCAACGTCAAACTGACCATGGCCGACGTGATGGGCGAAAGCGCCTACAACGACGACCTGATCAACGTGGTCAACGACTTGAAGGCGGCGGGCATGCTGGTCGAGAGCAACGGCGCCCAGTGCGTGTTCCTCGACGAATTCAAGAATGCCGATGGCGACCCGCTGCCGGTGATCATCGTCAAGGCTGACGGCGGCTACCTCTACGCCACCACCGACCTGGCGGCCGTGCGTTACCGCAGCGGCAAGCTCAAGGCCGATCGTGCGCTGTACTTCGTCGACCAGCGTCAGGCCCTGCACTTCCAGCAAGTGTTCGCCGTGGCGCGCAAGGCCGGCTTCGTGACCCATCCGATGGAAATGGAACACATGGGCTTCGGCACCATGAACGGCGCTGACGGCCGCCCGTTCAAGACCCGCGATGGCGGCACCGTGAAGCTGATCGACCTGCTGACCGAAGCCCAGGAACGCGCCTACACCCTGGTCAAGGACAAGAACCCGGAGCTTGCCGAAGCCGAACTGCGCAACATCGCCAAGGTCGTGGGCATTGGCGCGGTGAAATACGCCGACCTGTCCAAGCACCGCACCAGTGACTACAGCTTCAACTTCGACCTGATGCTCAATTTCGAAGGCAACACCGCGCCGTACCTGCTGTACGCCTACACCCGCGTGGCCGGCGTGTTCCGCAAACTCGGCAAGGACTTCAGCGAAGTCGACGGCCAGATCGTTCTGGAAGCGGCGCACGAACACGAGCTGGCGGCGAAGCTCGCGCAGTTCGGTGAAATCCTGAACAACGTGTCCGAAAAAGGCACCCCGCACATCCTTTGCACTTACCTGTACGACGTCGCGGGCCTGTTCTCCAGCTTCTACGAGAACTGCCCGATCCTCGCCGCCGATACCCCGGCACAAATGCAGAGCCGTCTGCGCCTCGCCGCACTGACCGGACGCACTCTCAAGCAAGGCCTGGAACTCTTGGGCCTGGAAACTCTGGAGCGTATGTAAGTTGGCTGCCAAGAAAAAACCTGCACCCAAGCGTGGCGCCAGCCGTTACCAAGCTCCTGCAAAGCAACCGATCCCGGGCTGGCTGTGGATGGCCATCGGCCTGACGGTCGGCGCCTTCATCGTATTTCTGATGAAGCTGGAGCCGGGCAAGGGCAGCGACACGGTCAAGCGCGAAAAGGTCGAACAACAGCAACAGCAGAAAGCCAGCAAGATCGCCGAGGCCAACAAGACCCCGCCGAGCCCGACGCAACCGGTGAAGCCAAAGTACGACTTCTACACCTTGCTTCCGGAATCGGAAGTCATCGTGCCGCCGGATGCCGTGCCGGAAAAAACCCTGCCGACGCCACAAGTGCCGGTCATCCCGACCACGCCGGTCACCCCGGCCGAAGCGGCGAAGATCGATACGGCTCGCGCCCAGGCAGCCCTGGCCGGGATCACGCCGCCACCCGCACCTGCGGTCAAGGCGGCGCCGGTGACGAAGTTTTTCCTGCAGGCTGGCTCGTTCCGCAAAGAGACTGATGCGGACAAGGTTCGGGCGCAGATCATCCTGCTGGGTCAGGCTGTAGCGGTTGAATCGGGCACGGTGAAGGATGAAACCTGGTATCGGGTGCTGGTCGGTCCGTTCAGTAACCGGGAACAACTGACCACGGCGCAGAAACAATTGGCCGGTGCGGGTTTCAGCAATCTGTTGTTACAACAACGCCAGAGCCGCTGATCCCGTCAGAACCACCGCGTCATCGTTCTTCGCTGGCAAGCCAGCTCCTACAGAATATTCGACAAACCCTGTAGGAGCTGGCTTGCCAGCGAATGCGCCTGAAAGGGCACTATATCCAGAACTCGATTCACACCATTCGTCCCTCGTCTCGCCCCGCAGTTGAAATCCACTCCAGCACCCCCATATGAATGGGCATAAGGCATTTTCGCCCCGCTGCGTGGAGACTCTTCCCTTGACCACCATCGTTTCAGTTCGCCGCCACGGCAAAGTCGTCATGGGCGGCGACGGCCAGGTTTCCCTTGGCAATACCGTGATGAAAGGCAACGCGAAAAAAGTTCGTCGCCTGTACCACGGTCAGGTCCTCGCCGGTTTTGCCGGTGCCACCGCTGACGCCTTTACCCTCTTCGAACGCTTCGAAGGCCAACTTGAGAAACATCAGGGCCACCTGGTGCGCGCCGCCGTCGAACTTGCCAAAGAATGGCGCACCGACCGCTCCCTGAGCCGCCTCGAAGCCATGCTCGCCGTCGCCAACAAAGACGCCTCCCTGATCATCACCGGCAACGGCGACGTGGTCGAACCTGAGGAAGGCCTGATTGCCATGGGTTCCGGCGGCGGTTACGCCCAGGCCGCGGCCAGTGCGCTGCTGAAAAAGACTGATCTGTCGGCCCGGGAAATCGTCGAAACCGCCCTCGGCATCGCCGCCGACATCTGCGTATTCACCAATCACACTCAGACCATTGAGGAGCAGGACTGCGCCGAGTAAGCCCGTGCAGCCACCGCACCACGGCCCATTCTTGCTTGAGGTCCACCGAATATCATGCCCATGACTCCCCGTGAAATCGTCCACGAACTCAACCGCCACATCATCGGCCAGGATGATGCCAAGCGCGCCGTCGCCATTGCCCTGCGTAACCGCTGGCGCCGCATGCAGCTGCCTGAAGAGCTGCGCGTTGAAGTCACGCCAAAGAACATCCTGATGATCGGCCCGACCGGTGTCGGTAAAACCGAGATCGCCCGTCGCCTGGCAAAACTGGCCAACGCACCGTTCATCAAGGTCGAAGCGACCAAGTTCACCGAAGTCGGCTATGTCGGCCGCGACGTCGAATCGATCATTCGTGACCTGGCCGATGCCGCGATCAAGCTGCTGCGCGAGCAGGAAATCGTCAAGGTTCGCCACCGCGCCGAAGACGCTGCAGAAGAGCGCATCCTCGACGCACTGCTGCCACCGGCACGCATGGGCTTCAGTAGTGACGATGCCCCGACTGCCGACTCCAACACCCGTCAGTTGTTCCGCAAGCGCCTGCGCGAAGGTCAGCTGGACGACAAGGAGATCGAAATCGAAGTCGCCGAAATGGCTGGCGTCGATATCTCCGCGCCACCGGGCATGGAAGAGATGACCAACCAGCTGCAAAGCCTGTTCGCCAACATGGGCAAGGGCAAGCACAAGAGCCGCAAGCTCAAGGTCAAGGAAGCGCTCAAGCTGGTGCGCGATGAAGAGGCCAGCCGTCTGGTCAACGATGAAGAGTTGAAGGCCAAGGCGCTGGAAGCGGTCGAGCAGCACGGCATCGTGTTCATCGACGAAATCGACAAGGTCGCCAAGCGTGGCAATTCCGGTGGCATCGATGTGTCCCGCGAAGGCGTGCAGCGCGACTTGCTGCCGCTGATCGAAGGCTGCACCGTCAATACCAAACTGGGCATGGTCAAGACCGACCACATCCTGTTCATTGCTTCCGGTGCGTTCCACCTGAGCAAGCCGAGCGACCTGGTACCAGAACTGCAAGGTCGTCTGCCGATTCGTGTTGAACTCAAGGCACTGAGCCCGGAAGACTTCGAACGCATCCTCAGCGAACCGCACGCCTCGCTCACCGAGCAATATTGCGCCCTGCTGAAAACCGAAGGCCTGGGCATCGAGTTCCTGCCGAGCGGCATCAAGCGCATCGCGGAGATCGCCTGGCAGGTCAACGAGAAAACCGAAAACATCGGTGCCCGTCGCCTGCACACCCTGCTCGAGCGCTTGCTCGAAGAGGTGTCGTTCAGCGCCGGCGACCTGGCCAGCGCCCATGACGACAAGGTGATCCAGATCGACGCCGACTACGTCAACAGCCACCTGGGCGAATTGGCGCAGAACGAAGACCTGTCTCGTTATATCCTGTAAGCCATACTTGTAGGAGCGAGCCTGCTCGCGATGGTCGGTCAGTTGCATTGATGTCGACTGACACACCATCGCGAGCAGGCTCGCTCCTACAGGGTTCCATCCACAACGGAACGGCGCTCATGACCCAACTCCCCACCGACATCAAGCTGCACAAAGCCTCGAAAACCCTGACGCTCAAATACGCGTCCGGCGAGGAATACACCCTGCCCGCCGAGTTCCTGCGCGTGCACTCTCCTTCCGCCGAGGTCCAGGGCCACGGCAAACCCATCCTGCAATTTGGCAAGATCAACGTAGGCCTGACCAAGGTAGAACCGGCCGGTCAGTACGCACTGAAACTGACCTTCGATGACGGTCACGACAGTGGCTTGTTCACCTGGGAATATCTGTACGAGCTGGGGCGACGTTATGACGCACTCTGGGATGATTATCTGGCCGAGCTCAAAGCCGCCGGAAAAACTCGCGACCCGAACGAATCCGTCGTCAAGCTGATGCTCTAATCCGAGCCTCTCGCTCTTTAGAGGGCATTTTCTAATTTCATCTGTTTGAATGCTCCGCTTCAGGGCCACCGACTGGCCTGCTTGCGAAAAAAATTAAACTCGGGTAACCAATGGAACTGGCAAGTTCCCTGCAGTGCTCTCTGCATTAAAAAAGCAGCGGTGCAGTATTAACGGTCACCCCGAGCAGTAGTACCTGGCATTGGCTGTGTGACTGCACAGCAGGACCCGGTACTCGTCTCAGGACAATGGAGCGTCGTAGATGAGTAAACAGAATAACGATGACTTGAAGTATCAGGCCTCGGAAAACACCTTGGGCCTGAATCCTGTCGTTGGGCTGCGTGGAAAGGATCTACTGGCATCTGCTCGCATGGTACTCAGGCAGGCCATCAGGCAACCCGTGCACAGTGCGAAGCATGTTGCGCATTTCGGCCTTGAACTCAAGAACGTACTGTTCGGCAAATCCGAGCTGCAACCGACCAGCGATGACCGTCGCTTCGCGGATCCGGCCTGGAGCCAGAACCCGCTCTACAAACGTTATCTGCAAACCTACCTGGCGTGGCGCAAGGAACTCCACGCCTGGATCGACGACAGTAACCTGCCAGCCAAGGATGTCAGTCGCGGGCACTTCGTGATCAACCTCATGACCGAAGCTTTCGCGCCGACCAACACAGCGGCCAACCCCGCGGCGGTCAAGCGTTTCTTCGAAACCGGCGGTAAAAGCCTGCTCGATGGTCTCTCGCACCTGGCCAAGGACCTTGTGCACAACGGCGGTATGCCGAGCCAGGTCAACATGGGCGCCTTCGAGGTCGGCAAGACCCTCGGCGTGACCGAGGGTGCGGTGGTCTTTCGCAACGACGTGCTGGAGCTGATCCAGTACAAGCCGATCACCGAGCAGGTGCATGAACGCCCACTGCTGGTGGTACCGCCGCAGATCAACAAGTTCTACGTCTTCGACCTGAGCCCGGACAAGAGCCTGGCGCGGTTCTGCCTGCGCAACAACGTGCAAACCTTCATCGTCAGCTGGCGCAACCCGACCAAGGAGCAGCGCGAGTGGGGTCTGTCGACCTACATCGAAGCGCTCAAGGAAGCGGTCGATGTGGTCACCGCCATTACCGGCAGCAAAGACGTGAACATGCTCGGCGCCTGCTCCGGCGGCATCACCTGCACCGCGCTGCTGGGCCACTACGCGGCAATCGGCGAGAGCAAGGTCAATGCCCTGACCCTGCTGGTCAGCGTGCTCGACACCACTCTGGACAGCGACGTGGCCCTGTTCGTCGACGAGCAAACCCTTGAAGCCGCCAAGCGTCACTCCTACCAGGCCGGCGTCCTCGAAGGCCGCGACATGGCGAAAGTCTTCGCCTGGATGCGCCCCAACGACCTGATCTGGAACTACTGGGTCAACAACTACCTGTTGGGCAATGAACCGCCGGTGTTCGACATTCTGTTCTGGAACAACGACACCACCCGATTACCCGCCGCGTTCCACGGCGACCTGATCGAGATGTTCAAAAGTAACCCGTTGACCCGGGCCGATGCACTGGAAGTGTGCGGTACGCCGATCGACCTGAAGAAAGTCACCGCCGACATCTTCTCGCTGGCCGGCACCAACGACCACATCACCCCGTGGCGTTCCTGCTACAAATCGGCGCAACTGTTCGGCGGCAACGTTGAATTCGTGCTGTCCAGCAGCGGGCACATCCAGAGCATTCTGAACCCGCCGGGCAATCCGAAATCGCGTTACATGACCAGCACCGAAATGCCCGCCAATGCCGATGAATGGCAGGAAGAGTCAACCAAGCATGCCGACTCCTGGTGGCTGCACTGGCAGGCATGGCAGGCACAACGTTCAGGCAACCTGAAAAAAGCTCCGCTGAAATTGGGCAACAAGGCCTATCCAGCGGGTGAAGCGGCGCCAGGCACCTATGTGCATGAGCGGTAACTGACACACCTCGCCCCTTGTAGGAGCGAGCTCGCTCGCGATGAACGTCAACGATAACGCGTGCTGTCTGGATAAATGCGTTGCCTTTGCGTTTTTCGCGAGCAATCGAGCGTCGACCGGCTGCCCCTACAGGAGGGACAGGGAAGAATTCGAGAAAGCGACCCACAGGGCCTGAAGCATGCCGCAACCCTTCATATTCCGTACCGTCGACCTGGATGGCCAGACGCTCCGCACGGCGGTACGCCCCGGCAAGCCTCACTTGACGCCCCTGCTGATTTTCAACGGCATCGGCGCCAACCTGGAGCTGGTGTTCCCGTTCATCGCGGCGCTGGATCCGGACCTGGAAGTCATCGCCTTCGACGTACCCGGTGTCGGTGGTTCGTCGACGCCGAACCGGCCGTATCGTTTTCCGAGCCTGGCGAAACTCACGGCGCGGATGCTCGACTATCTCGACTACGGGCAGGTCAACGTCATCGGTGTGTCCTGGGGTGGCGCCCTGGCCCAACAGTTCGCTTACGACTACCCGGAGCGCTGCAAGAAACTCGTGCTGGCGGCGACGGCGGCGGGAGCGGTGATGGTGCCGGGCAAGCCGAAAGTGCTGTGGATGATGGCCAGCCCGCGACGTTACATCCAGCCATCCCACGTGATCCGCATCGCGCCGATGATCTACGGCGGCTCTTTCCGTCGCGACCCGACGCTGGCCGCGAGCCATGCGGCCAAGGTGCGTTCAGCGGGCAAGCTCGGTTACTACTGGCAACTGTTCGCCGGCCTCGGCTGGACCAGCATTCACTGGTTGCACAAGATCCGTCAGCCGACCCTGGTACTGGCCGGCGACGATGACCCACTGATCCCGTTGGTCAACATGCGCTTGCTGGCCTGGCGCATTCCCAACGCCCAGCTGCACATCATCGATGACGGGCATTTGTTCCTGATTACCCGGGCCGAAGCGGTGGCCCCGATCATCATGAAATTCCTGGAAGAGGAGCGCCAGCGCGCGGTGATGCATCCGCGTCCGGCGCCATTGGGCGGCTAAAGCGCTGCATCAGCGGTCGGCAGGACGCCGCGCCGCGCAACAACCCGTTACAGCGTCTATGGTGTTCTGGTTCGGTGTATTTGTTTTTTGGCCTGAAGACGAAGGAGTGTTGACTCATGCGCGAGAAACCAGCGAGGGATTCCCTACCGACTCCCGCCGCGTTCATCAATGCACAGAGTGCGATTACCGGCCTGCGCGGCCGGGATCTGTTTTCGACCCTGCGCAGTGTGGCCGCCCATGGCTTGCGCAATCCGGTGCACAGCGCCCGACATGCCCTCAAGCTCGGTGGTCAGCTTGGCCGCGTGTTGCTGGGTGACACCCTGCACCCGACCAACCCGCAGGACGCTCGCTTCGCCGACCCCGCGTGGAGCCTCAACCCATTTTATCGCCGCAGCCTGCAGGCCTATTTAAGTTGGCAGAAGCAGGTCAAAAGCTGGATCGACGAGAGCAACATGAGCCCGGACGACCGTGCCCGCGCCCACTTCGCTTTCGCCTTGCTCAACGACGCCGTATCGCCCTCCAACACCCTGCTCAATCCACTGGCGGTCAAGGAACTTTTCAATTCCGGCGGTAACAGCCTGGTGCGTGGCATCAGCCATTTGGTGGACGATCTGCTGCACAACGATGGCCTGCCCCGGCAAGTCACCAAGCAAGCGTTCGAGGTCGGCAAGACGGTCGCCACCACCACCGGTGCCGTGGTGTTTCGCAACGAACTGCTGGAGTTGATCCAGTACAAGCCGATGAGCGAAAAGCAGTATTCCAAGCCCTTGCTGGTGGTACCGCCGCAAATCAACAAGTACTACATTTTCGACCTCAGCCCCCACAACAGCTTCGTCCAGTTTGCCCTCAAAAACGGCCTGCAAACCTTCATCATCAGCTGGCGCAATCCGGATGTGCGTCACCGCGAATGGGGGCTCTCGACCTACGTGGAAGCCGTGGAAGAGGCCATGAATGTCTGCCGGGCGATCACCGGCGCGCGCGAGGTCAACCTGATGGGCGCCTGCGCCGGCGGGCTGACCATTGCCGCATTGCAAGGCCACTTGCAGGCCAAGCGGCAGCTGCGCAGGGTGTCCAGCGCGACCTATCTGGTGAGCCTGCTCGACAGCCAGCTGGACAGCCCCGCTTCACTGTTCGCCGACGAACAGACTCTGGAGGCAGCCAAGCGCCGCTCCTATCAGAAAGGTGTGCTGGACGGCCGCGACATGGCCAAGGTCTTCGCCTGGATGCGTCCCAATGATTTGATCTGGAGCTACTTCGTCAACAACTACCTGTTGGGCAAGGAGCCACCGGCGTTCGACATCCTCTACTGGAACAACGACAACACGCGCTTGCCGGCCGCCCTGCATGGCGACCTGCTGGACTTCTTCAAGCACAACCCGCTGACCCACCCGGGCGGGCTGGAAGTGTGTGGCACGCCGATCGATTTGCAGAAGGTCACCGTCGACAGCTTCAGCGTCGCCGGCATCAACGATCACATCACACCGTGGGACGCGGTCTATCGCTCGACGCTGCTGCTCGGTGGTGAGCGCCGCTTCGTGCTGTCCAACAGCGGTCATGTGCAGAGCATCCTCAACCCGCCGAACAACCCGAAGGCCAACTACGTCGAGAACGGCAAACTGAGCAGCGACCCACGGGCCTGGTACTACGACGCCAAGCGTGTCGATGGCAGTTGGTGGACCCAATGGCTGGGCTGGATTCAGGAACGCTCCGGCGCGCAGAAGGAAACCCACATGGCGCTCGGTAACCAGAACTACCCACCGATGGAGGCAGCACCCGGTACTTACGTGCGCGTGCGCTGACGTTCAACGCGCCGCGGCCTATGCCGGCCGTGGCAAGACCCGATCATTAAGAAGACTGGATGAAAACCCGCGACCGGATCCTCGAATGTGCCCTGCAGTTGTTCAATCAAAAGGGCGAACCGAATGTCTCCACCATGGAAGTTGCCAATGAAATGGGCATCAGCCCGGGCAACCTCTATTACCACTTCCACGGCAAGGAACCGCTGATTCTCGGGCTGTTCGAGCGCTTTCAGGGCGAACTGGCGCCCTTGCTCGATCCACCGGCCGATGTCGAACTGGCACCCGAAGATTACTGGCTGTTCCTGCACCTGATCGTCGAGCGCCTGTCCCACTACCGGTTCCTGTTCCAGGATCTGTCGAACCTCGCCGGACGCCTGCCGAAACTGGCCAAGGGCATTCGCAATCTGCTCAACGCACTCAAGCGCACACTGGCATCGCTGCTGGCACGATTACAGGCGCAAGGGCTGCTGGTCAGCGATACCCAGGCATTGGGGCAACTGGTGGAGCAGATCACCCTGACCCTGCTGTTCTCACTGGACTATCAGAGGATTCTCGATCGCGAAGGCGAGGTGCGGCTGGTGGTTTACCAGATCATGATGCTGGTGGCGCCACACTTGCTGCCGTCGATGAAGGCTGCGACCGAACAGATGGCGATGGAGTATCTGAAAGACCATGAATAACCCTGACCGCTCCTACAGTGGGTCTGTGGTGCTCTCAAATTCCGCACAAACAAAAACGCCCGACCTTCACAGGCCGGGCGTTTTCTTGAGCCCTGAAAATCAGGACTGACTGGTTGGCGTCGATGGAGCTGGCGCGGCAGTCGGGGTGACAGCAGGGGTTGGCGCGGCAGCGGAGTTCGATGCGCTGACCGGAGCTGCCGGGGTCGCCGGTTTGGCAGCCGCCACTGCTGGTTTTGGCGCGGCGGCTTTTGGAGCTGCCGGCTTTTTCACTGCAGGTTTTTTCGCCGCAGCGGGTTTGGCTGCTGGCTTGGCAGCAGCGGGTTTTGCCGCAGCCGTTTTAGCGGCTGGCTTGGTTGCTGGCTTCGCCGCTGCAGGTTTTGCAGCAGCGGTTTTAGCAGCAGGCTTGGCCGCCGCTTTTGCCAGTGGCTTGGCAGCAGTTTTGGCTGCTGGCTTGGCGGCGGCAGTCTTGGCAGCAGGTTTGGCCGCCGCGGTTTTCGCCGCAACAGGCGCAACCTTGGCACCGGTCAGTTTTTCGATTTGCTTGGTCAGGGAATCGACTTTGCTGTGCAGTGCCTTGACTTCGTTGCGGCTCGGCACGCCCAGACGCGAAATGGCGCTGTTCAGACGCTTGTCAAAGGCGCCCTCCAGCTCATCCCACTTGCCCAGTGCGCGATCTTTCACGCCGCTGATGCGCGACTTGGCCGAAGAAGCGGAGTCCTTGGCGGCGTCGACTGTCTTGCCAACAGCGCTCTTGGTGAGCTTCTCGGCTTTCTCGCCGTCCTTAACCAATGTATCGAAGAGCTTGCTGCCGTCAGTGTCGATCTTCGAGTACACGCCTAAACCAGCCAGCCAGATTTTTCGGGAATATTCTTCAACCTTCCCGATCCACGAGCTGCCTTCTTTTTCGGTTTTCTTTTTAACAGCCATCCCGTTCTCCTTAAGATTTACGCGCGACACGTTCGAGCAATGCCGTCAGCTCATCGAGCTTAGCAGAGAGTGTCTCAACGTCATGTTTAGACGGAATGCCGATACGATTCAAGGCACTTGCGACACGCGTGTCGAACGCCTTCTCGACCTTGTCGAGTTGAACTTCGACACGGCCTTTGAAAGTGCTGACTTCACTCTTGGCTTCATCAATTTCGGCATTGGCCGCTTCCAGTTTCTCGGCAACTACCTTTTTGCCTTTCTTTTCAACAACCTGACCGGCCTTGATCAGTTCTTGAAAGTACTCGCTGCCCTCTTGGCCGATCTTGGCGTAGGCACCCAGGCCTGCCAGCCAGATCTTGCGGGCATAGGATTTGACGTCGCTCGGCGTGCCGGTCGACGGATCGATTTTTTTCTTCAATATAACTTTGGCCATGGTGCACCTCACGCGCAGAAGGTTTGAGGAACCGCCCGGACAAGTGTCGGGCACTGGCACAAAGTAGGGAGAAAAATTAGAAACGGCACCCTAACAAATGACATAAACCGTCGGGCGCGCCACATAAAAAATGTAGGAGTGAGCCTGCTCGCGGTTGCGGTTAACCAGTCAACATTGATGTTGGCTGACATTCCGTCATCGCGAGCAGGCTCACTCCTGCAAGGGATGTGATTTCAATCGGGAATCAGACCAGGACCTTATCCAGCGCCTTTTCGATTTCCGCTTTGATCATGCCGCTCATGGCCGACATCATCAGGCCCAGTTCCACTTCGACGCGAATCGAATCCTCGGCGACATGCACCGCGCCCTTCACACCCGAGCGTTTGAGGTTCAGGGTGTCGCCGGACCACTGCGGTTCCAGGCCATACTGATCGGAAAGTTTCTGCGCCAGCTTGTCGGCCTTCTCGCGAGCCGCTTCCTTACCCAGGCCATGGGCACGTTCAACACTAATACGGGCCATCGAATGACTCCTGCTTTATGAATGCTTTCCCGAGGCATCTTGACCCCTGCTGCGTCAAAACGTCCCGATGGATACCCATCTTACCTTCAGCCTTGCCAAGACAAAGCATGCCTTGGGGATTAGAATGTCGCGCATTCTCTTTTGGTGACAGCGATATGACTGATCAGCGCAAAGGCAGCGATGCCGAACCCACCACTCACTTCGGCTTCAAAAACGTTCCGGAAAGCCAGAAAGCGGAAAAAGTCGCTGAGGTCTTCCATTCGGTAGCCGCCAAGTACGACCTGATGAACGACCTTCTGTCGGGCGGCATGCACCGTCTGTGGAAGCGTTTCGCGATCGAGCTGTCGGGCGTGCGCACCGGCAACCGCGTGCTGGATATCGCCGGCGGTACCGGCGATCTGACCCGCAAGTTCTCGCATCTGGTAGGCCCGACCGGCCAGGTCGTGTTGGCCGACATCAACGAATCCATGCTCAAGGTCGGTCGTGACCGCCTGCTGGACCTCGGTGTGTCCGGCAACGTTGAATTCGTCCAGGCCGATGCGGAAAAACTGCCGTTCCCGGACAACCATTTCGACTGCGTGACCATCGCCTTCGGCCTGCGCAACGTGACCCACAAGGAAGATGCGCTGCGCTCGATGCTGCGCGTGCTCAAGCCTGGCGGCCGCTTGTTGGTGCTGGAGTTCTCCAAGCCGACCAACGCGCTGATGTCCAAGGCCTACGACGCCTACTCGTTCGCCTTCATGCCGCTGATGGGCAAGCTGATCACCAACGACTCGGAAAGCTATCGCTACCTGGCCGAATCGATCCGCATGCACCCGAATCAGGAAACCCTGAAGTCGATGATGGTCGAGGCCGGTTTCGACCGCGTGACCTATCACAACATGACCGCAGGCATCGTCGCCCTGCACCGTGGCATCAAGCCCTGATGCTGCTCGCCGGCCTGCTCGCCAGCGTTGAACTCGGCCTGAACCGGGTGCTGCGTCTCGACAGCACGGCGCTGCCGCGGCTGGCGCATTTGACCGGCAAAGTGATTGCCGTCGATTGCCGCAGCCCGGCGCTGCAACTGTTCATCCTGCCCAGCGACGATGGCCTGATGCTCGCTTCCCAGTGGGAAACCGGCGCCGACTGCACCTTGCGTGCACCGGCTTCGAGCCTGCTGAAACTGGCCATGAGCAAGGACAAGACTTCTGTTCTGCACACCCCTGAAGTCGAACTCGACGGCGACAGCGGCGTGCTGCTGGAACTGGCGGCGATCCTCCAGGACCTGGAGCTGGACTGGGAGTACGAACTCGCACGCGTGCTGGGCCCTGTGGCCACGCAACTGGTCGGCGGTCACCTGCGCAGCCGCGCCCGCTGGTATCAGCAAGGCTTTGCCAGCCTGGGCCAGAACCTGGGCGAGTACCTGGCCGAAGAGTCGCGCACCCTGGTCGGTCAGCGCGAAGCCGAAGCCCGATTCAGTGAACTGGACCAGATCAAGCTTGATCTGGAACGTCTCGAGGCGCGTTTCGAGCGCCTTTCCCGATCCCTCGACCCAAGCGATAACGCATGAAGCTGCTTGCCGTCCGCCGTTTGTTGCGCATCCAGCGCGTCGTGATCCGCTACCGCCTCGATGACCTGCTGTTCGCCCTGCCACTGCCCTGGTTCCTGCGGGCGCTGCGTTATGTCCTGCCGTGGCGCTGGTTCCCGCGCAAGACCCTGGACCTGAGCCGTGGCGCGCGCTTGCGCCTGGCGTTGCAGGACCTGGGGCCGATTTTCATCAAGTTCGGACAGATCCTGTCCACCCGCCGCGACCTGTTGCCCGAAGACATCGCCGACGAACTGATGAAGCTGCAGGACCGCGTTCCGCCGTTCGACTCGCAAGTGTCGGTGAAGCTGATCGAAGAACAACTCGGCAAGAAAATCAGCGAAGTGTTCAGCCGTTTCGATGTCGAACCGCTGGCCTCGGCCTCAGTGGCGCAGGTGCATGCCGCGCAACTGAAAACCGGTGAAGAAGTCGTGGTCAAGGTGATCCGCCCTGGTCTCAAACCGGTGATCGCCCAGGACCTGGCATGGCTGTTCATCCTCGCTCGCGCCGCCGAAAAACTCTCGGCCGATGCGCGCCTGCTGCACCCGGTGGACGTGGTCAGCGATTACGAAAAAACCATCTACGACGAACTCGATCTGCTGCGCGAAGCAGCCAACGCCAGCCAGTTGAAGCGCAATTTCGACGGCTCGCCGCTGCTGTACGTACCGCAAGTCCATTGGGACTGGTGTCGGCCGAAAGTGCTGGTAATGGAACGCATCTACGGCATTCAGGTTACCGATCTGGCGACCCTGGCCGACCAGCGTACCGACATGAAAATGCTCGCCGAACGCGGCGTGGAGATTTTCTTCACCCAGGTGTTCCGCGACAGCTTCTTCCACGCCGACATGCACCCGGGCAATATTTTCGTCAGCACCGTGAATCCGTGGAGCCCGCAGTACATCGCCATCGACTGCGGCATCGTCGGCAGCCTGACCCCGGAAGACCAGGATTACCTGGCGCGCAACCTGTTCGCCTTCTTCAAGCGCGATTACCGTCGCGTGGCGCAGTTGCACATCGATTCGGGCTGGGTGCCGGCGGAAACCAAACTCAACGAATTCGAAGCCGCGATCCGCACGGTGTGCGAGCCGATCTTCGAAAAACCGCTGAAGGATATTTCCTTCGGCCAGGTGCTGATGCGCCTGTTCCAGACCGCGCGACGCTTCAACATGGAAGTGCAGCCGCAGCTCGTGCTGCTGCAGAAGACCCTGCTGAACATCGAAGGCCTCGGCCGCCAGCTGTACCCGGACCTCGACCTGTGGAACACCGCGCAGCCATTCCTCGAACGCTGGATGCGCGAGCGGGTCAGCCCCAAAGCCCTGCTCGGCAACGTGCATAGCCAGTTCGAACAGATCCCGCACCTGGCCAACA
Source organism: Pseudomonas sp. GL-R-19 (assembly GCF_019956375.1). Taxonomy (NCBI): domain Bacteria; kingdom Pseudomonadati; phylum Pseudomonadota; class Gammaproteobacteria; order Pseudomonadales; family Pseudomonadaceae; genus Pseudomonas; species Pseudomonas sp. GL-R-19. The sequence continues at coordinate 94,612 of NZ_JAHBDJ010000044.1, read as the reverse complement.
TGGCCCGCGACCTGCTCGAACGCATGTCCCAACCCCACGCCTACGACCCGCCGCCAGCTTGGCATCGACGCCGCGATGACTGGTTCCTGCGCCTGCTCGGCACGGCCCACCTGGCCGGAGGCGCAATCCTTGCCGCTGGCGGCCCGCTGAACCAGTTGGCTTACTGGCCGGCCGGCATCATGATGGCGGTCGGCTTGTATCTGGTCGTGCGCCGATAGCCAGTTGTGTGAACGACTGGCACACTGTTTCAACGCCTGAGCTCGACTATTGAAGGGTCGAGCCCGCTGTCGGAGTCGAAGATGAAAAACTGGCTGGACGAGATCAAGTGGGACGCCGACGGCCTGGTGCCGGCGATTGCCCAGGATCACAAGACCGGGCGCGTCCTGATGATGGCCTGGATGAACCGCGAAGCACTGGAACTGACCGCTGCCGAGAACCGCGCCATTTACTGGTCACGTTCCCGTGGCAAGCTGTGGCGCAAGGGCGAAGAGTCCGGCCATGTGCAAACCCTGCACGAGATGCGCCTGGACTGCGACGCCGACGTCATCATCCTGATGGTCGAGCAGATCGGCGGCATCGCCTGCCATACCGGCCGCCAGAGCTGCTTCTACCGCGTCTTTGAAAACGGCGACTGGACAACGGTCGACCCGGTGCTCAAAGATCCGCACGCCATCTACTGCGCAGGGCACACACATGAGTGACACACTGACCCGTCTGGCCGAAGTACTGGAAGAGCGCAAAGGCGCCGCCGCCGACAGCTCGTATGTCGCCAGCCTGTACCACAAGGGCTTGAACAAGATTCTGGAAAAAGTCGGCGAAGAGTCGGTCGAAACCATCATTGCCGCCAAGGATGCCGCCGTCAGCGGCGACTGCAGCGATGTGATCTACGAAACCGCCGATCTGTGGTTCCACAGCATGGTCATGCTCGCCCAATTGGGGCAGCATCCACAGGCTGTACTCGATGAACTGGACCGTCGCTTCGGTCTCTCCGGACACGCCGAGAAAGCCTCGCGCCCGTCCGCCTGAATAACGATTAGAGAGGAGCAGCAGCATGGGCATTTTTGACTGGAAACACTGGATCGTCATCCTGGTTGTCGTGGTACTGGTGTTCGGCACCAAGAAACTGAAAAACCTCGGCACTGACGTCGGCGAATCGATCAAGGGTTTCAAGAAAGCCATGAACGACGACGAAAAACCGGCTGACCCGAATGCGAACCCGGCCCAACCGGTGCCACCGGTACAGCCACAGGCCTCGGTGAACCAGCCGCACACCATCGACGTGCAGGCACAGAAAGTCGAAGAGCCGATCCGCAAAGACGTGTGAGCACTGACTAATGTTTGGTATCAGCTTCTCTGAACTGCTGCTCGTCGGCCTCGTCGCCCTGCTGGTGCTGGGCCCCGAGCGCTTGCCGGGCGCTGCGCGCACCGCTGGCCTGTGGGTCGGGCGTCTGAAGCGCAGCTTCAACGCGATCAAACAGGAAGTTGAACGTGAAATCGGTGCCGACGAGATTCGTCGGCAACTGCACAACGAGCACATCCTGTCGCTTGAGCAGGAGGCGCGGAAAATCTTCACGCCGACCCAGCAGGAGCCGACGCCGGTGGAGCATGTGGGAGAGCAGACGATTCATGCGCCTGCCGCTGCTGTCGACCCGACACCTGCTCCCGTTGTAGCGCCTGTCGAACCTGCACCTGTTGTTGCAGCAACTCCGGTTGAACCCGTTACACCTGCGGCTGCGCCCGTTGCGCCGGCCCCTCATGACCCAACACTGCCGCCGCGAGCCCCATGAGCGACCTTCCCGAAAACGACCAGCACATGCCGCTGGTTTCGCACCTCACCGAGTTGCGTACCCGACTGCTGCGCTGCGTAGCGGCGATTTTCATCATCTTCGCCGGTCTGTTCGCCTTCACCCAGCAGATCTACACCTTCGTCTCCACACCGCTGCGCCAGTACCTGCCGGTCGGCGCGACGATGATTGCCACCGATGTGTCGTCGCCGTTCCTGACGCCACTGAAACTGACGATGATGGTCTCGCTGTTCCTGGCCATCCCGGTGATCCTGCATCAGATCTGGGGTTTCATCGCCCCCGGCCTGTACAAGCATGAAAAACGCATTGCCGTGCCCTTGCTGGTCTCCAGCATCTTTTTGTTCTACACCGGCATGGCCTTCGCCTACTTCCTGGTGTTCCCGCTGATCTTCAAGTTCTTCGCCTCCGCCACTCCGGCCGGCGTGGAAATGATGACCGACATCACCAGCTACCTCGATTTCGTCATGACGCTGTTCTTCGCTTTTGGCGTGGCGTTCGAAATCCCGGTGGCCGTAGTGCTGCTGGTGTGGATCGGCGTAGTCGACGTCAAATACCTGAAGAAAATCCGCCCGTACGTAATCATCGGCTGCTTCGTGGTCGGCATGATCCTGACGCCGCCGGACATCTTCTCGCAGACCCTGCTGGCCGTGCCGATGTGGTTGCTGTTCGAGATCGGCATCCTGTTTGGCAGCCTGATCAGCAAACGTGGCGAACATCCGGACGACCAACCGGCTGACGACCACAACGACCAGCCGCCAGCGACTCAACCGTGAACCTGCTGCTGCTCGAAGAAGCCGATTTCATTGCGGCCGACCAGGTGATCCTGCGTGATCGCCGGTTGACGCACATGCAGGAAGTCCACCGCTGTGAAGTGGGCGACAGCATGCGCGTCGGACGGATCGGCGGGCTGATGGGTTCGGCCGAAGTGCTGCGCCTGGACGCCGACGAAGCCCAATTGCGCGTCACCCTTGACCAGCCGCCACCGGCCAAGCTGCCATTGACCCTGGTATTGGCCCTGCCACGGCCCAAGATGCTGCGCAGGGTGTTCCAGACCGTGGCGGCCATGGGTGTACCACGGATCGTGCTGGTCAACAGCTATCGCGTCGAGAAGAGCTTCTGGCAGACCCCGTTCCTGGAGCCCGAGGCGATTCGCAAGCAGTTGATCCTCGGCCTCGAACAGGCACGGGACAGCGTGCTGCCGGAAGTCGTCATCGAGAAGCGCTTCAAACCCTTCGTCGAAGACCGTTTGCCGGCGATCACCGACGGTACCCTCGGCCTGGTGGGGCATCCGGGCAATTATCCGCCCTGCCCTCGCGCACTCAGCGAACCGGTGACCCTGGCCATCGGCCCCGAAGGTGGCTGGATTCCCTACGAGATCGACCTGCTGGGCAAGTCCGGCCTGCAACCGGTGCAACTGGGCGAGCGCATTCTGCGGGTCGAAACCGCCGTGACCGCCCTGCTGGCCCGACTTTTCTAGATCCAGGCCACATTCCCTGTAGGAGCGAGCCTGCTCGCGATGGCGGTGTACCAGCCACATCAATGTCGGCTGATCCGCCGCCATCGCGAGCAGGCTCGCTCCTACACGTCATCATTCGCCCATCCATCGGGCGACGCCTACAGAACCGCGCCCTCCTGCCGATACATCCCCATAAAACCAAATTGCGGTCCGGGGGAGTTTCAGCATGTATCAATGGCTAGCCGAGAGTCTGGGAAACGTCAGCGTCAAACGCAAGCTGGGGATCGGCTTCGGCCTGGTGCTGTTACTGACCCTGCTGATCACCTTCACCGGCTGGAGCGGCCTGAGCGGTGTGACCAGCCGTGGCGATAAACTGGGGTTCATCGCCAGTCTCAACGACCTGACCAAGGACCTGCGCATCGCTCGCCTGGATTACGAGATGCGTCGCGGCGAACAAGGTCCCGGTGCCGTCAACGATCTGTTGGGCAAACTCGAAAGCGGCCTGCAGACCGCCCGCGGCCTGATCGAGCAACCGGCTGATACGGCCATGGTCGATCAACAACTGGCCGCTGTCGCCGAATACCGCCGTGCCTTCAGCGACATGACCCAGGCCGGCGCCCAGCGTGAAGACGCCCGCAGCAAACTCGGCGCCACCGCCGACAACGCTGTGGCCCGCGTCGCCGAAGTGGAAAAATCCATGCTGCAAGGTGATAGCGTGACCGCCTTCAATAGCGTGATCGACCTGAGCAAACTGATCCAGCAGGCGCGTTTCCAGGTACGTGGCTACACCTACAGCGGCAAGAGCGAGGCCGAACAACCGGCCCTCGACGCGATCGACAACGCCCTGAAGAACCTCGAGAGCCTGCCGGCCAAACTGCCTGAAGAACACATCGCCAACCTGCAACAGGCGACTGATTCGCTGAAGGCCTACCGCGCCGCTGTCAGCCAGTTCCGCGACTCCCAGGTGGCCAGCGCCAAGGCCCTGGTACGCATGTCTGCCCAAGGCGACATCCTGTCGGGCATGAGCCAGAAACTCACCGTCTCGCAAACCGTCGTGCGTGACACCGACGCCGCCCATGCCAAGAACATGCTGACCCTCGCCACTGTGCTGGCCATCGCTTTCGGCCTGCTGGCCGCTTGGGCGATCACCCGGCAAATCATCATTCCGTTGAACCAGACCCTGGCCGTCGCCGAGCGCGTCGCCAGTGGCGACCTGACCCACAACCTGACGTCGCAGCGCCGCGACGAACTCGGCCAGTTGCAGCGTGCCATGCAGAGCATGACCCAGGGTCTACGCGAACTGATCGGCGGCATCAGCGATGGCGTCACGCAGATTGCCAGTGCCGCCGAAGAGTTGTCCGCCGTCACCGAACAGACCAGCGCCGGGGTCAACAGCCAGAAGGTCGAGACCGATCAGGTTGCCACTGCCATGAACGAAATGGCCGCCACCGTGCAGGAAGTCGCGCGTAACGCCGAAGAGGCCTCCGAAGCCGCCGTCGCCGCCGACCAGCAGGCCCGCGAGGGCGACAAAGTGGTGGGTGAAGCCATCGCCCAGATCGAACGCCTGGCCAAGGAAGTCGGCCACTCCACCGCTGCCATGGGCGAACTCCAGCGCGAAAGCGACAAGATCGGCAGCGTGCTGGACGTGATCAAATCCGTGGCCCAGCAAACCAACCTGCTGGCGCTCAATGCGGCGATTGAAGCCGCTCGCGCCGGTGAAGCCGGGCGTGGTTTTGCCGTGGTGGCAGACGAAGTCCGCAGCCTGGCCCAGCGCACCCAGAAGTCCACCGAAGAGATCGAAGAGCTGATCGTCGGCCTGCAAAGCGGCACGCAGCAAGTGGCGACCATTATGGACAACAGCCGCAACCTGACCGACAGCAGTGTCGAACTGACCCGCCGCGCCGGCGGCTCACTGGAAAGCATCACCCGCACCGTCTCGGCGATTCAGGCGATGAACCAGCAGATCGCCGCTGCCGCCGAACAGCAAAGCGCCGTGGCTGAAGAGATCAACCGCAGCGTGCTGAACGTGCGGGATGTGTCGGATCAGACCTCGGCAGCCAGTGAGGAGACCGCAGCCTCCAGCGTTGAGCTGGCGCGGCTGGGGACGCATTTGCAGATGCTGGTGGGCAGATTCAAGATTTGAGGTGATGCGCATGCCTCGGCCTACTAAAGACCGAGGTGATGCCTTCGCGGGCAGGCCCGCTCCCACACTGACCTGCTCGAGCATAATATCTGTGCCAGGCACTACCCCCTGTGGGAGCGAGCCTGCTCGCGATGGGAGCGACTCGGTATAACTTTTGAAGCCATAAAAAAACCCGCTTTCGCGGGTTTTTTCATTATGCCACCTGAGGCTGCACACTCATCGGCTTGAGCGGCAGCAACGGCGCGTGGGGGTCGGCCTTGACCGACTTGCGCCATGCATCCAGCCACTCGGCATGGCCTTCGCTCCAGACCTGCTCATGCAGGCGGGCCAAGGCCACCGGATCACTCAGCAGTTGCACACGCTCGTTGTTGGTCAGGCCTTCAGGTCCGACTTTCATCGCGTGGCGCACCCGCTCGATCCGCAGCCATTCGATCGGCTCGGCCTGATTGTGCCGCGAGGTCGCCAACGAGCACGCCAGGGCGTTCTGCTGTGGATCGACCACCGAACGGACGAAGCCGTCGTTCAGCGCGTGCCAGCGGTTTTCGTGGGTGTACTGGTCGGTGGCCAGCAACGCCTGCGGCGGATTGTATTCCTCAGGGATCAGGAACAGGCTCTCGTCACGGGACTTGAGGCCCAGGCCAACGCGGCTGGAGATCACCGACACCGGGATCGACAGCATCAACGAACCGACGATCGGCACCAGCCACCACAGGAAGCTCGGGTTCAGCCAGATCACCAGCATGGCCCAGAAGAAGCCCAGCAGGGTTTGCGGGCCGTGGCGCTTGACCGCTTCGCTCCACGGTGTGGAGTCGTCGTCACGTTGCGGCGAGTTCCAGGTCGCGGCCCAGCCAAGGAACGCAGCGAGGACAAAACGGGTGTGGAAGATCATCCGCACCGGCGCCAGCAGCATGGAGAACAGCATCTCCAGCAGCATCGACAGGGTCACCTTGAACTTGCCGCCGAACTCTTTCGCACCCTTGGCCCAGATCAGGATGATGCTCAACAGTTTCGGCAGGAACAGCAGCACGATGGTGGTCGAGAACAGCGCAATCGCCTTGTCCGGGTGCCATTGTGGCCACAACGGGTAGAGCTGGCGCGGTTCGAGGAAGTACTGCGGCTCCATCAGCGTGTTGACCGCCAGCAGCGCGGTCGACAACACCAGGAAGAAGAACCACAACGGCGCCGACAGGTAGGACATCACACCGGTCAGGAACACCGCGCGGTGCACCGGGTGCATGCCCTTGACCAGGAACAGGCGGAAGTTCATCAGGTTGCCGTGGCACCAGCGACGGTCGCGCTTGAGTTCGTCCAGCAGGTTCGGCGGCAGTTCTTCGTAGCTGCCCGGCAGATCGTAGGCAATCCACACGCCCCAACCGGCACGGCGCATCAGCGCGGCTTCAACGAAGTCGTGGGACAGGATCGCGCCGGAGAACGCGCCTTTACCCGGCAACGGCGCCAGGGCGCAGTGATCGATGAACGGCTTCATGCGGATGATCGCGTTGTGGCCCCAGTAGTGCGACTCGCCCAGTTGCCAGAAGTGCAGGCCGGCGGTGAACAACGGGCCATACACACGAGTGGCGAACTGCTGCATGCGCGCATACAGGGTGTCCATGCCCGACGCACGTGGCGCGGTCTGGATGATCCCGGCGTCCGGCGTGGCTTCCATCAGGCGCACCAGACTGGTCAGGCACTCGCCGCTCATCACGGAGTCGGCATCGAGTACGACCATGTACTTGTAGTCACCGCCCCAACGACGGCAGAAGTCATCGAGGTTGCCGCTTTTACGTTTTACGCGACGACGACGACGGCGATAGAAGATCTTGCCGAAGCCCCCGGCTTCGCGGCAGACATCCAGCCAGGCCTGTTGCTCGGCGACACAGATATCGGCGTCATTACTGTCGCTGAGGACGAAGAAGTCGAAGCGGTCCAGGTCACCCGTGGCCGCGACAGACTCGAAAGTCGCGCGCAGACCGGCGAATACCCGTGGCACGTCTTCGTTGCAGATCGGCATCACCAGGGCGGTGCGCGCATCCTTTGGAATCGGCTCGTTGCCGGCACTTTTACCGGAGATACGGTATTTATCATGGCCGGTGAGCAGTTCGAGGAAGCCCATCAGTGCGGTCCAGAAACCGGCCGAGACCCAGCAGAACAGAATCCCGAACAGGATCAGAATGCTGGTCTGCAAGGCATACGGCAGCACTTGCGTGGCGGTTTGCAGCAGCGGTTGGTGCAGCACTTCGTCGAGGTCGACGAACGACCAGCCCTGGTACGGCATGATGCCTTTCATGTACCAGCCGGCGACGATGGTCTGACCGAGCATCAGCAGCAACAGAATGTAGCGACGGATCGAACCCACGGTGCGCCAGCGCGCAGCAGGCAACACCCGCTCGTCCTTCGGCGGCTTCGGCGGATTGGTACGACCGGTCATCCGGCGCCAGCCACGCACCAGAATGTTGGTGCGCCACGGCTCCGGCACGACCTTGGTCCGCCGGATCGGCGGGGTCGCCTTGAGGCAGACCCGGCCGTTGGCGTCGAGTGCCAGCATTTCCGCGTCTTGCAGCTCCTCGGCGGTGCTCAGGGTCAGGCGTTTGCCGACCGAAGCCTGAGCGGCTTCGGTCGGGGCGTCGAACGTCGATGACGACAGGCGTTCGTGCAATTCGCTGAAAGACTGGCAGCCCGCGAGTTCCGCGCGCTGCTGGTCGGTCATCGGCAGATGCGCCAGATACTCGGAAAGAGTTTCTGGCCGTACTTGAGAGTTACTCATCGGCAGGCAACTGATAGCTCCAGGTTTCGGTCAGGACTTCTTCAGTCGGCGCCGATTCCGGTGTGGCTGGGGCCGCGTCGGCAGCGGCAGGCTGCTTGGCGTCTTGATTGGCCTTGTCCTTGGCATCTGCAGCAGGCTTCGCTTCGGCCTGCTTGGCCTCCACTTGCTTGGCTTCCTTGTCTGCTTTCTCCTGTTGCTTGGCGGCAACCTTGTCGGCCTTGGCAACCGACGAGTTCGACGACGGAATCGAAGTCTTGGCCAGGTCCGCAGGCACTATGTTCTGCACCAGCGCGGCACGCATCTCGGTGGACTTGCCCGGATCCTTGATCTTCATCCGCAGGGTCAGGCGCCAGCCCTTGGTTTCAGGGTTGAAACGCACGCTGTTTTCCACCAGTTCGGCATTGTCGCCGACGCTGACCTGGCTGCGGACCTCCGCATCGGCAGGCAATGCCGCCAGGGACGGGCCTTCGAAGTCCACCAGGTAGGCAACGCTGCCGTCCGGCTGACGAATCAGGTTGGACTGTTTGACGTCACCGGTGGAGCGCAGGGTCTGTTTGACCCAGGCGCTGTCCGGCGCATGAATCGTCTCTTCGTCCATGGTCCAGTGCATACGATAAGCGACATCAAGCGGTTGGCCAGGTTCCGGCAATTTTTCCGGGTTCCAGAAGGCAACGATGTTGTCGTTGGTTTCGTCGGCGGTCGGAATCTCGACCAGGTCGACAGTGCCCTTGCCCCAGTCACCCTTCGGCTCGATCCAGGCGCTTGGGCGCTTGTCGTAGCGATCGTCGAGGTCTTCGTAGTGGCTGAAGTCGCGGCCACGTTGCAGCAGACCGAATCCGCGCGGGTTTTCCACGCTGAAGTTGCTCACGGCCAGGTGTTTCGGGTTGTTCAGCGGACGCCAGATCCACTCGCCGTTGCCGGCATGGATCGCCAGACCGCTGGAGTCGTGCAGTTCGCGACGGTAGTTCAGTACCTTCGACGGCTGGTTGGCGCCGAACAGGTACATGCTGGTCAACGGGGCGATACCCAGCTTGCCGACCTTGTCACGCAGGAACATCTTCGCCTTGACGTCGACGATGGTATCGCTGCCCGGACGCAGGATCAGGCGATAGGCACCGGTAGCACGCGGAGAGTCGAGCAGGGCGAAGATCACCAGATGCTTGTCGCCTGGCTTGGGCTGCTGAACCCAGAATTCGCGGAAACGCGGGAACTCTTCGCCGGACGGCAACGCGGTATCAAGCGCCATGCCGCGAGCGGACAAGCCATAGACGTGCCCCTTGCCGACGACGCGGAAGTAGCTCGCGCCGAGCATGGTCATGATTTCGTCTTGCTTGTCAGCCTTGTTGATCGGGTACAGCACACGGAAACCGGCATAACCCAGTTGTTCGGTGGCCTTGGGATCGAACTGCAAGTCGCCGAAGTCGAAGCGACTCGGGTCGTATTTGATCTCTTCGACGGTGTTCGCGGTGATTTCGTTGATTTTCACCGGCGTATCGAAATGCATGCCCTGGTGATAGAAGGACAGCTTGAACGGCGTCTTCTGATCAGCCCATTCGGCTTTTTCCGTCAGAAAACGAATTTTCTGATAGTCCGCGAATTTCATGTCGCGGAATTCGTTCGGCAGGTTACTGCGCGGCGCTTCGTATTTCTGCGCGGCCAGCTCTTTTGCCTTGACCGATACATCATCCAGACTGAATGCCCAAAGCTGGCCGGCGCTGAGCAGGCAGAGCAGTGCAGAGCCCGCTACCAGGGCGCTGCGTAACCGTTTGGCAGACAATTTTGGTGCATTACAGGGACTAACAATCACGAGCAACCCTCGCCGAAAACAGATCAAAAAACCAACGGCCAGTTAAAGGGTCTGCTCGGAGTACGGTATGAAAAAACCGCCCTTGCAAACCACTCTTGCCAAGTTGGCGAGCATTGTTCCGACTCCGCTGGGGCGAAATGATTCCCCAATCGGATCCGGACAATTCTCTACCTAAGTCAAAATGGACCAACGAACGCTGATCCCCGTAGCGCGCGATTATCTAGTAGGCCGCGTTACAACGCATCAGGGGTAACAAAGTATTTATCGCGAAAAAGTCCTGTTTTCAGTCGAATTGAGCGTAAAAACTTGTTTCAAACGCTTTCAGGTCTGTAACAGGAAGGTTACCGGGCCGTCATTGACCAGGTGCACCTGCATATCCGCGCCGAATCTACCTGATGCCACAGTGCCATGCACCTGTTTCGCTTTGCTTAATAAATAGTCGAATAACTCCTCGCCCAGCGCCGGAGGGGCCGCGGTCGAGAAACTCGGACGCAGCCCGTTTTTAGTATCGGCAGCCAGAGTGAACTGAGAGACCAGCAGCAGCCCGCCACCCACATCCGCCAGGGACAGATTCATCTTGCCCTCAGCGTCACTGAACACCCGATAGTTAAGCAGCTTATTGAGAAGTTTGTCGGCGCTGGCCCGCGTGTCGTCGGGCTCGACGGCTACCAGGACCAGCAATCCCTGATCGACGGCACCTACGACTTCGCCCGCGACCTCGACCCGCGCGCCGCGCACCCGTTGCAACAGGCCCTTCATGCTTCTTCAGGCGGCAGGTCAAGCAGTCGCCGGGCCATCAGATTGGCGGCGCGCACCAGCGCGTCGGTGATGCCCGGTTCGGAAGCGGCATGGCCGGCATCGCGGATGACCTGCAGTTCGCTGTTCGGCCAGGCTTGATGCAGTTCCCAGGCGTTATCCAGCGGGCAGATCACGTCATAGCGGCCATGGATGATCACGCCGGGCAAATGGGCGATCCTGTCCATGTTGCGGATCAACTGGTTCGGCTCCAGGAAGGCGTGGTTGCTGAAGTAGTGGCATTCGATGCGGGCAATCGACAATGCACGTTGTGGCTCGGAGAAACGATCGACCACCAGCGGGTTGGGACGCAGGGTCGCGGTGCGGCCCTCCCAGGTGGACCAGGCCTTGGCCGCGTGCATCTGGGCAATCTGGTCGTTACCGACCAGACGCTTGTGGAACGCGGTAAGCAAGTCACCGCGCTCGTCCAGAGGGATCGGCGCGATGTAGTCCTGCCAGTAATCGGGGAACAGGCGGCTCGCGCCGGACTGGTAGAACCATTCGATTTCCTGCGGACGGCAGAGAAAGATCCCGCGCAGGATCAGACCGTGTACACGCTCAGGATGGGTTTGTGCGTAGGCCAGCGCCAGGGTCGAACCCCATGAGCCGCCAAACAGCACCCATTTGTCGATGCCCAGGTGCTGGCGAATTCGCTCAAGGTCGGCGACCAGATCCCAGGTGGTGTTGTTTTCCAGGCTGGCGTGGGGGGTGGAGCGACCGCAACCGCGCTGATCGAACGTGACAATGCGATAGAGATTGGGATCGAAGAAGCAACGACTCTGGGCATCACATCCGGCACCGGGACCACCATGGATGAACACCACGGGCAAACCTTCCGGTGAACCGCTTTCGTCGACGTACAGGGTGTGGGTCGCATCGACGGCCAGATCGTGCCGGGCGTAGGGTTTGATCTGTGGGTACAAAGTCTGCATTGCGCACTCCGTAAGGGGTCAAGGTCATCCCTGGGGGGACTTCTATTATTCTGCCGTCCGGCATCATAAACCCGAATTACGTCAATGAGCATGCCCGTGCGAAGTCAGAGTTTCGCCGCCAGATATCCGAACAAGGTTTCGTACAGCGAATCGACCTCGGCCACCTGCCCGCGGGCCCGCAAACAGCCATGAACCAAACCCTCGCCGACATATAGCGTGGCAGCCACGCCCGCAGCCTTCAGTCGCTCGGCATACAGCACGCCGTCATCGCGCAACGGGTCGAATTGCGCCACGGCGATCCATGCCGGTGGCAGTCCGCTGAAATCCGTGGCGAGCAATGGCATGGCGTAGGCGTTCGGATGGCGGGTGCCTTGCAGGTAAAGCGCGTGATAGCAATCGACGTCACTGCTGCTGAGTAACGGCGCGTCGATGCACTCACTGCGCGACGGCAGGCGGTGATCGCCGCCCAACCCCGGATAGATCAGAACCTGCGCACACGGCAGCGGCTCGCCGGCATCGCGCAGCGCCAGGCACAACGCCGCCGCGAGGTTGCCACCGGCACTGTCGCCGGCCACCAGCATGCGCGCAGGATCGAGTTGAAATGGCCTGGTGCGCAGTGCTCGCCAGACCTTCAGGCAATCATCGAACGCAGCAGGAAACGGATGCTCCGGCGCCCGGCGGTAATCGACGGCGATCACCAGCACACCAAGCGTCGATGCCAATTCGGCGCAGATGAAATCGTGGGAATCCAGGTCCCCCACCACCCAGCCACCGCCATGCAGGTAAACGATGCACGACGCACCACTGGCCGGTGGTTGATAGGAACGAACAGCAACACCGGCCAACTCGAATTCAACCACAGACAACCCGGCGGGGCGTGCCGGGGTAAACGCCCGGCACATCTCGCTGTAGGCCTGGCGCAACCCGGTGATACTGCTGTCGGTGCTGTTGAAACTGACGGTTTTCTCGACGAAAGCCGTCATTTGCTCGGAAAGCGGGTAAGGAGCCATGAGCCTGGTGCCCGTTCAGGAAAGTGGGTGAGATCCCCCTGTAGGAGCGAGCCTGCTCGCGATGGCGGCGCGTCAGTCGACATCAATTCTGAATGTCCTACCGCTATCGCGAGCAGGCTCACTCCTACAGGTTTGCGCAGAACAGACGAGGGTCAGTTCTTCAGACTGGCCTGAACCGTCGCCACGCCATCCTTGCCATCGAAACTGTTGACACCCGCCAGCCAGCGCTGCAAGTCTTCTGGATGGTCACGCAGCCATTTTTTCGCGACATCCTGAGCTGTCTGGCGCTCCATGATCGGCACCATCAACTGGCTTTCCTGAGCAGCGCTGAACGTGAGGTTTTCCAGCAGGCGATTGACGTTCGGGCAACGCTGGGCGTAATCCGGCGCGGTTACGGTGGAAACGGTCGCAGCACCTTCATTCGGCCCGTACACGTCTTCACTGCCGGTCAGATAGTCGATCTTCATGTTGATGTTCATCGGGTGCGGGGTCCAGCCGACGAACACCACGAATTCCTTGCGATTCACCGCCCGCTGCACGGCCGCCAGCATCCCGGCCTCACCGGACTCGATCAGTTTGAAATCCTTCAGGCCGAAGTGATTGGTCTCGATCATGGTCTTGATCGTGGTGTTCGCGCCGCTGCCCGGCTCGATGCCGTAGATCTTGCCGCCGAGCTGATCCTTGAATCTGGCGATGTCGGCGAAGGTTTTCAGTCCGGCCGCTGCCACATAGTCCGGGACCGCGAGGGTGGCCTGGGCATCGGCCAGGCTCGGTTTGTCCATGACCTTGACCTGATTGGCAGCCACGAACGGTGCGATGTTTTTATCCATCGCCGGTTTCCAGTAACCGAGGAAGATGTCCAGGCGCTTGTCGCGGATGCCGGCGAAGATGATTTGCTGCACGGCGCTGGTTTGCCTGCTTTCGTAGCCAAGACCGTTGAGCAGCACATCCGCCATGCCACTGGTGGCGATCACATCGGTCCAGTTGACCACGCCCATGCGCACGGTTTTGCAGGAAGCATCGTCCGCGGCCATGGCGCCGGCGCTCAACAGAGCGGTGCCGCAGAAGATTGAGAGACAGCGGGTGAACAGACCTTTGAGGCTTGTCATAGAGAGCATTCTCGTGCGGCAGCGGATTATTGTCGGGGCGGTGTCTTTGTGCACCGTGGCCAGAACATTACGCAGCAGACGAGCGGTAGAAGCGACCTGTGGCGACCGTGTTTTGCACGGTGGCGACTTGTAGGAGCGAGCTTGCTCGCGATGGAGGACAACGATGACGCGGACTGCCTGAATGCACACGTTGACCTGACGTTTTTCGCGAGCAAGCTCGCTCCTACAGAGACCGCACCAAACCTTAATGCCCGTAGTGTTTTTCACCCCAGGCCAGCAACCCTTGCAGCAACTCCTTGAGCACCTCCCGCGTCGGCTCCGCCAGGTCCGGGCGATAACGGAACGGCTCGAACTCTTCCATGTACGTGCACTGCCCCAGCTCCAGCTGCACGGCGTGGATGTTCTCGACCGGGTTGCCGTAATGGCGGGTGATGTGGCCACCCTTGAAGCGTCCGTTCAACACGTGGGTGTAGTTTTCGTGACGCGCGCAGATCGCTTCCAGTTGGGTCGCAAGCTGTGGATCGCAACTGGCGCCATTGAAGGTACCAAGGTTGAAGTCCGGCAGTTTGCCGTCGAACAGGTGCGGGATGATCGAGCGGATCGAATGCGCATCGAACAGCAGCGCATAGCCGAACTCGGCTTTCAGTCGCGCCAGTTCCTGCTGCAAGGTGCTGTGGTATGGCGTCCAGATTTGCTCAAGATAGGTTGCGCGCTCTTGTTTCGAAGGCTCCAGCCCTTCGCGGAACAACGGCACGCCGTCGAACAGCGTGGCCGGGTACAGACCGGTGGTCGCGCCCACGTACAGTGGCTTGTCGTCAGATGGCCGGTTCAGGTCGATGACGAACCGCGAGTACTCGGCGGCCAGGGTGCTGGCACCCAGCTCCTCGGCGAAATCGTACAGCTGCGGGATGTGCCAGTCGGTGTCCGGCAAACTCTTGGCTTGCGGGATCAACCCGGCCTCGACTGCTGGAGTCAAGCGCACACCAGCGTGGGGCATGCTGATCAGCAGCGGTACGCGGCCTTGTTTGAAGTTCAGAACCTTATCCACAACAGATCTCCTACAGACTTGATTCGACGCCGTGGCGCACGACGCGTTTTTCCAGGTCGCCGCCCAGCCAGTAACACAGGTCGGCCGGGCGATCGATTTGCCAGGCGACGAAGTCCGCAACCTTGCCGGCCTCCAGCGAACCATGGGTGGCGGCCATGCCCAGTGCGGTGGCAGCGTGAATCGTCGCACCGGCCAGGGCTTCTTCCGGGGTCATGCGAAAACAGGTGCAAGCCATGTTCAGCATCAGGCGCAACGACAGTCCCGGCGAGGTGCCCGGATTGAGGTCGCTGGCGATTGCGATTTTCACGCCGTGCTTGCGCAGGGCGTCCATCGGCGGCAATTGGGTTTCACGCAGGAAGTAAAAGGCGCCAGGCAACAGCACCGCGACCGTACCGGACTTGGCCATGGCGATGGCATCGTCCTCGGTCATGAACTCCAGGTGATCGGCGGACAATGCGTGGTAACGCGCCGCCAGGCTCGAACCGTGCAGCGACGACAACTGCTCGGCGTGCAGCTTCACTGGTAGGCCCAGTGCCTGGGCGGTGATAAATACACGCTCGACCTGCGCCGGGGAGAACGCCAGGTATTCACAGAAGGCATCCACCGCGTCGACCAGCCCTTCAGCGGCCAGGGCCGGCAGCATTTCGGCGCAGATGTGATCAATGTAGTCATCGGCGCGATCGACGTATTCCGGCGGCAGGGCGTGAGCGGCCAGGCAGGTGCTGCGCACGCTGACCGGTAGTTCGGCACCGAGGCGACGGGCCACACGCAGCATCTTGCGCTCGTTGGCCAGGTCCAGGCCGTAGCCGGACTTGATTTCGATGCTGGTGACGCCATCACGCATCAGGCTTTTCAGACGTTTGCTGGCGCTGGCGAACAATTCATCTTCGCTGGCGGCGCGGGTGGCGCGCACGGTGCTGGCGATGCCGCCACCGCTGGCGGCGATTTGCGCGTAGCTGACGCCTTGCAGGCGCTGCTCGAATTCGCCGCTGCGGTTACCGCCGAACACCGTATGGGTATGGCAGTCGATCAGGCCCGGTGTGACCCAGGCTCCGTTCAAATCATTGACGGCCGGATACTCGCCCGCCGGCAATTCACCGCGCGGGCCGATCCACTCAATGTGCGCTCCTGACGTCACGATGGCCGCGTCCTCGATGATCGAGTAGACGCCTTGTGCCATGGTTGCGACGTGACAGTGTTGCCAGAGAGTTTTCATCCTTGGCCTCCATTAGGTTATCGATGAGAAAAAACAGGGTCCTGTGTCACCAGGGCTGCCTGGCCCGCCGCCGGTTTTACCCACGTCAGGTAAGCCAGCACCAGCAATACGATCCAGACCACGCCGACGATCAGCGCTGCCTGGGTGTCCGGGAAATAGCCCAGCACGCCGAAAATGAACAGCATGAAGGCAATCGCCGCCGCCGGCGCATAGGGCCAGAGCGGTACCGGGAATTTCAGTTGTGCAACCTGCTCGGCGCTCATGGACCGGCGCATGGCCACTTGGGTCACCAGAATCATCAGCCAGACCCACACCGTGGCAAAGGTCGCGATGGAAGCGATCAACAGGAACACGTTTTCCGGGATCAGATAGTTCAGCAACACGCCCAGCAACAGCGCGGCACTCATCACCACCACGGTCATCCATGGCACGCCATTGCGCGACAGGCGGGCGAAGCCCTTGGGCGCATGGCCTTGTTGGGCCAGACCGAACATCATGCGGCCAGCGCCGAAGATGTCACTGTTGATCGCCGAAATCGCCGCCGTGATCACCACGATATTGAGAATGGTGGCCGCCGAGCTGATCCCCAGCTTGTCGAAAATCTGCACGAACGGGCTGCCCTGGCTGCCGATCTGCTGCCATGGAAAGATCGACATCAGCACCAGCATCGTCAACACGTAGAACAGCAGGATCCGCAACGGTACGGCATTGATCGCCCGGGGCAGCACGTGCTGCGGGTCCTTGGCTTCACCAGCCGTTACGCCGATGATTTCAATACCGCCAAACGCAAACATCACCACTGCGAACGAAGCAATCAGACCGCCCATGCCATTGGGCATGAAGCCGCCGTGGTTCCAGAGGTTGCTGATGTCGGTCGCCTGGCCGGGGGCCGAGCTGATGCCGAACCACATGATGCCGAAACCGCCCAGGATCATCGCGACGATGGCCGCGACCTTGAGCAGCGACAGCCAGAACTCCATTTCACCGAAGACTTTGACGTTGCACAGATTCAAGCCGCCGACGATGGAAACGACACCCAGCACCCAGATCCAGCGGGAAACCTCCGGGAACCAGAAGCCCATGTAAATACCGAACGCGGTGACGTCGGCCATGCCGACGATGACCATTTCGAATGCGTAGGTCCAACCGAGGATGAAGCCCGCCATCGGCCCCAGGTAGGTGCTGGCGTACTGGCCGAAAGAGCCGGCCACCGGGTTGTGCACCGCCATCTCACCGAGGGCGCGCATGACCATGAACACCGCCGCGCCACCAATCAGGTAAGCGAGCAGTACCGCAGGCCCGGCCATTTGAATGGCCGAGGCAGATCCATAAAACAGCCCGGTGCCGATCGCCGACCCCAGCGCCATGAAGCGAATATGTCGGGCAGAGAGCCCGCGTTTCAAACCTTTTTCTGCCTGTTGCATTTCTCGTCCCTAATTATTGTTATTCGACGCTAAATCGAATCGCGAGCGAGCTCGCTCCCACATAGGATTGCACGAATCCTGTGGGAGCGAGCCTGCTCGCGAAGGGGCCATTACAGGCTAGGCAAAAGCTTGGTCGTGATCAGCTCGTTCAGGCAACGCGAAGCCAACAACTCAGACGCCGCATTGATGTCCGGCGCGAAGAAGCGGTCTTTCTCATAGAAAGGCACTTCGTTACGCAGAATGGCACGGGCCTTTTCCAGTTTTGGCGAAGTCTTCAGACCGTTGCGCAAATCCAGACCCTGAGCCGCCGCCAGCCATTCCACGGCGAGAATCCCGCGGGTGTTCTCGGCCATTTCCCACAGGCGCTTGCCAGCCGCCGGCGCCATCGATACGTGGTCTTCCTGGTTGGCGGAAGTCGGCAGGCTGTCCACCGAATGCGGATGGGACAGCGCCTTGTTCTCGCTGGCCAGTGCCGCCGCAGTCACCTGGGCAATCATGAAACCGGAGTTCACGCCACCGTTGGCCACCAGGAACGGCGGCAGTTGCGACATGTGCTTGTCCATCATCAGCGAGATACGGCGTTCGCTCAGGGAACCGATTTCAGCGATGGCCAACGCCATGTTGTCAGCGGCCATGGCCACTGGCTCGGCGTGGAAGTTACCACCGGAGATCACATCGCCTTCAGCGGCGAACACCAACGGGTTGTCCGATACGGCGTTGGCTTCGATGGCCAGCACTTCGGCGGCCTGACGGAACTGGGTCAGGCAGGCACCCATGACTTGCGGCTGGCAACGCAGGGAGTATGGATCCTGGACCTTTTCGCAGTTTTCATGGGAGTCGGAGACTTCGCTGCGCTCGCCCAGCAGGTCGCGGTACGCGGCGGCGGCATCGATCTGGCCTTTCTGGCCACGGGCAGCGTGGATGCGTGCGTCGAACGGCGAGCGCGAACCCAGAACCGCCTCAACGGTCAGGCCGCCCAGCGCCAAGGCACCGGCGAACAGGTCTTCACCTTCGAACAGGCCACGCAGGGCAAACGCGGTGGAGACTTGAGTGCCGTTGAGCAGCGCCAAGCCTTCTTTCGCGGCCAGGGTCAGCGGGGCAAGACCTGCGACTTTCAGCGCTTCGGTGGCTTCCATCCACTCGCCTTTGTAGCGCGCCTTGCCTTCGCCCAGCAGCACCAGCGACATGTGGGCCAAAGGCGCCAGGTCACCGGAGGCACCGACCGAACCTTTCAATGGAATGTGCGGGTAAACCTCGGCGTTGATCAGGGCGATCAGCGCATCGATCACCACACGACGGATGCCGGAGAAACCACGGCTCAGGCTGTTGACCTTGAGCACCATGATCAGGCGTACCAGCTCGTCGCTGATCGGCTGACCGACACCGGCGGCGTGAGACAGCACCAGCGAGCGCTGCAGGTTTTCCAGGTCTTCGCTGGCAATGCGGGTCGAGGCCAGCAGGCCGAAACCGGTGTTGATGCCGTAAGCGGTGCGGTTCTCGGCGAGGATCTGCTCCACGCAGGCAACGCTGGCTTCAATCTGGGCCGAGGAGCTGTGGTCGAGGGTCAGTTTCACCGGCTGCTGATAGACGTCACGCAGTTGGGCGAGGCTCAGTTGGCCGGGAATCAGGTTTAGCGCAGTCATTTTGTGCTCCTTTTGAGAGTTGTTGTTAACTCACCAGACGCTCCGGAGATGTCCGTTGTCCGTCGCGTCTGCCTTTTAGGGAGCCGCGCCTTGGCACGCTGGTGTTGTGGAAGTCAGTTCAGTTCTGGAAAAGCGTTGTGCAGCAAAATCGGGTCTTTCAACACCGCAGCAGCGGCGGCAATGTCCGGTGCCAACCAGCGATCCTGGTCGTAGGGGGCAACATGCTCGCGCAGCAGGCGCCAGGCAGCATCGGTGCCCGTGCCGAAGCGTTGTTCTTTGAGGAACTCGAACGCCTGGGCCGCCAACAGGTACTCGATGGCGAGGATCTGCGTGCAGTTTTCCAGTGCACGATGCAGCTTCAGCGCGGCGTTGGTGCCCAGGCTCAGGTGATCTTCCTGCAGGCCCGACGTCACGTAGTTATCCAACACTGCCGGTTGCGCCAGTTGACGGTTTTCCGCGCACAGCGAAGCGGCGACGTATTGCACGATCATCATCCCGGAGTTCACACCTGGGTTGGCCACCAGGAACGCCGGCAGGCCGCTGACGTGCGGGTTGATCAAACGGTCCAGGCGACGCTCGGCGATGGAGCCGATTTCCGCCATGGCAATCGCCAGCAGGTCCGCCGCCATTGCCACGGACTGGCCATGGGGGTTGGCCTGGGAAACAACGCGGTATTTGTCTGCGGTGCCCAGCACCAGCGGGTTGTCGGTGGCGCCGTTGAGTTCGGTTTCGATCTGTCTGGTCGCATGCACCAGTTGATCGCGTGCGGCGCCGTGCACCTGCGGAATCGAGCGGATGCTCAGGGCATCTTGCGTACGAATGCCTTTGCTCTGGGCAATCACTTCGCTGCCGTCGAGCAGTGCGCGCAGGTTGATTCCGACCTGTTGCATACCCGGGTGCGGCTTGAGCGCGATGATCTCGGCGTCGAAGGCGTCGATTTGCCCGCGTTGGGCTTCAAAGCTCATGGCGCCGATCACGTCGGCCCATTCCAGCAGGCGCGTAGCATCGGCAATGGCCAGGCAGCTCAGGCCAGTCATGCACGGTGTGCCGTTGACCAGGCACAAACCGTCCTTGGCGCCGAGCTTGACTGGTTGCAGGCCTTCTTCGGCCAGCGCTTGCTGCGCGCTAACGACCTGACCACGATAGCTGACATTGCCGACGCCCAGCAGCGCGATGCCGATGTGGGCCATGTGGGTCAGGTAACCCACGGACCCCTGGGACGGCACTTGCGGGGTGATGCCACGGTTGAGCAACGCCAGCAGCGCTTCGACGACCTGACGGTGCAGGCCGGATTTGCCGTGGCTGTAGTTGACGACGGCGGCGCACATGATCGAGCGGGTCTGCTCGTTGGTCAGCGCTGCACCCACGCCGCAAGCGTGGCTGAGCAAGGTGTTGCGCGACAACTGGCTGAGTTGTTCGTCCTGCAGCGAGACGTTGCACAGCGCGCCCAGGCCGGTGTTGATGCCATAAGCACGTTCACCGCTGGTGACGATGCGCTGGACGATGGCCTGCGCGTTTTCGATGCGCGCCCAGATCGGCGCCGACAGCTCAAGCTGTGCGCCATCGCGGGCCACGGCGACCACGTCCTGCCAGGTTACCTGCGCTTGGGTGATAACGATTTTTTCAGCCTGGGACATCTTCAGCCTCATCTAAATAAAATCAAAAGATCGCAGCCTTCGGCAGCTCCTACACCGGGTACGGCTCGCTCCTGTAGGAGCTGCCGCAGGCTGCGATCTTTTAAAGACTCAAACCACCGCCGCCCGACGCTGCACAAAGCGGTCGACGTACTCATCCGCCGGCGAGTGCAGGATCTCTCTCGGCGTGCCGACCTGGATCAGGCGGCCATCCTTGAGGATCGCGATGCGGTTGCCGATGCGCACGGCCTCGTCGAGGTCGTGGGTGATGAAGACGATGGTCTTGTGCAGGGTTTTTTGCAGCTCCAGCAACTGGTCCTGCATCTCCGCGCGGATCAGCGGGTCAAGGGCGCTGAAGGCTTCGTCCATCAGAATGATGTCGGTGTCCGCCGCCAGGGCACGGGCCAGGCCCACACGCTGACGCATGCCGCCGGAAAGCTGATGCGGGTATTTGTTTTCGTAGCCCTTGAGGCCCACGGTGTTGATCCAGTGCAGCGCACGCTCGGCGCACATGGCTTTGCTTTCGCCGCGGATTTTCAGGCCGTAGGCGACGTTGTCCAGCACGCTCTTGTGCGGCAACAGGCCGAAGCTCTGGAACACCATGCTGATCTTGCGCCGACGAAATTCGCGCAGGGCTTCCATGTCGTATTGCAGGATGTCCACGCCGTCCACCAGGATCGCGCCGCTGGTCGGGTCGATCAGGCGGTTGAAGTGGCGGACCAGGGTCGACTTGCCGGAACCCGACAGCCCCATGATCACGAAGATCTCGCCGCTGCCGATGCTCAGCGACAGGTCGTTCACACCCACCACGCAGCCGGTTTCGGCCAGCACCTGATCCTTGGTCTTGCCCTGGCCGACCATGGCCAGCGCGTCCTTGGCACGGTTGCCGAAAATCTTGAAGACGTTTTTGACTTCGATCTTGCTCACGGTTGCGTTGTTCATTTGCTCACCTCATGCCGTGCGCGACCGTACGCCTGAGTAATGCGGTCGATCACCACAGCCAGAATCACGATCGCCAGACCGGCCTCAAGGCCACGTCCGACGTTGAGGGTCTGAATCCCCACCAGCACGTCTTCACCCAGACCACGGGCACCGATCATCGAGGCGATCACCACCATCGACAGGGCCATCATGGTGGTCTGGTTGATCCCGGCCATGATGCTCGGCAGGGCCAGCGGCAGTTGCACGCCGAACAGTTGCTGCCAGCGGTTGGCACCGAAGGCGTTGATCGCTTCCATCACTTCGCCGTCGACCTGGCGAATGCCCAGATCGGTCAGGCGGATCAGCGGCGGCGCGGCGTAGATCACGGTAGCGAAAATCGCCGGGACCTTGCCCAGGCCGAACAGCATCAGCACCGGAATCAGGTACACGAAGCTCGGCATGGTCTGCATGATGTCCAGCAACGGCATCAGCACCGAACGCAGGCGGTTGCTGCGCGCCGAGAGAATGCCCAGCGGAATGCCGATCAACACCGAAATGATCGTCGCCACCATCATCAGCGCCAGAGTCTGCATCAGCTTGTCCCAGAGGCCGACTGCACCCACCAGGAACAGCAAGCCGACGATGACGGCGGTGGTCACGACTTTACGGGTCGCGTGCCAGGCCACACCGGCCACGATCGCCAGCATCAGCCACCAGGGCGCTGCACGCAGCAGGCTTTCAAGATTGACGATGGCCCACAGCAGGGTGTCGGAGATTTGCCGGAACACGTCGCCGTAGTTGGTGACCAGCGAATCGACCCAACCGTTGACCCAGTCGGCGATGGAAAAGGTAAAGCTTTCGGGAAACATAAGAGACTCTCAATCAAGGGGTTGCGATCAAGCATCCGACTGCCGTCGCCGGCAGTCGGAGAAGCCCGACCTACAAGGCCGCGTCGATTTTCTTGGCTGCGTCTTCGCTCACCCATGCGTGCCAGACTTCAGGATGTTCCTTCAGGAAGATCTTGGCCAGTTTTGGTGACTCGATCCGCTCTTTGGTCATGCGCCCCAGGTTCTGGTTCAGCAGGTCGATTGGCACGTTGACCTTTTCCAGCACGGCCACCAGTTCCGGTGCTTCGTCATGGAAAGTCTTGGACAGGCCGACCTTGATATCCACGGTCTTGTTCACGCCCGGTTTCTCTTCGAGTTTGACCACGTCGACCTGGCCCATCAGCGGCGTTGGCGACCAGTAGTAGAACAGGATCGGCTCGCCACGTTTGTAGCTCGACAGCACGGCGGCATCCAGCGCCGGGCCGGTGCCTGGGCGGAAGTTGGTGTAGGTGCTTTCCAGGCCGTAGCTTTTCAGCATTTCGCTGTTGTCCAGCTCACAGGTCCAGCCCGCCGGGCAGTTGTAGAAACGGCCCTTGGACGGCTCTTCGGCGTCCTTGAAGATCGCCGAGTATTTGCCCAGGTCAGCAATGTTTTTCAGGTCCGGCGCCTTGGCTTCGAGCTTGCGCTTGGCATCGCCTTCGATCACGTAGCGCGGCACGTACCAGCCTTCAATTGCACCAACAACCGGTGCGCCGACACCGACGACTTTGCCGGCCTTCTCGGCCTTGTTCCAGACTTCGCTGCGGCCGACCCACTCTTCGGCGAACACTTGAATATCGTTGCTGCTCAGGGCGTTTTCCATGGTGATGGAGTTACCCGGAAGGCTGTCGGTCTTGCAGTCGTAGCCTTTCTCCAGCACGACTTGCAGCACGTCGGTCAGGAGCATGGCGCTTTCCCAGTTCAGGCCGGCAAATTTCACCGGTTTGCCCGACTCGCACCAACCCGCCGCCTGAGTGGCGCCGGCGCTGGCCAGCAGGCCCATGGAAAGCAATGCGGTCAGCAGGGTCTTGTTCGATTTCATTGTTGTGACGCTCCTAATCATGAGTTGGCTTACGGCAGTCAAGAGGCATCCAGCCATGTCCACGTCCAATCAGGCCTGCGCCGCAGCGCGACCGGCTCCGCTTTTTTCAGGTTGTACAACGCTGTCCTGCTCGACCGGCAGAATCAGTTGATCGGGCACTGTGCCGTGCCATTTTTTTGCACACAGGTAATACAGGGCGGCGGGCAGCACCAGACCGATGATCCAGGAAATATCCACATCACCCAGGGCCGCCACTAGCGGACCGGTGTAGAACTTGGTGGAAATGAACGGCAATTGCACCAGCACACCGAACACATAGACGCTGATACCGAGAAGGTTCCAACGACCGTAGCGACCATTCGGATCGGCCAGCGCCGGTACGTCATAACGCTCGCGGGTGATGCAGTAGTAGTCCACCAGGTTGATCGCGCTCCAGGGCGTGAAGAACGCCAGCAAGAACAGGATGAAGGACTTGAACGCACCGAGGAACGAGTGCTGACCGAGCAACGCCATCAGGGTCGCAGCACCGACGATGACCAGCACGAAGGCCAGACGCTGCAAGCGCGTTACCTTCAGGTCACCCCGGAAACCGCTGATGATGGTCGCAATGCACATGAAGCTGCCGTAGGAGTTCAGCGTGGAGATGGTGACCTTGCCAAAGGCGATGCTGAAGTACAGCAGCGCAGCAGTGGCACCGGTACCGCCCAGACCAACGATGTAGGCCACTTCGTGGCCGGCGTATTGCCCGTTGGCCGAAGCGGCAGCGAACACGCCGAGGACCATCGCCACCTGTGCACCAATGACCGAACCTGCGCCTGCGGCAAAAAAAGTTTTCACCGAGGAAATCTTGCTCGGCAGGTAGCGAGAATAGTCAGCCACATAAGGGCCGAAGGCGATCTGCCAGGACGCTGCGAGCGACACCGCGAGCAAGAAACTGCTCCAGCTGAAGTGGCGGATTTGCAACAGTGCGCCAACGTCAACCTGGCTCATCAGACGGCTGAACAGATAAACAAAGGCAATCACGCCAATGACACTGGCAACACGGCCGATCCAATGGATCACCCGATAACCGAGCACGGTGACCAGCACGATGACACTGGCGAATAGAAGGATACCGACGGTGTCGCTGACGCCAAACAACTGGCCCAGCGCCTGGCCGGAAAGTACGGTGCCCGTTGCAGTGAAGCCCAGGTACATCAGACACACCAGCACGATCGGGATAGCCGCGCCATAGACGCCGAACTGCACCCGGCTGGAGATCATCTGCGGCAGGCCAAGCTTTGGCCCTTGCGCCGCATGCAGCGCCATCACGCCACCGCCGAGCAATTGACCGATCAACAGACCGATCAACGACCAGAACACATCACCGCCCAGCACCACGGCCAGGGCCCCGGTGACAATCGCGGTGATTTGCAGGTTGGCACCCATCCACAGGGTGAACTGGCTCAACAGACGACCGTGTCTTTCCGCTTCCGGGATGTAGTCGATCGAGCGCTTCTCGATCAACGGTTTGTTGCCTGCACGTTCGCTGTTAACAGCCATGGGTCAACCTCTGTGGATTGTTGGTCGGTGTTGGTTGTATCTGTGTAGAAGCTATGTAGGAGCTGTGTAGGAGCTGTCGAGTGAAACGAGGCTGCGATCTTTTGCTTTCAAAAGATCAAGATCAAAAGATCGCAGCCTTCGGCAGCTCCTACGGTTTTGCATTGGGCCAAGGCCCGCTTTCTTTATTTGCCGGTAATCATCGGCAGGTTCAGCCCTTGTTCCTTGGCGCAGTCGATGGCGATCTGGTAACCGGCATCGGCGTGACGCATGACACCGGTGGCCGGGTCGTTGTGCAGCACGCGAGCGATACGCTCGGCCGCTTCGTCAGTACCGTCGCAGACAATCACCATGCCCGAGTGCTGGGAGAAGCCCATGCCGACGCCGCCGCCGTGGTGCAGGGAAACCCAGGTCGCGCCGCTCGCGGTATTGAGCAGGGCGTTGAGCAGTGGCCAGTCGGACACGGCGTCGGAACCGTCCTGCATGGATTCGGTTTCGCGGTTCGGGCTCGATACCGAACCGGAGTCCAGGTGGTCGCGACCGATCACGATTGGCGCGGACAACTCGCCGCTGCGCACCATTTCGTTGAATGCCAGGCCCAGCTTGGCGCGCAGGCCCAGGCCAACCCAGCAGATACGTGCCGGCAGACCCTGGAAGCTGATGCGCTCGCGGGCCATGTCCAGCCAGTTGTGCAGGTGGGCGTCGTCCGGGATCAGCTCTTTGACCTTGGCGTCGGTCTTGTAGATGTCTTCGGCGTTGCCCGACAGCGCAGCCCAACGGAACGGGCCGATGCCACGGCAGAACAACGGACGGATGTAGGCCGGAACGAAGCCCGGGAAGTCGAATGCGTTTTCCACGCCTTCTTCCTGTGCCATCTGACGGATGTTGTTGCCGTAGTCGAAGGTCGGTACGCCCATTTTCTGGAAGTCCAGCATCGCTTTAACGTGAACGGCCATCGATTGCTTGGCGGCCTTGATCACAGCGGCCGGCTCGGTCTTGGCGCGAGCGCGATACTGGTCCCAGGTCCAGCCGGCCGGCAGGTAGCCGTTGAGCGGGTCGTGGGCGCTGGTCTGGTCGGTGACCATGTCCGGGCGCACACCGCGCTTGACCAGTTCCGGCAGGATTTCTGCCGCGTTACCCAGCAGGGCGATGGAAATCGCTTTGCCTTCGGCGGTGTATTTGGCGATGCGGGCCAGCGCGTCGTCAAGATCGGTTGCTTGCTCGTCGACATAGCGGCTTTTCAGACGGAAATCGATGCTGACCTGCTGGCACTCGATGTTCAGCGAGCAAGCACCGGCCAGGGTCGCGGCCAGAGGCTGAGCGCCACCCATGCCACCGAGGCCTGCGGTCAGGACCCAACGACCTTTCAGGTCATCGTTATAGTGCTGGCGACCGGCTTCGACGAAGGTTTCGTAGGTGCCCTGGACGATGCCCTGGCTGCCGATGTAGATCCAACTGCCGGCGGTCATCTGGCCGTACATGGCCAGGCCTTTGGCGTCCAGTTCGTTGAAGTGTTCCCAGCTCGCCCAGTGTGGCACCAGGTTGGAGTTGGCGATCAGTACGCGCGGGGCGTTGCTGTGGGTCTTGAACACGCCGACCGGCTTGCCGGATTGCACCAGCAGGGTCTCGTCGTCGTTCAGGTTGGTCAGGCTTTCAACGATCTTGTCGTAGCATTCCCAGTTACGTGCAGCGCGACCGATACCACCGTAAACCACCAGTTCTTTAGGGTTCTCGGCGACTTCCGGGTCGAGGTTGTTCATCAGCATGCGCAGTGGAGCTTCAGTCAGCCAGCTTTTGGCGGTCAGCTTGTTACCGCGTGCGGCACGGATTTCAACGTCACGAAACTTTGTAGGTTTAATGTCAGTCACGAAAAAGACTCCTCAGCAATCAATCCAAACCAACCCAGGCAGTGGGCGAGCAAGCCAATGGGCATCAGTGCACACCGGCGAATCAGTGGACGATGGTTGAGTCCTCGTGACTCATACACATACGTCTTTACTTGTACATACAAGCATATGCAATCAAGCGGCCAACTTGTTGGAGGAGCATTCAAGAAAAATTCTGAAACGGCTGGAGAGCGCCTGGGACAAGGGTTCTGGCGTAGATGAAATTTTTTCGGGAGGATTTTTGTGGCGAGGGGATTTTGTTACTTGAGCGTGGTTTTGCGCCACACTGGGGCGTTCGGTAACAACATGGTGCGCTTTCGGGAACGCTGGAAAGCAAAAGATCGCAGCCTTCGGCAGCTCCTACAGGATGCACACCATCCCATGTAGGAGCTGCCGAAGGCTGCGATCTTTTGAAAATTCAGAATCAGCGTGCGGTCAGTTCAATCACGCAGCATGGGCTATTAACGGAGATTTCCAGCAACCCAGTGTTACCTTCGAGTTGCAGACAATCATGCCGGCCAAGTTGCGAAGCGTTGCTATCGACCACCACGTCCAGCGCATCGCTGATGCTAAACACCAACACCGTGCCCGCCGAGCTGAAGAACCGCTGCTCGCCCGCCAGCCACTGCAACCGCGCGCTATAACGCTGCGGCGCGTAGATCAGGTTGAAATCGCGAATCGGCCCATCCAGCAATGTGCAGGAAACCTTGCTCTCGCCGCTGAAAGCAAACGGGTCCAGCGGTAACAGTGGTCGCGTAACCTGACCATCCACCGTCAGGCTCATACCATCGCCCTGCAAAACGGTGATCACTCGCTCGTAACCGGCGAAAGTGGAAAACCCGCCCGATTCGCCAATGTCGGCAATCGACAGGCGCCAGCCAAAGCCATCCAGGCCGGTGCCGGCATCGCGGGTGATTTCTTCGGTGCTGCCGCCGCCGTTTTTCCACGGCATGCGTGGGTAGTCTTTGGCGCGTAAAAGTTTTGCACTGCTCATTTATGGAACCGACCTTCCAGACGATGACGGGAACCGGGGTGGATCAAGCGAGCAGCAGTCACTGGCTGACGACCGGACCAGGTGCGGCGACGAATCAGCAGGCACGGTTCGCCCTTTTCGATCTGCAGCAATTTGCATTCGGATGGCTCGGCCAGGATCGCCTCGACCACGTGCTCGCCCTCGGTCAGCGGCGCGACCTGGTTCAGATAGGCGTAGGGCGTTTGCAGGGTGAAGTCCTGCTTGAGGTATTCCGGCGCCACCAGCGCATTGACGAAACGGTCTTCGATTTGCACCGGAATATCGTTTTCGAAATGCACGATCAGCGAGTGGAACACCTTCTGCCCTTCACGCATGTCCAGGGCCAGGGCGCGCTCGGAGCCGGCGGCCTCTTCTTCAAGGGTGATGACCTTGCAGGTGTGGCGATGACCGCGGGAGGCAATTTCATCGGCGATATTGTGCACTTCGAACAGCGCGGACTGGCTTTTCGGCTCGGCGACGAACGTACCGACACCTTGCATGCGCACCAGCAGACCGTCGGCGGTCATCTCGCGCAGGGCGCGGTTGATGGTCATGCGGCTGAAGCCCAACTGGCTGACCAGTTCGCTTTCCGACGGCACACGATAGTGCGGCGGCCAGTTTCCACTGTCGATTTGCTGGGTGATCATTTGTTTGACGCGGGCGTACAAGGGCGCCGGACTGTCGCCCATGTTCGCGGCCAACGGAGAGACTGGAGGCGGAGTCGGCACGGTTAATCCTTGGTCGTTTGGATAGGGTTGCTAGCTTGCCGGAGTTTACCGGGCAGGCAAACGTCTGTATATGTATATACAAATAACACACGATGGGGTGATGAACCATGTCCGCCTTCTTTGCCGAACGCGCGCTGCTGCCTAGTGGATGGGCCAACAATGTACGTCTTGAGGTCAGCGCCGACGGCGTTTTGACCCATATCCAGGCCGATTCCCATGCAGATGGCGCCGAGCGGTTGAGCGGTCCGCTGCTGCCTGGCATGCCGAACCTGCACTCCCACGCCTTCCAGCGGGCCATGGCCGGGCTGGCGGAAGTGGCGGGCAATCCGAATGACAGTTTCTGGACCTGGCGCGATCTGATGTATCGCCTCGTCGGAAAAATCAGCCCGGAACAACTCGGCGTCATCGCCCGCCAGTTGTATATCGAAATGCTCAAGGCCGGTTACACCTCGGTGGCAGAATTTCACTACGTGCATCACGACCTCAATGGTCAGCCTTACGCGGATCCGGCCGAACTGGCTCTGCGCATCAGCCAGGCAGCCAGTTCCGCGGGTATCGGCTTGACCCTGCTGCCGGTGCTCTACAGCCACTCAGGCTTCGGTGGCCAAGCGCCGAACGACGGTCAGCGTCGCTTTATCAACAGCACTGAAAACTACCTCAAGCTGCAATCGCGCCTGCAACCGGTGCTTGCGCAGCAACCGGCGCAGTCGCTGGGCTTGTGTTTCCACTCGCTGCGCGCGGTTACACCGCAGCAGATCAGCGAAGTGCTGGCGGCCAGCGACAAGCAATGCCCGGTGCACATCCACATTGCTGAACAGCAGAAAGAAGTCGACGACTGCCTGACCTGGAGCGGTCGTCGCCCGCTGCAATGGCTGTACGAAAACATCGACGTCGACCAGCGCTGGTGCCTGGTCCACGCGACCCACGCCAACCCGGAAGAAGTCACGTCGATGGCCAAGAGTCGCGCCGTCGCCGGCCTGTGCCTGACCACCGAAGCCAACCTGGGCGACGGGATTTTCCCGGCGGTGGACTTCCTCGCCCAGGGCGGGCGCATGGGCATCGGTTCCGACAGTCATGTGTCATTGAGCGTGGTGGAAGAATTGCGCTGGCTGGAATACGGCCAGCGTCTGCGCGACCAGCGGCGTAATCGTTTGTATGGCGCGGATCAGCCAATGGTCGGCCGCACGTTGTTCGATGCCGCGCTGGATGGCGGTGCTCAGGCGCTGGGCCAGCCGATTGGCGCACTGGAAGTCGGCAAACGCGCCGACTGGCTGGTGCTCGATGGCAACGATCCGTATCTGGCGACAGCCAATGGTGACGGGATACTCAATCGGTGGCTGTTTGCCGGTGGCGATCGCCAGGTGCGGGATGTGCTGGTGAATGGCCAGTGGGTGGTGCGTGACGGGCGGCATGCCGGCGAGGAAGAAAGCAATCGCGCCTTCACTCAGGTACTGCACGACTTGCTCGGTTAAAAGCAAAAGATCGCAGCCTTCGGCAGCTCCTACATGAACCCGGTTGGTCGCAATAATGCGGATCAACACGAAACCTGTAGGAGCTGCCGCAGGCTGCGATCTTTTTGGTTACACCATTAATTTGAAGTCTCGGCCATCTGCTCTTCCGACGCCCGCCAGATCAGTCGCGTGGTGTCGTAACCCTGCTGACGCGCCTTGCTCAGCAGCTCCTCACGCACCACACCATTCACGTTCGGCGTGCGCGACAACAGCCACAAATACTTCCGGCTCGGATCACCGACAATGGCGGTCTTGTAGTCATCGCTGACGTACAGCACCCAGTATTCGCCCTTCGCCGTACCCGGGATCAGCCTGGAGAACCAGGTATCGAACTCGATCCACAGCTTGTCGCCCTTGCCGGGCTCCTGTGGATAAGCCGTGCCTTTGACCTCTTCCCATTGCCACTGCGCCGTCAGGCAGCGGTTCAGCACCGCCACGTTACCGTCAGGCTTGAGCGTGTAATGGGCTTCGGATTGCGCACAGTCGCGCTGGAAGTACATTGGCATGCGCGCCAACTCGTACCAGGTGCCCTGGTAGCGCTTGAGATTGACGCTTTTGACAGTCTTGGGGGCCAATGGGTCCTGGCCAGACGTGGCACAGCCGGCCAATAGCAGACCGGCAAAAAGGATGATCAATAACCGTTTCATTATTTTTCTCCCGCGGGCAAACGCCCCGGTTTACTTCAGGCCTTGGCCGGAAAACATCAGCACTTTGTCACCGGCGAACTGCACGCTGATAAAGCTGTTCTTGTCGCCCCAGGTGCAACTGGACATGCCGAGCGCGCCTGAACAGTCGGCGGGCTTGCCCAACAGGGTCTCCACATCGGCCTTGGCCATGCCAGCCGAGAGCTTAGAGTAGTTTTCCTGATTGACTTTGCTGCAGGCAGCCAGCAACACGCAAAACGAAAGCAGGGCGATGGAACGCAGCGACATGGTGAAACTCCGGGGGGCGTAGGGGATTGGCATGGCTGCCAAGCTGAAGCTTAGAAGAGTAAACCCCTGTGAGGTTCCGTACCCGGCAGGCTATTTATCGGGCCACTCGTCTACCTTTTGCCGAAAATCAGTCACTTTCCTTGTTTACCGTGCATTTCGTCATTTTTCACAGAATCCACCTAATCTTTGGCGCCGCTCAGTCGACATAAATGCAACGCAAAGCCACGTCGGTGGCATTTGCTCCCCCATTTTGTAGAACAGCCCCTCTGCGGTAGCTCATCCATGACCAGAAACATGAAGTTCAGCCACAAGATATTGCTGGCTGCCGCCCTCGTGGTGGCCGTCGCATTCGCTTGTTTCATCCTGTTCAACGACTATCGCCAGCGCGAAACCTTGCGCAACAGTACCGAAGCCTCGATGCAGGAACTCGGCAGCCTGACCACCAGCAACATCCAGACCTGGCTGGAAAGCCGAATGCAATTGCTGCAGTCGATGGCCCAGCAGATCACCGCCGATGGCAATGCTCCCGCTGGCCTGAAACGGATCATTGACCTGCCCGCCTACACCGGCAACTTCCAGCTGAGTTACTTCGGTGGCGCCGACGGGGTGATGTTCTCGGTCCCGGCGGGCAACCGCGCGGCGGACTACGACCCACGCGCCCGTGGCTGGTACAAGGCGGCCAATAGTGCACAACAGACCATCGTCACCGAACCGTACATTGCCGCGTCTTCCGCCAAACTGGTGATCACCGTGGCCACCCCGGTG
The DNA here is from genome assembly GCF_019956375.1 of Pseudomonas sp. GL-R-19. Classification (NCBI taxonomy): domain Bacteria; kingdom Pseudomonadati; phylum Pseudomonadota; class Gammaproteobacteria; order Pseudomonadales; family Pseudomonadaceae; genus Pseudomonas; species Pseudomonas sp. GL-R-19. The sequence continues at coordinate 62,624 of NZ_JAHBDJ010000044.1, read as the reverse complement.
CAGCACCAGGGCCAGATGATCGGCGTCGCCGGCGCCGACATCGACCTGTCCAGCGTCAGTGCGATCATCAATTCGCTGAACTTCGGCGGTCATGGTCATGCGTTCATCGTCGGTGCCGACGGCAAGATCCTGATTCACCCGGACAGCAAGCTGGTGCTCAAGAACCTGGCCGAGGCCTATCCGAGCGACACGCCCAAAGTCAGCCCGGGCATGAAAGAAGTCGAGATCGACGGCAAGCGTCAGTTCATCTCCTTCACCCACGTCAACGGCGTGCCATCGGCGAACTGGTACGTGGCACTGGTGCTCGACCAGGAAACGGCGTTCTCGATGCTCAGCGAGTTCCGTACCTCGGCGATCATCGCCATGGTGATTGCCATAGTGATCATCATTGCGCTGCTGGGCATGCTGATCAGCCTGCTGATGCAGCCGCTGCTGACCATGGGCCGCGCCATGCACGATATCGCCGAAGGCGAAGGTGACCTGACCAAACGCCTGACCATTCACGGCCACGACGAATTCGGCGCGCTGGGACTGTCGTTCAACCGCTTCGTCGAGCGCATTCACACCTCGATCATCGAAGTGTCCTCGGCCACCGGCCAGGTCAACGAGGTGGCGTTGCGTGTAGTGGCCGCGTCGAATTCGTCGATGTTCAACTCCGACCAGCAAGCCTCGCGCACCAGCAGCGTGGCCGCAGCGATCAACCAGCTCGGTGCCGCCGCCCAGGAAATCGCCCAGAACGCCGCCCTCGCCTCGCAACATTCCAGCGATGCCCGCAGCCTGGCCGAAGACGGCCAGCAGGTGGTGGATAAAACCATCGCGGCGATGCAGCAGTTGTCGGCCAAGATCAGCGATTCGTGCGGCAACATCGAAACCCTCAACAGCAATACGGTCAATATCGGGCAGATTCTGGAAGTGATCACCAGCATCTCCCAGCAGACCAACTTGCTGGCGCTCAACGCAGCCATTGAAGCAGCACGTGCCGGTGAGGCCGGGCGTGGTTTCGCGGTGGTGGCCGACGAGGTGCGCAACCTCGCTCACCGCACCCAGGACTCGGCGCAGCAGGTGCAGACGATGATCGAAGAACTGCAGGTCGGCGCCCGGGCAGCGGTGGGTATCATGACCGACAGCCAGCGCCAGAGCGAAAGCAGCGTCGGCATCGCCAACCAGGCGGGCGAGCGCCTGGGTAGCGTGACCCAGCGCATCGGTGAGATCGATGGCATGAACCAGTCGGTCGCCACTGCCACTGAAGAACAGACGGCCGTGGTGGAGTCGATCAACGTCGACATCACCGAGATCAACATGCTGAACCAGGAAGGTGTGGAGAACCTGCAGTCGACCTTGCGTGCGTGTGCCGATCTTGAGCAGCAGGCGGCGCGGTTGAAGCAGTTGGTGGGTAGTTTCAGGATCTAAGACGGACTTGCGGGCCTCTTCGCTGGCAAGCCAGCTCCTACAACGATCATTGTCGCACTGGAGATCAACTGTAGGAGCTGGCTTGCCAGCGAAGACGGCATCAGCAACAACGAAAAACTAGAACCGTGACCCAGGCTTCGACAGAAACGCCAGCTCCTCAGCCGTAGATTCGCGCCCCAACACCGCATTGCGATGCGGAAAGCGCCCAAACTGCGCAATCACTTTCTGATGCCGCTCGGCATAGTCCAGGTAATCGCTGAACAGCGCCCGATCGATTTCCGGTTGCTGCGCCACCAGCTCGATGTAGCGCGAGACACCTTCGTTCTGCACCGCGAGGTCTTCGCTATGCTCGAACACCAGGTAGATGAACACCCGCTGAATCGGCTGCAACTGCCGGTCGTAATCCGCGGCAATGCCTTGGGCTACCAGTTTCTGCGCCCGGAGATCGCCTGCAAAGGCTTTGGGAATATCGCGAAAGATCATTCGCGGGATTTGATCGAGCAACAGCACCAGGGCCAGCCAACCTTCGGGATGTTGCATCCACTCGGTCAATCCGCCGGCCAGTGCCTGCTCGGTCCAGTCCCCGAAACGCTCGCGCGCTTCGAGGTCCTGGCTGTCGCGCTTGCCGAACCACAACTTGCGCTTCTGCGCCGCCACTTCCCTCGCTGATTCGGAGCTTCCGAACCACCAGTCAAGCAACGGCTGCCAGGGCGCGGTCATGGTTTATTCCTTGTGGTAAGCCGTGACGCGGGCAACTTCTTCTTTCGAACCCAAGAACACCGCAACACGTTGGTGCAGGCCTTCCGGCTGGATGTCGAGGATGCGCTGGTGGCCGTCGGTGGACGCACCGCCCGCCTGTTCCACCAGGAACGACATCGGGTTAGCTTCGTACATCAGGCGCAGTTTGCCCGGCTTCGACGGCTCGCGGCTGTCGCGTGGGTACATGAACAGACCGCCGCGGGTCAGGATGCGGTGCACGTCGGCCACCATCGCGGCGACCCAGCGCATGTTGTAGTTCTTTTTCAGCGGACCGGTCTCACCTGCCAGCAATTCGCCAACGTAGCGCTGTACCGGAGCTTCCCAGTGACGCTGGTTGGACGCGTTGATGGCGAATTCCTGGGTGGTTTCAGGAATGGTGATGTCTTCGTGGGTCAGCACGAAGCTGCCCATTTCACGGTCCAGGGTGAAACCCTTCACGCCGTGGCCCAGGGTCAGGATCAGCATGGTCTGTGGACCGTAGATCGCGTAACCGGCGGCTACTTGCTGGGTGCCTGGCTGCAGGAAGGCCTTTTCATTCAAAGGTTCGTTCTGGCTCAGGTATTCGTTCGGGCAACGCAGTACCGAGAAGATGGTTCCGACCGGCGCGTTGATGTCGATGTTCGACGAACCGTCCAGCGGGTCGAATACCAGCAGGTACGCACCTTTGGGGTATTTGCCCGGGATCTGGTAGGCATTGTCCATTTCTTCGGACGCCATACCGGCCAGGTGACCGCCCCATTCGTTGGCTTCGAGCAGGATTTCGTTGGAGATCACGTCGAGCTTCTTCTGCACTTCGCCCTGGACGTTTTCAGTGCCCATGCTGCCCAGAACGCCACCCAGGGCGCCTTTGGACACGGCGTGACTGATCTCCTTACAGGCACGCGCCACCACTTCGATCAGGAAGCGCAGATCGGCAGGAGTGTTGTTGCTACGGGTCTGCTCAATCAAATAGCGACTCAAGGTAACGCGGGACATGGAAGGCTCCGGAGGAATGGGGGGGGCTAAAAACCCGCGCAGTTTAGCGCGAGTCGGGGCGCATTTCCTCCTATCAGACGTGATCGGCCGAAGAGAGTTCATGCGCGGGGATGAGCGTAGTTGGAAATGGGCTGGGTGTGAGCCTGGGAACTGCGGTCATTTCGGCATTTTCAGTGGTCGGGCGAACGCTTTCGCGAGCAGGCTCGCTCCCACATTTTGAACGCGTACTCCTGTGGGAGCGAGCCTGCTCGCGATCCGGTGCGCAGCACCCACTTTCAGGATTTGGCAGGTGGCTTGCGCAACAAACTGAACGCCATCGCCGCCAGGAACACCACACTGAGCAACAACACCGCCCACAAGCCGATTTTTTTCCAGTTGGTGTCGATCGTCGCAGACGTGGTGACCGTCGACGGCTTCGTCGCCACCGCCCCGACATCCACCATGGCCCGGCCCAGGGTCGCGAGCTTCTCCGGGCTGTAATCCGGAATCAGCGTCGACAGCGGCAAGTTCGCCGCCTTCGCCGTCGCATTCCCCACGACCAACGTGTAAGGCCCCGGCCCGCGCGCCAGGAACACCAGTTGCGTGGCGCGCACGGCAAACTTCAGCGTCGGCGCCTGATCACCCAGGCCACCGCCGCGTTCGTCTACGGTCAGTTTCAATTGCTGGACTATTTGCCCTGACAACGGCAATTCGTTTTGCACCACGTCCTCACCGTTCTGGGTCAGGCGATAGAGCAAACCGCTGCCCAACGGCTGCCATGGCAGGCTGCTGTCGCGCCGACCGGCCAGGCTCACCGGCGCCAGGCTGCCGGGCTGGCTCAGCTCGACCTGCACTCGCTCGACATTCAGCCCCATCGGCAACTGCCAGGTGTACTCACCCGCCTTCGTGCTGCTGCCGGCCAACGCCTGGGACCAGACCAACGACAGCGGCAGGCTGCGGGTACTGGCGCTTTGCAGTTGCGCCGAAGTCAGCGTCGGTGCCGAATGCGGTGTAATCCACAGCAAACGCAGGTAGCGCGCCGACTGGCCCGGCAGGTTGACTTCATGCTGCTCGACCCGCTCGTCGGCAAAGGTCAGGCGCGCCACCTGCCCTTCGCCCCAGAACTGCCAATGCTGTAAATCGTCGCTGGCTTCGAGGGTGAAACGCTGGAAGCCGTCGCGCTCGCTGGTCCAGTCGAGAATCAATTGCTGCAACGGCGCCTTGATCGCGGAAGCGTCGAGCAACCAGCCGCGCAACTCCTCCTCACCCGCCTCCAGCTGACTGGAGGGCTGCACCTCGACCAAGGTGCCGTTGGCGCTCGATTGCACCCGTACGCTCGGCGCGGTTTCAGTGGCGTCCACCGAGTTGTACAGCGCAAACCTTTTCACCTCGTTCAAGGTGCGCGTTTCACTGCTCTGCGCCGACTGCCGGGCCAGGGCATAAGCCTGAACATCACCGACGGCGTTGAACACCCGCAGATCGCTCAGGTCGGCCTGGCGTGCATTCAGTTGTACGTTCAGGGGCAGTTCAAGGCGGTACCAAGGGCCTTCGCCCGATACCGACAAGGGCACTTGGGTGGTGAAATCCGCCGGTTTTTCCTGGGCAACCGCCGACAACACCACACCCATGGCAACAGCGCCCAGCCACCCCAGGTTCAGCTTCTGACTCAAGATGACACTCCTTCGGATTCCGCGAGCGGTTTCCCGGTATCCGGCACAGCGTCGGCGCGCTTGGGCGGCAGCGGGGCGAAATAGCCCACCACCAGCAGCAACACGCCGACTCCGATAAACGACACGATCCGCGCCAGCCCGCCGCGATTGCTCAATTCGACAAAGAACAGCTTGGCCACGACCACGCCGATCAAGGCGGCACCGATCAGCCAGACTTCGCGGCGGCGACGCAAATGGCCGCCGATCATCAGGCTCAGGGCCATCAGGGTCCAGACGATGGACAGGCCAGCTTGCACCCGCATCGACGCCAGCAACAGATCCAGCTCGAACGGCACCCCGCTCCAATGGTGCGCCGTGCGCATCACCAATGCAGTAAAGAACACGAACAGCGAGGCGCCGGTGACCCCTTGCGTGGCGATGGCGACGTAATCCTCGCGGACCGCCAGTTGTGTCATGGCACTGCGGGACCAGACATAGACGCCGAACAGCGCGAACAACAGGCCGAGCTCCAGCGGGTTGATCAATGGCACGTAAGGCAGTGGCTCGGCGTTGCCGTCACTGGCGACATTCGCCAGCCAGAACCAGCCGAGCATCAGCAACGCCAGTGGTGCAGCGGCGTATACACGGTATTCCCTCGAATATGTCGACACCGGCCAAGGCCACACGCGAGGTGCCGCCATCGACACCAGATACAGACTTGGCAGAATCGCCCAGCCCAACCAGCGCCAGACGTTGTATTGCTCGGACAACACCAGCAAGGCGTAACGCAGTTCCAGAGCCAGCACCCCCATCAACAGCCAACAGCCGAGCACATGGGCGACGCTCAGCACGCGCGCCGGCAGCATGGGCGCCAGACGCCGCAGGGACATGAAATGCACGACGAACACGGCGGCCCACGCCAGCCAGCCGACGTTGGCCGCCGGGTGATAACGCGAGTGCCAGGCCGCCAGCAGCACCAGCGCCGCCGCGGGAATCAACGCCGTGCAGAGCACGCCCAGTGACGGCCAACTCAGGCGCTGTGCCAATACCGTCCACAGCGCGACACTCACGGCAGCCATGCTCAATAAAAAAGTCGCCTGCATCGGCAACGACGCGAAATGCAGCACCTCGATGACCCAGGCCAACGCCCACCAGCCTGCGCCCCACACCAGCAACGCCTGGGACAATCGCAACAGACTCAGCCCTTCGAACGCTCCGAGCGAATGCCCCATCTGCAAACGCCAAGCCCCGACCATCGCGGCCAGCCCCAGCACCAGCGGCGCCCAGAACTCGCCATGGGCCAAGGGGATCACCCCTTCACTGAACTGCGGCCCCGTCGCCAGGAACAGCGCGCCACCCAACAGTTGCACAGCGAGCGCGGTGAACACGAACGTGCGCGATGGCAGGCGCAGGCCAACCAACAACGTCAGCGCCCCGGCCAAGGCCCAACTGATCACCGTGCCGTGACTGAAGAAAAACAGCGGTGCCAGCAAATAGAGAAACGCCAGCCCGAGGCAAGCCAGGACTGGCAGGCCTATCAGCTCCCAAGGCCTGATCTGCTCCGGCAAGGCTTTGCGTAACTGGTAGAAGCTGAACAACAACGCGACACCCAACAACAGCGCGCCTAATGGCACACCGCCGAGCAGGCTGCTCTCGCTGCTGTGCAACTCGCTGAGAAACGCCAGCGCCGACCCCAGTTGCAGGAGCAAGGCAAAGGCCCGGGCCAGGGGCCTTTGCTGACGCAGACCGAGCCAGAAGATCCCCGCGCCTTCCACCGCCCACGCCGCCGTCGTCCAGCGCGCATCGAGCCCCAGCGGAATCGCCAGACTGGCGAAGATCACCCCCAAGGCCAGGCAGGTTTCCCCCAGCAACAGCGTGCGCCCGGCCATCAGCCAACGGGCGAGCCCCATGTAAATCATGCCCAGCGTCAAGGCACTGAACGCCGCAGCGAATTCCAGATGCTGCACCAGTGCGAACTGCAAGCCGAAACCCACCAGCGGCGGGCCGAACAGCAGCGTGCCGTCGACGTAGTCACCCTTGCGCGCCGACCACTGCAGCAGCGCTTCGCGATTGCCCTCTGCCGGTGCATCGCTCATCGCCATCAACTTGCGCCGGGCGTACAACAGACCAATGGCCAGGTACATCAGGAAAAACACAATCAGGAACGGCTCGGTGCTCCACAGCAACTCCGGCGAGTAGGAGCGCAGGCCCCAGGCGAAACCGATGCCGAAGGTGCCGGTGAATCCGATGACGTTCAACAGCCGCCAGGCCTTGAACCAGGCAATGGCGAGGATGCCGGCATTGAGCAGGGCAAAGTAACTGAACAGCGCGACGTGGCTGCCGGCGCCGGTGGAGGCCAGGATGGGCGCGGCGAAGCCACCCAGTGCGGCAGCGGCGGCCAGCCCCAGGGAGTCCTGAGCAATGGCGAGAATCGCCGAACAGATCGTCACCGCCACCAGCAGGCCAAACGCCGCCGAGGGATCGAGCAACGGATGCAGGCGCATCGCGGCAAACACTGTCAGGTACAACACGGCGATCCCGGTGCCCTGCAAAATCAACGCGTAACTGCTGTTGCGGGCTCGTAACCACCAACCCAACCCGAGCAACCCCAAGGCTGCGGCCGCAACGCCTGCGTAGCGCAACTCAAGCGGCACCACCACGCCTTCGGTGGCATAGCGCAGCAGAAAGGCCAGACCGAGGAACAGCAGCACCACACCGACACGCAAGACGGTATTGCCGCCGAACAACCAGGCACGGGCGCGGCTGATGGCGCGGTCGATGAGGTTCGGGCCATGCGGGGGGATAGTCGATTGAGCTTCGCGAGCAGTCGGCTCGGGTTTCCAGGCATCGGCGATTTCGCTGGCCGCTGCGGGGATTGGCTCGAACTCGGGCGGCAGTTCCCAGATCAATTCCGGGGCTGTAGCAGGTGTTTCATCAAGGAGGGCTTCAGGCGATACCAGCGGTTCACGGGTTTGCGGCGCCTTGACGCCTGATGCTTCAAGCACTGCCAGCCGTTGCTCGACTGCTTGCAGCGCAACCTGTGCCTGTTCCAGCAAGCGCTGCTGCTCGGCTGCCCGAGCGTCCATGCGAGCCATGCGAACGGCCTGGCCGACACCCAATCCGAGTAACGCGCCCAGCAGTGCATCACTGAATGACTCGTCGAGTATCCAGCCGAGCACCAGCCCGATCAGCATGAAAATCCATTGCATGGCCGATATCCCTAAGCTCAATCCCGAAAGATTAGCGTAACCAGCGCCCAAAAGATCGCAGCCTTCGGCAGCTCCTACGCGATCCTGTAGGAGCTGCCGAAGGCTCGGGCCGCGTTCGGACGATCTTTTCCGGCGCGCCAGTATATCCACCAGCCTGAAGACTTACTCCAGCGCCTTCCAGATCTCCGTGGCGTACTCGCGAATGGTCCGGTCCGACGAGAACCAGCCCATCCGCGCCGTGTTCAACACCGCCGAACGCCACCACTGGTTCGAATCGTGCCAATGGTCTTCAACGCGCATCTGTGCGTTCCAGTACGAGTCGAAGTCGGCGCAGACCAGGAAGCGGTCATAATCTACCAACGAGTCGATCAGGTTGGTGTAACGGGACGGATCATCCGGCGAGAACACGCCGCTGCGAATCGCTTGCAGCACATCGTTGAGACGATGGGAGGCGGCGATATCCGGTGCCGCATTGAACTCATGGTTCTGTTTGCGCGCCTCGACCTGCTGTGCGCTGAGACCAAAGATAAACATGTGCTCGGTGCCGATGCGCTCGCTCATTTCCACGTTGGCCCCGTCCAGGGTACCGATGGTCAGCGCGCCGTTCAGGCCGAATTTCATGTTGCTGGTGCCTGACGCTTCGAAACCGGCGGTGGAGATCTGCTCGGACAAATCCGCCGCGGGAATGATGCTCTCCGCCAGGCTGACGTTGTAGTTGGGCAGGAACACCACTTTGAGCAAACCGCGCACGGTCGGGTCGTTGTTCACCACCCTGGCGATGTCGTTGGTCAGTTTGATGATCAGCTTGGCCTGGTGATAACTCGCGGCGGCCTTGCCGGCGAAGATTTTTACCCGTGGCACCCAGTCGATTTCCGGTTCCGCGCGAATCGCCTGGTACAACGCCACGGTGTGCATCAGGTTGAGCAACTGGCGTTTGTATTCGTGGATTCGCTTGACCTGCACGTCGAACATCGCCGCCGGGTTGACCGCGACGCCCAGCCGCTCATGAATCAGGTACGCCAGGGCTTTCTTGCTGTGCAGACGTTGCTCGGCAAATGCCTTGCGGAATGCATTTTTCTCGGCGAACGGCTCGAGGGCGAGCAAACGCGTTTCCGGGTTATCCAGCACTTCAGGCCCGAGGGTATCGACCAGCATCGAGGTCAGCTCGGGGTTGGCCTGGTACAGCCAGCGGCGGAAGGTAATACCGTTGGTCTTGTTGTTGATTCGCTCCGGGTACAATTTGTGCAGCTCAGAGAACACCGTTTGGCGCATCAGTTGCGTGTGCAACCCGGACACACCGTTGATGCTGTGGGAGCCGAGAAACGCCAGGTTGCCCATGCGCACCCGACGACCGTTGTCTTCCTCGATCAGCGACACCGCACGCAGCACGTCGAAATCATGGATGCCCTTGGCTCGCAGGGAGTCGATGTGCTGGGCGTTGATCAGGTAAATGATCTGCATGTGCCGTGGCAACATGCGTTCCATCAGGCCGACCGGCCAGGTTTCCAGCGCCTCGGGCAGCAATGTGTGGTTGGTGTAGGAGAGCGTATCGACCGTGACTTGCCACGCCGCATCCCATGCCACGTCATACACGTCGACCAGTTGCCGCATCAGTTCAGCCACGGCAATCGAGGGGTGAGTGTCGTTGAGCTGGATCGAAGCGTGATCGCCCAGGGTCAGCACCGAGGTGTGCATGTTGCGATGGCGGCGCAGCAAGTCCTGCAGGGACGCCGCGACGAAGAAGTATTCCTGGCGCAGGCGCAGTTCCTGGCCGGCCTCGGTGCTGTCCGCCGGGTACAGCACCCGGGAGATACTTTCGGCCCGGGCCACTTCGGCCACGGCGCCCAAGTGGTCGCCAGCGTTGAAACGCTCCAGGTGCAGTTCCTCCATGGCCCGGGCGCGCCACAAACGCAGCGTGTTGACACTCGCCCCGCGCCAGCCGACCACCGGCGTGTCGTAGGCAATGGCCCGCACGGTTTCCGCCGGATGCCAGACTTGCCTGGACTTGCCGTTTTCATCGGTCACGGTCTCGACACTGCCGCCAAAGCCGATCGGGTACACCACCTCCGGCCGCTCGAACTCCCACGGGTTGCCGAAATCCAGCCAGTGTTCGGTCTGCTCTTGCTGCCAGCCATCGACAATCGCCTGGCGGAACAACCCGTGCTCATAGCGGATGCCGTAGCCATGACCGGCGATGCCGAGGGTCGACATGCTTTCCAGGAAACACGCCGCCAGACGCCCGAGGCCGCCGTTGCCCAGGGCCGCATCGGGCTCCAGCAAGCGAATGCGCTCAAGGTCGACACCGAGTTCGGTCAGAGCTTCGCGGGCCACGTCGAGCAGGCCGAGGTTGCTCAGGCTGTCGAACAGCAGCCGACCGATGAGAAATTCCAGGGAGAGGTAATAAACGCGCTTCTGACCTTTGCGGTAGATCTGCCGCGTATGGTCCATCCAGTGCTCGACCATGTGGTCCCGCGCGGCCAGGGCAATGGCTTCGAACCAGTCATGGTCGAAGGCGTGATCCGGGTCTTTACCCACTGCATAAGTGAGTTTGGTCAAGACGGCGTCGCGGAATGCGGCCACCTCTGCTTCGCGAACAAGTGGTTCTTGAGTCATCGATAGGACCTCGAGCGAGCTTGAAGTTGTCTGAGCCTAGACGGTCTGACAGGCGGTAGAGGCTCTGGTTCGGCAGTTTTTCCAGTTAGTGCGAATCGGCTCGGCAATACATTGTCGTGTACCTGATTCAATGCAGGGGCCGTGCCGGATTAGCGGCTTATTGGCCGGCAGTGAAAAAATCTGGCGAAAGGTTGTTCAAAAATCCACCAGTCCCGGTATTATCGCGCGCCCTGATGCACACGCTGGTAACAAACGATGATGAAGCCGAACCTGATCGCTGCCGCAGAGATCGACCGCCTCGATACCTGGGCCAAGTACTCTGCCCCGATGTGCGGCTCGTGCATGTCCAGCTGCTGCACCCTGCCCGTCGAAGTCAAGATCAAGGACCTGATCCGCATCGGCGTGGTCGATGAATTCGAGCTGGGCGATCCGCCGAAGAACATCGCCAAACGCCTGCAAAAGGAAGGTTTGGTCGAGCGTTTCAACCAGAAGTCAGGAATCTTCACCCTCCAGCGCATGAGCAACAACGATTGCCTGTACCTGGATCGTAAGAGCCGTCTGTGCACTATTTATGAAAAGCGCCCGGATACCTGCCGCAACCACCCGAAAATCGGCCCGCGGCCGGGGTATTGTGCGTACAAGCCCAAGGAAGTGGAGCGCGAGCGGAGTTCGCGGAGTATCGAGCGGTTCTGATGTTTCCTGGAGTTTTCGGCGGCTGATCGGCCGCCATCGCGAGCAGGCTCGCTCCTACATTGGAATGCGTTTCCCTGTAGGAGCGAGCCTGCTCGCGAAGGGGCCCGCACAAACACCGCACAAATCGCAGACAAACAAAAACGCCCCCGGCCTTGCGGTCGGGGGCGTTTTTTTTGTCAGCTAACTAAATGACTTAGTTACCGGACTTCTTGGCAGCGCGGGTACGCTCGCTTTCGCCCAGGATCTTCTTGCGAAGACGGATGGACTTAGGCGTGACTTCACACAGCTCGTCTTCTTGTACGAATTCCAGAGCTTGCTCCAGAGTGAAGCGTACAGGCGGAACCAGAGCGATGGTTTCGTCTTTACCCGAAGCACGCATGTTGTCGAGCTTCTTGCCTTTGGTTGGGTTAACACCCAGGTCGTTGTCGCGGCTGTTCAGACCAACGATTTGACCTTCATAGATGTCCTGGCCGTGTTCGATGAACAGCTTGCCACGCGACTGCAGGGTTTCCAGCGAGTAGGTCAGTGCCTTACCGGTAGCAACCGATACCAGCACGCCGTTCTGACGGCCGGACATGTCACCGGACTTCATGGTGTCGTAACGGTCGAAGATCGAGGTCAGGATGCCTGCACCGGAGGTCAGGGTCAGGAACTCGTTACGGAAACCGATCAGACCACGGGCCGGGATGTTGTACTCAAGGCGCACACGGCCCTTGCCATCCGGAACCATGTTGGTCAGGTCGCCTTTACGGATACCGATCTGTTCCATGATCGCGCCCTGGGATTCTTCCGGCAGGTCGATGGTCACGTTTTCGTACGGTTCGTGCTTGACGCCATCAACCATACGGATGATCACTTCCGGACGACCAACACCCATTTCGAAGCCTTCGCGACGCATGGTTTCGATCAGTACCGAGAGGTGCAGCTCACCACGGCCGGAGACTTTGAACTTGTCGGCGGTGTCGCCTTCTTCAACGCGCAGAGCAACGTTGAACAGCAGTTCCTTGTCCAGACGTTCCTTGATGTTACGGCTGGTCACGAACTTGCCTTCTTTACCGCAGAAAGGCGAGTCGTTTACCTGGAAGGTCATGGAAACGGTTGGTTCGTCAACGGTCAGCGGCTTCATCGCTTCGACGTTCAGTGGGTCGCACAGGGTGTCGGAGATGAACAGCTGGTCGAAGCCACTGATGCAGACGATGTCGCCAGCCAAAGCTTCTTCAACGTCAATGCGGTGCAGGCCGTGGTGACCCATCAGCTTCAGGATACGACCGTTGCGCTTCTTGCCGTCAGCGTCGATAGCCACAACCGGGGTGTTCGGCTTGACGCGACCACGGGCGATACGGCCAACGCCGATCACACCCAGGAAGCTGTTGTAGTCCAGTGCGGAGATCTGCATCTGGAACGGACCGTCACGGTCGACTTTCGGCGCTGGTACGTTGTCGACGATCGACTGGTACAGCGGGGTCATGTCTTCAGCCATTTCGGTGTGGTCCAGACCGGCAATACCGTTCAGGGCCGAGGCGTAGACGACTTTGAAGTCCAGCTGTTCTTCGGTGGCACCCAGGTTGTCGAACAAGTCGAAGATCTGGTCCAGAACCCAGTCCGGACGCGCGCCTGGACGGTCAACCTTGTTGATCACCACGATTGGACGCAGGCCGGCTTCGAAAGCCTTCTTGGTCACGAAACGGGTTTGCGGCATAGGGCCGTCTTGAGCGTCAACCAGCAGCAGAACGGAGTCGACCATCGACATTACGCGTTCAACTTCGCCGCCGAAGTCGGCGTGGCCCGGGGTGTCCACGATGTTGATGTGGTAGCCGTTCCAGTTGATGGCGGTGTTTTTCGCCAGAATGGTAATACCGCGCTCTTTTTCCTGGTCGTTGGAGTCCATCACGCGCTCGTCGTTGAGCTCGTTGCGCTCCAGGGTGCCGGATTGACGCAGGAGTTTGTCTACCAGGGTGGTCTTACCATGGTCAACGTGGGCAATGATGGCGATGTTGCGTAGATTTTCGATCACTTGTGTATCTCGATCAGAGGATTCGGTGTGCTGACAAGTCTTGGCAGCGATTAACAGTAGCGTCCGTGAAAGCCGTTACAGCTTGACGGTGGCATCGGGGGGCCGGTGACGCAGGCCACAGGCAAACAGCCCCGGGCACTTAGCTCGGTCGATAAACGCGCACATTGGCATGCCCCTCACTGAGCAAATGGTGGGCATGCAGGCGACTCATCACGCCTTTGTCGCAATACAGCAGGTACTGGCGAGTAGGGTCCAGTTCCTTGAAACGAGCGTTCACTGCATAAAACGGCATCGTTTGTACCTCGATGCCAGCGAGCTCCAGCGGGTCGTCTTCAGCGGCATCCGGGTGGCGGATGTCGATGACGATCTGACCGGCCAGCGCTTCGCTGACTTCTTCAATCTGCAAGTCCTGGCCCAATTCGTCGATCACGCGATCGATCGGCACCAGCTTGGCGTTTTCGAGCGCACGCTCGAGTACCGCCATATCGAATTCTTTCTCTTCATGCTCGACGCGATAGCGCTTGGCCGCGGTCTTCGGATTGACCGAGATGACGCCGCAGTATTCCGGCATGTGCCGGGCGAAATCAGCGGTACCGATTTCGTTGGCCAGGTCGATGATGTCCTGCTTGTGGCTGGCGATCAGCGGACGCAAGACCAGCTTGTCGGTCACACAGTCGATCACGCTCAGGTTCGGCAACGTCTGGCTCGACACCTGGGAGATCGCCTCACCGGTGACCAGTGCGTCGATGTGCAGTCGATCGGCAATTTGGGACGCAGCGCGCAACATCATACGCTTCAATACTACGCCCATATGACTGTTATCGACTTTGCCGAGAATTTCGCCCAAAACTTCTTCGAACGGCACACTGACAAATAACACGCGTTGCGAGCTGCCGTACTTCTTCCAGATGAAATGCGCGACTTCCATGACGCCCAGTTCGTGGGCACGTCCGCCCAGATTGAAGAAGCAGAAGTGCGCCATCAGCCCACGGCGCATGATCTGGTAGGCCGCCACGGTGGAATCGAAGCCGCCGGACATCAGCACCAGCGTCTGCTCCAGGGCGCCCAGCGGATAACCGCCGATGCCGTTGTGCTGGCTGTGGATCACGAACAACCGTTGGTCGCGAACTTCGATGCGGACTTCGATTTCAGGCTTTTTCAGATCGATCCCGGCGGCGCCGCACTCGCGACGCAGCTTGCTGCCGACGTATTTTTCGACGTCCATCGAGCTGAACGGGTGCTTGCCCGCACGCTTGCAGCGCACCGAGAAAATCTTCCCGGCCAGCGCATCGCCGTAGTGCTGCCTGCACTTTTCGGTGATGTCGTCGAAGTCGCCCAGCGGGTACTCGTCGACCTGCAGAAAGTGCGCGATGCCCGGCATGCAGGTCAGGCGCTCACCCATCTCTTTCAAGGCTTTCGGGTCGGTGACGCGGGTTTCCAGCTCGAGATTGTCCCACACGCCGTTCACCACCACGGCCGGGTCCAGATCGCGGAGCACGGCGCGGATGTTTTTGGCCAACTGGCGGATAAATTTCGTCCGGACAGGTCGACTCTTGATGGTGATCTCGGGGAAGACTTTTACGATTAATTTCATGGAAACAGCGCGCGCAGGGCCTGCCGAAAAAGGGGGGCGCGGATTATAGCGGAAATTGCTCAAGGTTTAACCAGTTAATGTGCAGAAGGTTTGGCGCGCACCAAAACAGGTCATTTATTGGATTTGACGCCACATTACAGGGCGATATTTTCTGCTTTAAAGCGTAAAACAACCTCACAAGCGTGAATTTGGGGCAAAAAACCCATGCTGGGGCACTGGCATGCAATTTGCTCCCTTGTGAGGCAGGTTGCCTTGGCAGAGTATTCGCGCCGGCATCACCCACATTATAAGGGCATCCATTACTAGCCCGAAGCCACCCGGAGGACACTATGTCGAAGTCGGTTCAACTCATCAAAGATCATGACGTCAAGTGGATTGATCTGCGCTTCACGGACACCAAAGGCACTCAGCACCACGTGACCATGCCGGCTCGCGATGCGCTGGATGACGACTTCTTCGAAGTCGGCAAAATGTTCGACGGTTCCTCCATCGCTGGCTGGAAAGGCATCGAAGCTTCCGACATGATCCTGATGCCGGACGACTCCACCGCTGTTCTGGATCCGTTCACCGAAGAACCGACCCTGATCCTGGTCTGCGACATCATCGAGCCTTCGAGCATGCAAGGCTACGATCGCGACCCACGTGCGATCGCCAAGCGCGCCGAAGAGCACCTGAAAGCCACCGCTATCGGTGACACCGTATACGCCGGTCCAGAGCCAGAGTTCTTCATCTTCGACCAGGTGAAGTTCAAGTCCGACATTTCCGGCTCCATGTTCAAGATCTACTCTGAACAAGGTTCGTGGATGTCCGACCAGGACATCGAAGGCGGCAACAAAGGCCACCGTCCAGGCGTCAAAGGCGGCTACTTCCCGGTTCCGCCGTTCGACCACGACCACGAAATCCGTACCTCCATGTGCAACGCACTGGAAGAAATGGGCCTGACCGTCGAAGTTCACCACCACGAAGTGGCGACTGCCGGCCAGAACGAAATCGGCGTCAAGTTCAACACCCTGGTGAAGAAAGCCGACGAAACCCAAACTCTGAAATACGTTGTGCACAACGTAGCCGATGCCTACGGCCGTACCGCTACCTTCATGCCTAAGCCGCTGTACGGCGACAACGGCTCGGGTATGCACGTACACATGTCCATCTGGAAAGATGGCAAGAACACCTTCGCAGGTGAAGGCTATGCCGGCCTGTCCGACACCGCCCTGTACTTCATCGGCGGTATCATCAAGCACGGTAAGGCCCTGAACGGCTTCACCAACCCGGCGACCAACTCCTACAAGCGTCTGGTTCCAGGCTTCGAAGCTCCTGTGATGCTGGCCTACTCGGCTCGCAACCGTTCCGCTTCGATCCGCATTCCTTACGTGTCGAGCCCGAAAGCCCGCCGTATCGAAGCACGCTTCCCGGATCCGGCTGCCAACCCGTACCTGTGCTTCGCCGCACTGCTGATGGCTGGCCTGGACGGCATCCAGAACAAGATCCACCCTGGCGACGCTGCTGACAAAAACCTGTACGACCTGCCGCCTGAAGAGGCCAAAGAGATCCCACAAGTTTGCGGCAGCCTGAAAGAAGCCCTGGAAGAACTGGACAAAGGTCGTGCGTTCCTGACCAAAGGCGGCGTTTTCAGCGACGACTTCATCGACGCTTACATCGCCCTGAAAAGCGAAGAAGAAATCAAGGTACGTACCTTCGTACACCCACTGGAATACGAGCTGTACTACAGCTGCTGATCCGGTAGCGCCTGCGCAAGCGGCGTGACAAAAGAGAGGCCTCCTTCGGGAGGCCTTTTTTATGTGCACGATTCGATGGCTGATCTGTTTCCACAGGGGATTGAGGCGTCCGCCAGATCTCCGTGAATCATGCGCAAATGTTTAGCGACTTGGGCCAACCACCAACCCTGACCTATGCTGCAACCCTACGTTTTCGTTTCCGGTTGTTTTTATGGGTCGCGGTTTTCTCTTCATCCTGCTGCTGATCGTTCTGCCCGCCACGGCGCAGATCTACAAGTACACGGACGCCAACGGCGCCACCGCGTACAGCAATCAACCGCCTGACGGCGTCAGCGCCCATCCGGTCGACCTGCCGCCTCTCAACAGCGTCGAGCGCCAGCCTCCCGGCGAAGCCGCACCGACTGCTGAAACCGCTCGCAATGAACCGCCCCACAAGGCCTATGAAGTACTGGAGCTGTCCGGCCTGCCCACCACCGAAGCCCTGCGCGCCAACAACGGCACGTTCACCATAACGGTGCTGATCAAGCCGCGCCTGCAAGCCCCCCACCTGTTGCGGCTACTGCTGGACGATCAGCCCTACGGCCAGCCAGGCAATGTGCCGAGCCTGCAGCTGGTGAACATCGATCGCGGCGAACACCGCCTTGCCGTACAAGTGATCGATGGCGGAAACGTTGTGCAGCAGAGCCCTGCGGTGACATTCACCGTACAGCGGGTGCACAAGCCTTGAAGGCGTGGCTACTGATCACCTGCCTGATCGCCCTGCCCGCCTCGGCAGAGGTCTTCATGTATGTCGACGCTCAGGGCAATCGGGTTTTCACCGACCATCCCAAACCCGGCGACGCCAGGCGCGTACCGCTGGCACCGAGCAATCGAATAGCGGCCAACCCCGCCCGCGCAGCGCCGTTGATTGCCCGGAGCAGCCCTGAAGTACAAGCGCTGTTCCACTATGAAGTACTGCGCATCCTGATCCCGGAACCCGACGCCACCATCCGTAGCAACACCGGCGAAGTCATCGTCAGCGCCACCAACGAACCAGCCCTGCACCCCGGTCACCGCTACCGGTTGCTGCTCGACGGCCAGCCCATCGCCGAACCCGGCCTGAGTCCGGTGTTCCCGCTGAGCAACCTCGATCGCGGCAGCCATACCCTGTCCGTGGAAATCCTCGACGAACAGGGACGCATCGTAGAACGCAGCGCCAGCCAGCCTTTCCACATGCAACGCATGTCTCTCACCCAGAAGCGCAGGATCAAACCCTGCACTCTCGAAGACTACGGCCAGCGGCCGGAATGCCCGCTCAGCGACAAACCCGGCGAAGAAAAAAATCCTTTCCTGAGACTTTTCTAACCTCGTTCAGGTTTGCGCACTATATTGGTGCAATTGCTTGCACCGTACTCACATTCCAACCCATTTTGGTTCGAAAGTACCCGCGAAAGCTGGCAAAGCGCCACGCAAACGAGCGTCAAACGCCTGTTTCAGGCGCTGAACGCTTCTTTTCGGAGCCTTGGTTTGGTTTTTGCATTTTGCCCGTACCAGCGCTTTTTTTCTTGCGCATGCTCTGCCCTAAAAGAGGTCCCGATGACCATTAGCGACGCACTCCACCGCTTGCTACTCGACAACCTCACCACTGCCACCATCCTGCTCGACGCCGAACTGCGCCTCGAGTACATGAACCCGGCGGCGGAGATGCTGCTGGCCATCAGCGGTCAACGCAGCCATGGGCAGTTCATCAGTGAGTTGTTTACCGAGTCGACCGAAGCGCTGAATTCGTTGCGCCAGGCCGTCGAACAAGCGCACCCGTTCACCAAACGCGAAGCCATGCTCACCGCCCTCACCGGCCAGACCCTGACTGTCGACTACGCGGTAACGCCGATCCTGAGCAACGGCGACACGATGCTGCTGCTCGAAGTCCACCCGCGTGACCGCTTGCTGCGGATCACCAAGGAAGAAGCACAGCTTTCCAAGCAAGAAACCAGCAAGATGCTGGTCCGCGGCCTGGCCCATGAAATCAAGAACCCGCTGGGCGGGATTCGCGGCGCGGCACAATTGCTGGCCCGGGAACTGCCGGAAGAAAGCCTGCGCGACTACACCAACGTCATCATCGAAGAAGCCGACCGCCTGCGTAACCTGGTGGACCGCATGCTCGGCTCCAACAAGTTGCCGTCGCTGGCCATGTGCAATGTCCACGAAGTGCTTGAGCGTGTCTGCCATCTGGTGGAGGCCGAAAGCCAGGGCTGCATCACCTTGGTGCGCGACTACGACCCAAGCATCCCCGACGTCCTGATCGACCGCGAGCAAATGATTCAGGCCGTGCTGAACATCGTGCGCAACGCCATGCAGGCCATCAGCAGCCAGAACGAACTGCGCCTGGGCCGCATCAGCCTGCGCACCCGCGCCATGCGCCAATTCACCATCGGCCACGTGCGTCATCGCCTGGTGACCAAGATCGAGATCATCGACAACGGTCCGGGCATCCCTGCAGAACTTCAGGAAACCATTTTCTTTCCCATGGTCAGCGGACGTCCGGACGGTACCGGACTGGGCCTGGCCATTACCCAGAACATCATCAGCCAGCACCAGGGCTTGATCGAATGTGACAGCCACCCCGGCCACACCACCTTCTCGATCTTTCTGCCACTGGAACAAGGAGCCACATCGACATGAGCCGTAGTGAAACCGTGTGGATCGTCGATGACGACCGTTCTATCCGTTGGGTCCTGGAAAAAGCCCTGCAGCAGGAAGGCATGACCACGCAAAGCTTCGACAGCGCCGATGGTGTGATGAGCCGCCTGGCTCGCCAGCAGCCGGACGTGATCATTTCCGATATCCGCATGCCCGGCGCCAGCGGCCTGGAGCTTCTGGCGCGGATTCGCGAGCAGCATCCACGACTGCCGGTCATCATCATGACCGCTCACTCCGACCTGGACAGCGCTGTCGCGTCCTATCAGGGCGGCGCTTTCGAGTACCTGCCCAAGCCGTTCGACGTCGACGAGGCGGTTTCCCTCGTCAAGCGCGCCAACCAGCACGCCCAGGAACAACAAGGCCTGGAAGTCGCCCCGACCCTGACCCGCACCCCGGAAATCATCGGCGAAGCGCCGGCGATGCAGGAAGTGTTTCGCGCCATCGGGCGCTTGAGCCACTCCAACATCACCGTACTGATCAACGGCGAATCGGGTACCGGTAAAGAGCTGGTGGCCCACGCCCTGCACCGTCACAGCCCGCGGGCAGCGTCGCCGTTCATCGCGCTGAACATGGCGGCGATCCCCAAAGACCTCATGGAATCCGAACTGTTCGGCCACGAGAAAGGCGCGTTCACCGGCGCGGCCAACCTGCGGCGCGGGCGCTTCGAACAGGCTGACGGCGGCACGCTGTTCCTCGATGAAATCGGCGACATGCCGGCCGACACCCAGACCCGGTTGCTTCGCGTACTGGCTGATGGCGAGTTTTACCGCGTCGGCGGTCATGTGCCGGTGAAGGTCGATGTGCGCATCATCGCTGCGACTCACCAGAATCTGGAAACCCTGGTGCATGCCGGAAAATTCCGTGAGGACCTGTTCCATCGCCTCAACGTGATCCGCATCCACATCCCGCGCCTGTCGGACCGTCGCGAAGACATCCCGACCCTGGCCAAGCACTTCCTCAGCCGCGCAGCCCAGGAGCTGGCCGTCGAGCCAAAGCTGCTGAAAAGCGAAACCGAGGAATACCTGAAGAACCTGCCGTGGCCCGGCAACGTGCGGCAGCTGGAGAACACCTGCCGCTGGATCACGGTGATGGCTTCAGGTCGCGAAGTGCATATCGGTGACCTGCCGCCGGAGCTGCTGAGCCTGCCGCAGGATTCGGCGCCCGTGACCAACTGGGAGCAGGCCCTGCGCCAGTGGGCCGACCAGGCGCTGGCCCGCGGCCAGTCGAGCCTGCTCGACAGCGCCGTGCCGGCCTTCGAGCGGATCATGATCGAGACCGCGCTCAAACACACAGCCGGCCGCCGTCGCGATGCCGCCGTGTTGCTGGGCTGGGGGCGCAACACCTTGACCCGCAAGATCAAGGAACTGGGGATGAAGGTGGATGGTGGGGATGATGATGAGGGGGATGAGGGCTAAACAGCCTTTGTTTCTTCGCTGACCGTTAGGCCCAATCGCGAGCAGGCTCGCTCCTACAGTGGATTTTCGGTGTTTTCACTATCGTGTAGACACCATCGAACCCTGTAGGAGCGAGCCTGCTCGCGATGCTTTTGGGGTTATCTGTGCACCGCCGCAATGCACCGTGAACCGCAATCGCGCACAAAAACAGCGTCGAAACCCTACCTGCGTTCGCAATCGAACCCCTATCGAAAAAACACGAAAGCCCCGGATTACGGGGCTTTCGGCGTTTTTAGGCGTTTTTTGTTTCGCACTGTTAAAACCTGGCACGCCCCCTGCATTAACCCTATCAAGTGAACCAGTTCACCTACCCGGTTTCGGGGACCTTGGTACAGGCAGGCCGGGGATTCCCCTCTTTACACCGGGCTCACACCGCATCCGCGACGAGCCCAGCCGTTTGGGGCCCTTGATACAGGCAGGTCAGGGGTTCCTTCTTTACACCAGGCTCACACCGCATTCGCGACGAGCCTCCCGTTTTGGGGACCTTGGTACAGGCAGGCCGGGGATTCCCCTCTTTTATTGCTCCCGGAGATGGATCTCCAGCCGCCAGCGGTCATCGACCTCGCTACCGGCCCACTCGCCCTGCAGGGGGCGGGCCGCCACCAGTGTCAGCAACAGCCCCCCATCGCTCAAACGTACCCGCCAGTTCACGTCCTTGCCGCCGAGCTTGAGCTGGCCTTTCTGCGCCTTGCCCTCGGCGCCAAACAGCAGCGCGACACTGCCATCAACCATCTCGCCGTGGGTCTTGGGCTCGTTGTTGAACCACACCACCAGCCCGTCGCTCGTCACCTCAACCTGCTGCAACTGGCTGGGGTCTGGCGTGGTCAGGCGACCGATCATCATCCCGACCATTACCCCGACAATCGCCAGCGAGCCCATCACCCGCAGGAATAGTTTCGAACGCTCGCCTTCTGGCGGCGTAGAATGCGCGTCATCTTTACCTTCGGAGCCGTGCATGTTTCACGTCATCCTTTTCCAACCAGAAATTCCGCCGAATACCGGCAACGTTATCAGGCTGTGCGCCAACAGTGGCTGCCACCTGCATTTGATCGAACCGCTGGGCTTCGAGATGGACGACAAGCGCCTGCGCCGGGCCGGCCTCGATTACCACGAGTATGCCACCCTGCAACGCCACGCGGACCTTGCCAGCTGCCTGGAAAGCCTCGGCCATCCACGACTGTTCGCCTTCACCACCAAGGGTTCGCGGCCGTTCCACGATGCCAGCTTCGCCCCGGGCGATGCGTTCCTGTTCGGCCCGGAAAGCCGAGGCTTGCCCGCTGAGGTGCTGGATGCCCTGCCCGGCGAGCAACGCCTGCGCCTGCCGATGCGCGAGGGCTGCCGCAGCCTGAATCTGTCCAATACCGTGGCGGTGGCCGTTTACGAAGCCTGGCGTCAGAACGACTTCAAATAACACCACGACCCAATGTAGGAGCTGCCGCAGGTTTCGTTTGGCCCATGAAAAAAGCGCCGTCAAAGGCGCTTTTTTCATGGGCCAAACGAAGCTTTTTTATTGAACGGTCGGAGCGTCGCCCGAATCCTGCATGCGTTGCCGCTCTTGAGCGTACAGCGCATCGAAGTTTACCGGAGCCAGCATCAGCGCCGGGAACGAACCACGGGTCACCAGGCTGTCCAGCGCTTCGCGAGCGTACGGGAACAGGATGTTCGGGCAGAACGCACCCAGGGTGTGGCTCATCGAAGCGGCGTCCAGGTTCTTGATCAGGAAGATCCCGGCCTGCTGCACTTCAGCGATAAACGCCACTTCTTCGCTGTTTTTCACCGTGACCGACAGGGTCAGCACGACTTCGTGGAAGTCACCTTCCAGAGACGTTTGTTTAGTCTGCAGATCCAGAGCGACGCTCGGCTCCCACTGCTGGCGGAAGATCGCCGGGCTTTTCGGAGCTTCGAAGGACAGGTCACGCACATAAATGCGCTGCAAGGAGAATTGCGGTGCAGTTTCTTCTTCGGTCGCAGCAGTGTTCTGTTGGTCAGTCATCGCAGATCCTTCTTGATCCAGGGTTCTTTTAGGTTTGCTTGTTTGGGGTATTACCGTCAGGCCCTGAGCAGCGCGTCGAGCTTGCCGGCACGCTCCAGGGCGAACAAATCATCACAACCGCCCACGTGGGTGCTGCCGATCCAGATTTGCGGCACGGACGTACGCCCGGCCTTCTGGGCCATTGCAGCGCGCACCTGCGGCTTGCCATCGACCTTGATCTCTTCGAAGGCCACGCCTTTGTTCTCGAGCAGGTACTTGGCTCGCGAGCAGAAAGGGCAGTAATCGCTGGAATAGACGACGACGCTACTCATATCACTTCACCAGCGGCAGATTGTCGGCTTTCCAGCTGGAGATACCGCCGGACAGCTTGGCGGCGGTGAAGCCGGATTTCATCAGTTCGCGGGCGTGGGTGCCGGCGGTCTGGCCCATGGCGTCGACCAGGATGATGGTCTTGGCCTTGTGCTTTTCCAGTTCGCCAACGCGGGCGGCCAGTTTGTCCTGGGGAATGTTCAGCGCGCCGACTATGTGACCGGCGGCGAAATCCTTGGTTGGACGAATGTCGATCACCACGCCTGCGTCCTTGTTGACCAGTCCGGTCAATTCACCGGTGCTCAGGCTACGGCCGCCGCCCTGCATTTGATAGGCAATCAGCAACGCCAGCAGTACGACGAAGATACCGACGAGAATGTAGTGGTTAGTGGCGAATTCAATCAGGTGAGCAACCATCGAAGGAGGTTCCAGGGCGTTAAAATGTCGGCCAGTATACACAGCCACTATGGTGGGCCAAACCCCGTCCGGCGGTGACGTGGCAGGAACTTCGCTTTAAACTGCGACTCCTTTTTCCATTACCCCTTTTACCTCAGCCACGAGTGGATTCCATGACTACCACGCCTAAACCTTTGGTCCTGATCATTCTCGACGGCTTCGGTCACAGTGAGAGCCCTGAATCCAACGCCATCTTCGCCGCGAAGAAGCCCGTACTGGACCGCCTGTGGGCCACAGTGCCGAACGGCCTGATCTCCGGCAGCGGCATGGACGTCGGCCTGCCGGATGGCCAGATGGGCAACTCCGAAGTCGGCCACATGAACCTCGGCGCCGGCCGCGTGGTGTATCAGGACTTCACGCGCGTCACCAAATCGATCCGCGATGGCGAGTTCTTCGAGAACCCGACCATCTGCGCCGCCGTGGACAAAGCCGTCGCCGCCGGCAAGGCCGTGCATTTCATGGGCCTGCTGTCCGATGGCGGCGTGCATAGCCACCAGGATCACTTGGTCGCCATGGCCGAACTGGCCTTCAAGCGCGGTGCGCAAAACATCTACCTGCACGCCTTCCTCGACGGCCGCGATACTCCGCCAAAAAGCGCGCAGTCGTCGATCGAACTGCTCGACGCGACTTTCCAGGCCTTGGGCAAAGGCCGGATCGCCAGCATCATCGGTCGCTATTACGCCATGGACCGCGACAACCGTTGGGACCGCGTGTCTCAGGCCTACAACCTGATTGTCGATGGTCAGGGCGAATTCAACGCCGCCACCGCTCAGGAAGGCCTGCAAGCAGCCTACGAGCGTGGCGAGAGCGACGAATTCGTCAAAGCTACCTCCATTGGCGAGCCGGTAAAAGTCGAAGACGGCGATGCCGTGGTGTTCATGAACTTCCGCGCCGACCGCGCCCGCGAACTGACACGCGTGTTCGTCGAAGACAACTTCAGTGAGTTCGAGCGTGCCCGCCAGCCGAAACTGGCCGGTTTCGTCATGCTGACCCAATACGCCGCCAGCATCCCTGCACCGTCGGCTTTTGCTGCCGGCAGCCTGGAAAATGTGCTGGGCGACTATCTGGCGAAAAACGGCAAGACCCAGCTGCGCATCGCTGAAACCGAAAAATATGCTCACGTGACCTTCTTCTTCTCCGGCGGCCGCGAAGAACCGTTCCCGGGCGAAGAACGCATCCTGATTCCGTCGCCGAAAGTCGCCACCTATGACTTGCAACCGGAAATGAGCGCACCGGAAGTCACCGACCGCATCGTCGATGCCATCGAAAACCAGCGTTACGACGTGATCGTGGTCAACTACGCCAACGGCGACATGGTCGGCCACAGCGGCGTGTTCGAAGCGGCGGTCAAGGCCGTTGAATGCCTGGACCTGTGCGTGGGTCGCATCGTCGATGCACTGGAAAAGGTCGGTGGCGAAGCGCTGATCACGGCTGACCACGGTAACGTCGAGCAAATGTCCGATGAGACGACTGGCCAGGCGCACACTGCGCACACCACCGAGCCGGTGCCATTCATCTATGTCGGCAAGCGCGACCTGAAGGTCCGCGAAGGCGGCGTGCTGGCGGACGTGGCGCCGACCATGCTGAAGTTGCTGGGCCTTGAGCAACCGGCGGAAATGACCGGGACTTCGATTCTGGTCTGATTAGATCTTCCGAACGCCACAAAACCCTGTGGGGAGCCTGCTCGCGATAGCAATCTGACAGTCAATATCGATATTGAATGTTAGGACGCCATCGCGAGCAGTCGAGCGTCGACCGGCTGCTCCTACAGTGGGTTATCGGTGTTTTTCGGCCCAGTTATCACACAGTCAGAAATGGGCATTTTTTTTGCCGCCCATGGCGGGCATACTAGGCTGTCCCTTTCCCTGGTGCCGCCCGCCCCTATGCTTCGCGTCCTGATAGCCCTAGCCTTGACATGCCTGCTCCAACCGGCCTTTGCTGACGAGCGCGCAGACACCCAACAACAGTTGGACGCCACGCGTCAGGATATTGCCGAGCTGAAGAAACTGCTGGGCAAGCTGCAGGAAGAGAAGTCCGGTGTGCAGAAAGAGCTCAAGGGCACCGAAACCGAAATGGGCAAGCTCGAGAAGCAGGTCGAAGCCCTGCAAAAAGAGCTGAAGAAAAGCGAAGCCGAGCTACAGCGCCTCGATGCAGAGAAAAAAAAACTCCAGAGCGCGCGCACTGAGCAGCAACGACTGATCGCCATGCAGGCCCGGGCGGCCTACCAGAACGGTCGTCAGGAATACCTCAAGCTGCTGCTCAACCAGCAAAATCCTGAAAAATTCGCTCGCACCCTCACCTATTACGACTACCTGAGCCAGGCTCGCCTGGAGCAGCTGAAAAGTTTCAACGAAACCCTGCGCCAACTGTCAAACGTCGAGAAAGACATCGCCATGCAACAGGCGCAATTGCTGGTGCAGCAAAGCAGCCTCGATACCCAGCGTGACGAACTCGAGAAAGTTCGCCAGGAGCGCCAGAAAGTCCTGGCCAAACTCAATGACGACGTAAAGGCTCGCGATCAGAAACTGGCTGCTCGCGAGCAGGATCAGGCAGACCTGTCTAAAGTCCTTAAAACCATTGAAGAAACCCTGGCCCGCCAGGCCCGTGAGGCAGAAGAAGCGCGGCAAAAAGCGCTGATTGCCCAGCAGGAAGCCGAAAAAAAGCGTTTACGTGAGGCCCAGGCGCAGGCAGATGCCAGCGACGATGCCCCACGCAAACCGGTCAGATCGACACCAGGCGCACTGGTTTCCAGTTCCGGCGAGACCTTTGGCGGCCCGTTTGCGTCAACCCGCGGCAAACTTCCCTGGCCTGTCGACGGTCGACTGCTGGCGCGTTTCGGTGAAAGCCGTGGCGACGATGCCCGGACCAAGTGGGACGGCGTGATGATCGGCGCGTCTGCCGGCAGTGCGGTGCGTGCCGTACACGGTGGTCGCGTGGTATTCGCCGACTGGTTGCGTGGCGCCGGGTTGCTGGTGATTCTCGACCACGGCAATGGTTATCTGAGTCTGTACGGTCACAACCAGACGCTGCTCAAGTCTGCGGGTGACGTTGTAAAAGCCGGTGAGCCTATTTCCACTGTCGGTAACAGTGGCGGGCAGGACACACCAGCGCTGTATTTCGCAATTCGTCAGCTGGGTCACCCGAGTGACCCCGCGCAATGGTGCCACGCGCAAGGATAGGCGTTGAGTTACCTACATTAGGAGTTCGTTCGACATGCTGTATTTGTCCCGCCTTACCTCGCTGGCCCTGACGATCGCCCTGGTGATCGGCGCGCCTCTGGCGTTTGCCGCTCAACCAGCCCCGGCGGTTGCGCCTGCAGGCACTGTTGCGACCACCAAGGCGCCACTGCCGCTGGATGAGTTGCGCACCTTTGCCGAGGTGATGGACCGGATCAAAGCCGCTTACGTCGAACCAGTGGACGACAAGACTCTGCTGGAAAACGCCATCAAGGGCATGCTCGGCAACCTCGATCCGCATTCGGCCTACCTCGGCCCTGAAGACTTCGCCGAGTTGCAGGAAAGCACCAGCGGGGAATTCGGTGGCCTGGGTATCGAAGTCGGTGCCGAAGACGGCTTCATCAAGGTGGTTTCGCCCATCGATGACACCCCGGCCTCCAAGGCCGGCATCCAGGCCGGCGACTTCATCGTCAAGATCAACGGCCAACCCACCCGTGGCCAGAGCATGACCGAAGCCGTCGACAAGATGCGCGGCAAGATCGGCCAGAAAATCACCCTGACCCTGGTGCGCGACGGCGGCACACCGTTCGACGTGACCCTGACCCGCGCCGTCATTCAGGTGAAGAGCGTGAAGAGCCAGTTGCTGGAGTCGGGCTACGGCTATATCCGCATCACCCAGTTCCAGGTCAAGACCGGCGAAGAGGTTTCCAAGGCCCTGGCCAAGCTGCGCAAGGACAACGGCAAGAAGCTCAAGGGCATCATTCTCGACCTGCGCAACAACCCGGGCGGGGTGTTGCAATCGGCGGTCGAAGTGGTCGACCATTTCATCACCAAGGGCCTGATCGTTTACACCAAGGGCCGTATTGCCAACTCCGAGCTGCGCTTCTCTGCCACTGGCAAGGACGAAAGCGAAGCCGTGCCAATGGTCGTGCTGATCAACGGCGGCAGCGCTTCGGCTTCGGAAATTGTCGCCGGCGCCCTGCAGGACCAGAAACGTGCCGTGCTGATGGGCACCACCAGTTTCGGCAAGGGCTCGGTACAGACGGTTCTGCCGCTCAACAACGAACGCGCATTGAAGATCACCACGGCGTTGTATTACACGCCGAACGGCCGCTCCATCCAGGCCCAGGGCATCGTCCCGGACATCGAAGTGCGCAAGGCCAAGATCACCAGCGAGCAGGACAGCGACTACTTCAAGGAAGCGGACCTGCAGGGTCACCTGGGCAACGGCAACGGCGGCGCAGACAAACCGACCGGTTCCAGCGGCAAAGCCAAGCCGATGCCACAGGACGATGATTACCAATTGGCCCAGGCCCTGAGCCTGCTCAAAGGGCTGAGCATCACGTCCGGCCGTTGAGATGCTTCTGCGGTTGCTGATCGGGCTGTTGTGTTGTCTGGCGGGTATTGCTCACGCAGAACCCGCCGGATCGACGCCCCACAAAGCCTACCTGAGTCTGATCATCGATGACCTGGGGCAGAACCTGCCCCGGGATCGCCGCGTGCTGGCCCTGCCCGGCCCTGTGACCACGGCAATCATGCCGGACACGCCCCACGCCACCGAGTTCGCCCGCGAAGCCCGTCGCGCCGGCAAGATCGTCATTCTGCACATGCCTATGGATCCGGCCACCGGACCGTTCGCCTGGCATCCCGAGCTGCCCGTCGAGGAGCTGGAAAAACGCCTGAACGCCGCGTTCAAAATGGTCCCATACGCCAGCGGCATCAACAACCACATGGGCAGCCGCATGACCGCACAACCAGCGGCTATGGCCTGGCTGATGGCGGATTTGCAACGACGACACAAGTTCTTCGTCGACAGCCGCACCAGTGCCGGGACTGTGGCCGCTGCCCAAGCACAGAAGATCGGTCTGGCGAGCGTTTCGCGGGATGTGTTTCTCGATGATGAACGTACTGAAGCAGCAATCCTGACCCAGTTGCAGACCGCGATCAGCCTCGCGCACAAGCAGGGTTCGGCGGTGATGATCGGGCATCCGTATCCCCAGACCCTGGCGGTGCTGGAACGCGAATTACCCAAGCTCAAGGCTCAGGGGATCGAGTGGATTGATATCCGGCAGATGATCAGTGTGCGCAGCAACCGGGCGACGGCGGCGCATGGCAAGGATGGGGTGTACCGCTAATCCGTGGGCACGACCAAACAACTGTGGGAGCGAGCCTGCTCGCGATGGGGTCATGACAGTCACCGCAAATGTCGACTGTAAAACCGCTTTCGCGAGCAGGCTCGCTCCCACATTGATTTGTGCAGGACTCTACAGATACTGCGCCATGATCTCGTCCACCCGCCCTTCCTTGCGCATCTGGTCCAGTGCCGCCTGGAGCTTGGCCACCGTTTCGTCCGGCACATTCTTGTTCAGCGCCAGGTACAGTTCGGCACTGTTGAAACGCAGTACGGTTTTCAACCCGTTAACCCCTTCCTGGCGCGCCAGATAGCGCCCGGCCGGGTCACCGGTGGCCCACAGGTCGATCTGGCCGTTGACCAGTTTTTTCGCGTTGTCCTGATCACGCAGCACAACGATCGGGTTGAGGCCTTGCTTGGCCAGCGTCTCGGCAATGGCGTCGCCCTTGTAGGCGCCGATCTTGTACTTGCGCGCGTCATTCAAGGTTTCGAGGGTGATCTTGCTGTCAGCCTTGGCCAGCATGATCCAGTCATCCGGGCCAATCGGACCTACCCATTTGAATAGCTTTTCGCGATCCGGCAACCGCGCCATGACGAATACGCCGTAACCGGGTTTTTCCAGGGTGAGTTTGTAGATTCGCTCCCAAGGGAAACGCAGCGTCAGGCTGTAGGTAATGTCGGCGCGCTTGAAGATCTCGCGGACGATATCGGTGGCGATGCCATTGATGTTCTCGTCCTGAGCGAAGTTCTTGCCGTTCTTCGCCATGTTGTATGGCGGGAAGTTTTCCGTCAGCAACACCAGGCCGGTATCGGAACGATCTGCAGCGTGTGCCCCGTTAATGAGCAACAGAGAAGCACTGGCGAGAACGAGAAGAAAGCGTTTAAGCATATCTGGCTACCGAAATCCATGGCGTACCCAAGAGTGCCTTGGGCCCGCCATGATGTCCACTAGCCTGTATGTTTAGCGCATCACTATTCCGCGATGGGCCATATAGGCCTTGGCTTCCTGCACGGTGTATTCGCCGAAGTGGAAAATACTTGCCGCCAATACCGCACTGGCGTGGCCTTCGATAATGCCGTCGGCCAGGTGCTGCAGGTTGCCGACACCGCCGGAGGCAATCACCGGAATGCCCAGCGCATCGCTGATGGCGCGGGTGACGCCCAGGTCGAAGCCGTTTTTCATGCCGTCCTGGTCCATGCTGGTCAGCAGGATTTCGCCGGCACCCAGGCCTTCCATTTTCTTCGCCCACTCAACGGCATCGAGACCGGTTGGCTTGCGACCGCCGTGGGTGAAGATTTCCCAGCGCGGGGTTTCGCCCGGCCCGGAAACCTTCTTCGCGTCGATGGCCACCACAATGCATTGCGAACCGAAATGCTGCGCGGCCTCGCCGACGAATTCCGGGTTGAACACCGCGGCGGTGTTGATCGAAACCTTGTCCGCGCCGGCATTGAGCAGGTTGCGGATGTCCTGCACGGTGCGTACGCCGCCGCCCACGGTCAGTGGGATGAACACCTGGCTGGCCATGCGTTCGACGGTGTGCAGCGTGGTGTCGCGGCCGTCGACGCTGGCGGTGATGTCGAGAAAGGTAATCTCGTCGGCACCTTGCTCGTCGTAGCGACGAGCAATTTCCACCGGGTCACCGGCGTCGCGGATGTTTTCGAACTTCACACCCTTGACCACCCGGCCGTTGTCCACGTCCAGGCAAGGGATGATGCGTTTGGCCAGGGCCATGGTCGTTTCCTCAGCCTTTGTACGAATCGCAGAAAGCTTGCGCTTCGGCGACGTCGAGGGTGCCTTCGTAGATCGCACGGCCGGTGATCGCGCCGATGATGCCTGGCGCCTTGGCGTCGAGCAGGGTCTTGATGTCACCCAGGTTGTGGATGCCGCCGGAAGCGATCACCGGGATCTTTGTTGCAGCAGCCAGCGCGGCGGTAAACGGTACGTTGCAACCCTGCATCATGCCGTCTTTGGCGATGTCGGTATAAACGATGGCGGACACGCCGTCGGCTTCGAACTGCTTGGCCAGGTCGATCACCTGAATGGTGCTGATCTCAGCCCAGCCATCGGTGGCGACGAAACCGTCCTTGGCGTCCAGGCCAACGATTACCTTTCCCGGGAACGCGCGGCAGGCTTCAGCGACGAAGGCCGGATCTTTCACGGCCTTGGTGCCGATGATCACGTAGCTCACGCCCGCTTTCACGTAGTGCTCGATGGTTTCCAGGGAGCGGATACCGCCGCCGATCTGGATCGGCAGGTTCGGGTAGCGTTTGGCGATGGCAGTCACCACTTCGCCGTTGACTGGCTGGCCTTCGAACGCGCCGTTCAGGTCGACCAGATGCAGACGACGGCAACCGCCCTCCACCCACTTGGCAGCCATGCTCACCGGGTCATCGGAGAACACCGTGGAATCTTCCATACGGCCCTGGCGCAGACGAACACAGGCACCGTCTTTAAGATCGATAGCGGGAATAATCAGCATCTGGCAAACCTTCAAATTTGAATGATCAGCTTGGCTCGGAAATCAGTTTTTCTCGAGCGCCCACAGGTCACTTTCGATGCTTTCGAACCTCTCTTTGAGGTGCGCCTGCACATCGAAAATCGCCCTGTTGTAATAGTGCGGAGCAATTTCACGGGTAAACAGCTCAAGAATCTCCGCCGCCTCGAACGAGCCGAGGTCGAGTTCGAAGCGGTCCTCCATGAAACGCTTGATCTTGCGATTGGCCTCGCTCTCCTGCTCGGGAGTGAGGGTCAGAATCGGCGGCTTGGACTTCTTGGTTGCCATTTACCAGCGACCGTCCCACGCAGCGAAGTTCTGCAGCAACTGCAGGCCATGGGTATGGCTTTTCTCCGGGTGGAACTGCACGGCGAAACGCGAGCCTTCGGCCAGCGCCGCGGCGAAATCGACACCGTAGTGACCGCCCCCCACCACCTGCCGCGCGTTGGCGGCAGCGATGTAGTAGCTGTGCACGAAGTAGAACCGCGCCATGTCCGGAATGTCGTGCCACAGCGGGTGACTGACCTTCTGCTTCACTTCGTTCCAGCCCATGTGCGGGACTTTCAGGTGTTCGCCGTCTTCGACCAGATCCTTGCCGAAGAACTTCACCGCACCCGGGAACAGGCCGATGCAGTCGACTCCGTCGTTCTCTTCGCTGGTGTCGAGCAAGGCTTGCATGCCCACGCAGATGCCGAGGAACGGACGGTCCTGGCTGACTTCACGTACCAGCGAATCGAAGCCGAGGCGACGGATCTCCGCCATGCAATCGCGAATCGCGCCGACGCCAGGGAAAACCACCCGGTCGGCTTCGCGAATCACGTTCGCATCGCTGGTGATCAGCACCTTGCCGGCACCGACGTGCTCGAGGGCCTTGGCCACCGAGTGCAGGTTGCCCATGCCGTAATCGATAACCGCGACTGTCTGCATTACAGGACGCCCTTGGTCGATGGCATTTGCCCGGCCATGCGGTCATCGAGCTCCACGGCCATGCGCAGGGCGCGGCCGAAAGCCTTGAACACGGTTTCGATCTGGTGGTGGGTGTTGGTGCCACGCAGGTTATCGATGTGCAGGCTGACCAATGCATGGTTGACGAAGCCCTGGAAGAATTCCTGGAACAGGTCAACGTCGAAGCCGCCCACGGTGGCGCGGGTGTACGGCACGTGCATCTGCAGGCCTGGGCGACCGGAGAAGTCGATCACCACGCGCGACAGCGCTTCATCGAGCGGCACGTAGGCGTGGCCGTAGCGACGGATGCCTTTCTTGTCGCCGATGGCTTTGGCAAACGCCTGGCCGAGGGTGATACCGACGTCTTCCACCGTGTGGTGGTCATCGATATGCAGGTCGCCCTTGCTGACAATATCCAGGTCGATCAGCCCGTGACGGGCGATCTGGTCCAGCATGTGCTCAAGAAAAGGAACACCGATATCGAATCGGGCCTTTCCGGTGCCATCGAGGTTGATCGAGGCTTTGATCTGGGTTTCCAGAGTGTCGCGCTCGACAGACGCCTTACGTTCGGCCATCACCAGCTCCGCAAAATCATTGGGCGAAAAAGGCAGTCATTATAGGGGCGCGGGCGCCAAACAGAAACACGCGAGGTGATATCCCTGACGGAGTGAATTCGGGGGTGTTGGCGATAGACATGTCCATACAAGCCATTTCAGACACCCCAAAACAACTGTAGGAGCGAGCCTGCTCGCGATGAGGCCCTCACATTCAACATCATTGTCGACTGTCAGACCGCTATCGCGAGCAGGCTCGCTCCTACAAGGGTGATGCGTTTACTTAGTGAAACAGCACTGCCGTCTTCTGCAAGGTCACCCACACACCCCACGCCAGCGGAGTGCCCACCACCAACCACGCCGCAACCGCCAGCGGCTTGGTGCCCGGCGCGGCTTTCCACTCCAGCGACGTGCTGCTGTCAGCGCCTTTGTCGTGACCCAATGCCTGTTCGGCGGCCAGTTCGGCGTCGGTCATGAAGTACTTGTCGGCCACCGGACGCACCAGCAGGTTGCATAGGAAACCCAGCACCAGCAGGCCGGCGAGGATGTACAGGGTGATGTCGTACGCCGCTGCGCGCTCGACGCCGATGCTCAGCTGATACTCACGCAGATAGTTCACCAGCACTGGACCGAGCACGCCGGCAGCCGCCCACGCCGTCAGCAGGCGACCATGGATCGCACCGACCATTTGCGTACCGAACAGGTCCGCCAGATACGCCGGAACAGTCGCGAAACCACCGCCATACATCGACAGGATGATGCAGAACGCCGCCACGAACAGCGCGACGTTGCCCAGGTGGCCGAGGTTCGGAATCAGTGCATACAGGGCAAAACCCAGGGCGAAGAACACGAAGTAGGTGTTTTTGCGGCCCAGGTAATCCGAGAACGAAGCCCAGAAGAAACGCCCGCCGATGTTGAACAGACTCAGCAAACCGGTGAAACCGGCAGCAATGGCGGCAATTGAAGCCAGTTGTGAAGCATCGAGTTGACCGAATGCCAGGTCATTGCCCAGCAACTTGCCACCGAACACTTCCTGCAGCAGCGGCGACGCCATGCCGAGGATGCCGATACCGGCCGATACGTTCAGGCACAGCACCAGCCACACCAGACGGAACTGCGGCGTCTTCCAGGCCACATTCACGTGAACATGACGATGAGTGATCATTGCGTTCGAGGCTTTTTTCGCCGGGGCGGTCCAGCCTTCAGGCTTCCAGCCGGTTGGCGGGACTCGGTAGGACAATGCGCCACCGATCATGAACACGAAGTAGATCGCGGCCATCACCAGGAAGCTCTGCCACACGCCGACGCTGGTTGGCGAAGCGAAATGCCCCATCAACGCCGCCGCCAGCGGAGCACCGACCATTGCGCCGCCGCCAAAGCCCATGATCGCCATGCCGGTCGCCATGCCGCGCTTGTCCGGGAACCACTTGATCAGGGTCGACACCGGCGAAATGTAGCCCAGGCCCAGGCCGATACCGCCAATGACCCCGGAGCCGATCCACATCAGCCAGATCTGGTGGGTATACACCCCCAGTGCCGAGATCAGCAGACCACCACACCAGCACAGCGCCGATACAACACCGGCCTTGCGCGGCCCGGCATGCTCCAGCCAGCCACCCCAGATGGCGGCCGAGCAACCCAGGAAGATGAAGAACAGGGTGTAGATCCAGCCGAGCATCGAGATCGGCCAGTCACACTGGGACGAAAAGACTTGCGCGATAAAACTCATGTCTGGCGCGCAGGCCACTGGAGCGGTGATGCCCAGTGCCTTGGACAGCGGCAACCAGAACACCGAAAAGCCGTAGGCCATGCCGATGCAAAGGTGGATGGCCAACGCGGCCGGTGGCACCAGCCAGCGGTTGAAACCGGGCTTGGCGATGATCCGCTCCTTTAACAGGAACGCAGGCTGGTCGGCGCTGTAGCCGTCCGCCGTTATGCTCGTGGTCATTGTGTATCCCCCAATTATCAGTAGGGTTCGCCAGCCACGGTTCACTCCCGGCCTTGACGCACGCAGGCATGACCGTTTTTTTGGTGGAGCGCCTTGTTGTGCGACAACAGGTCGCAGAAGGACGGACGAACGGGCAAAGGTTACCATCTGCAAGTGACAGAAAAACCAAACTGACATCACCTTTTGTACGTCATCCGATCTCCATCGCTTCATGACCTCACAGGAATCACCATGCCGATCATTGTCGAGCCGCTGAACCAAGCCACTGCCCAGGATCGGCAGGATCTGCACAAGATCTACCACGACGCCCCAGACTGGCTGTTCGCGCCGTTTTCCGGGGAAGCGCAGTTGATCGAAGACTGTTTGCGCGATGGCACACTGATCGCCGGACGCTTCAATGATCGCCTGCTGGGCGCGGCCCGCTTGCAAAGGCACCAAGATGCCTGGCACTTGTCCCAAATATGTGTGCGCAAAATTACCCGTCGCCGCGGGGTTGCCGAGCGACTGGTCGCCGAAGCCCGGAAAATGGCCGAGCAATCGGGTATGACGCTGCGCTTGCTGGCGCCTGCCGGGCATCTGGAGGCGCAAGCACTGGCGGCCAAGTTGAAACTGCCGCTGGATGTACTGCCGACGTGATCGCTGACCGGCCGTCTGTTCGGGGGCGCTATACTCTTCGGCTAAATTTTGAATTCGACTAATTACAAGGACTCGCCCATGAAAGCGTTCGGCAAAATCCTGGGTCTGGTACTTCTCGGGCTGTTGCTGATCATTGTGGCGCTGGGCTTTGCCCTGACCCACCTCTTCGATCCCAACGACTACAAAGACGAGATTCGCCAGATAGCCCGCGACAAGGCCCACATCGAGCTGACGCTCAATGGCGATATCGGCTGGAGCCTGTTCCCGTGGCTGGGCCTGGAGCTGCACGACGCCAGCGTCGCGACCATGGTCAAGCCGACCGAACCGTACGCCGACTTGCAGATGCTCGGCCTGTCGGTGCGCGTACTGCCGCTGCTACGCCGCGAAGTGCAGATGAGCGACGTGCGCGTCGAAGGCCTGAACCTGCGCCTGAACCGCGACAAGGACGGTCACGGCAACTGGCAAGACATCGGCAAGCTGCCGGCACCGACCAAAACCGACGCGACCAGCACCCCGCCGGCCGCTGGCGAACCTGCGCCTGAAGCCAACGTCGCGGCGGAAAAACCGCCGCAACCGATTCGCCTGGACATCGACAGCCTGACCGTGAACAACGCACGGGTTGAATACACCGATGAACGAACCGGCAAGAGCTTCAGCGCCGAAAGCATTCAGTTGAGCACCGGTGCGGTTCATGACTCCGTCAACATCCCGCTCAAGCTCACGGCTTTCCTGTCAGCCAACCAGCCGGCATTGCGAGTGCGTACCGAGCTCAACGGTGAGGTGCGCATAGCACGTGCACTGCAGCGCTATCAGCTCGAAGACATGAGGTTGTCCGGCGAAGTGACCGGCGACCCATTGCAAGGCAAGACCATGACGTTCGCCGCCCAGGGCCAGCTGGTGCTGGACAAGGCCGCCAACATCGCCGAATGGACTGGTATCAAGATCTCCGCCAACCAACTGCGGGCACTGGGTGAACTGAAGGTCAACGACCTCGACAAGACCCCACAGGTCAGCGGCGGCATCTCGATTGCCCAGTTCGACCTGGCGAAATTCGTCGACAGCGTCGGCCAGAAACTCCCGGCCATGGCCGAAGGCAGCCTGAGCAAAGTCGAGCTGGTCAGCCGATTGGCAGCGACACCGACCAGCCTGTCGCTTGACGATCTCAACCTGAAAGTCGACGACAGCACCTTCAGCGGCCGTATCGCCGTCGAAGACTTCGCAAAGCAATCGTTGCGCGCAGCACTCAAGGCCGACACCTTCAACGTCGACCGTTACCTGCCGCCGAAATCCGCCGAGGCCAATAGCGCGACACAAGTGCGTCAGGCCGAAGTCGCCAGCACCGAAGCCGATGCCATGGCCGGCGCCGGCAGTACTCCGTTGCCACCTGCGCCGACCAAGGACGCGTGGAGCAGCGAGCGCCTGTTGCCAGTGGAACGCTTGAGCAAGCTCGATGTGGACGCCGACCTGAGCTTCGGCCAGTTGACCCTGCAAAAACTGCCGATCCATAACGCTGCGCTCAAGGCCACCGGCCAGGGCGGCCTGCTGACACTGGCCAACCTGCGCGGCGACCTGTACGAGGGCAGCTTCGAAACCAACGGCACGCTCGATGTACGCCAGCCGGTGCCGGCGCTGAACCTGCAGACGAAGATCAGCCGGGTACCGGCAGAAAAAATCCTCGAAAGCCAGGGCAAGAATCCGCCGGTCAAAGGCCTGGTCACGCTCAACAGCAGCCTGACCGGTAGCGGCAACAGCCAGAAAGCACTGATCGAAACCCTCAACGGCAACGCCAGTTTCGTCATCAACAATGGCGTGCTGCTCAACGCCAACCTTGAGCAACAGCTGTGCAAAGGCATCGCCACGCTCAACCGCAAAACCCTCAACGGTGAGCCGCGCGGCAAGGACACACCGTTCCAGGAGCTCAAGGGCAACCTGACCTTGCGTAACGGCGTGGCCAGCAACCCGGACCTGAAAGTGCGCATCCCCGGCATGACCGTCAACGGTGACGGTGACATCGATCTGCGAGTGCTGGGCATGGACTACCGCGTCGGCATCATCGTCGAAGGCGATACCAGCGCCATGCCGGACCCGGCCTGTCAGGTCGGCGACAAGTTTGTCGGCATCGAGTGGCCACTGCGCTGCCGCGGCCCGCTGGAGCTGGGCGCCAAGGCTTGCCGTTTGGATAACGACCGCATGAGCCAGGTCGCGTCCAAACTGGCTGGCGACAGGATCAGCGAAAAAATCGACGAAAAATGGGGCGACAAGGTCAACCCGAAACTGAAAGACGCGCTCAAGGAGCTGTTCAAGCGATGAGAGCCGAGCAGTTTTCAACGGCGGTGCTCGACTGGTTCGACCGCCACGGCCGTCACGATTTGCCCTGGCAGCAGGACATCAACCCGTATCGGGTATGGGTCTCGGAAATCATGTTGCAGCAGACCCAGGTCAGCACCGTGCTGAACTACTTCGACCGCTTCATGGCTTCGTTGCCAACGGTCGAAGCCCTGGCGGCGGCACCGGAAGACGAAGTGCTGCACCTGTGGACGGGCCTGGGTTACTACACCCGCGCGCGCAATTTGCAGAAGACCGCGAAAATCGTCGTCGAGCAGTACGGCGGCGAATTTCCCCGAGACGTGGAAAAACTCACTGATCTGCCGGGGATCGGCCTGTCCACCGCTGGCGCCATTGCCAGCATCAGCATGGGCCTGCGTGCGCCGATCCTCGACGGCAACGTCAAACGGGTGCTGGCGCGATTTACCGCACAAGAGGGCTACCCCGGCGAGCCGAAGGTGGCCAAACAGCTCTGGGCCAACGCTGAGCGCTTTACACCGCAGACCCGCGTCAACGCCTACACCCAGGCGATGATGGACTTGGGCGCGACGCTCTGCACCCGCAGCAAACCGAGCTGCCTGCTGTGCCCGCTGGAAAAGGGCTGTGAGGCGCACATGCTCGGCCTGGAAACCCGCTACCCGATACCCAAGCCGCGCAAGGCCATCCCGCAGAAACGCACACTGATGCCGATGCTCGCCAACGGCGAGGGCGCGATCCTGCTTTACCGTCGCCCCTCCACGGGCCTGTGGGGCGGCTTGTGGAGCCTGCCGGAACTCGACGACCTCGACGACCTGCCGCATCTGGCATCGCAGCACTCGCTGGAGCTGGGCACCCAACAGGCATTACCGAGCCTGGTGCACACCTTCAGCCATTTTCAGTTATCCATCGAACCCTGGCTGGTTCAGGTCCAGGAGTCCGGCCACCACGTGGCCGAGGCTGACTGGCTCTGGTATAACCTCGCCACCCCGCCGCGCCTGGGCCTTGCCGCCCCGGTCAAAACCTTGCTCGAACGCGCGGCCGCCGTATTGAACGCAGGAGAGTCGTCATGACCCGCACCATCATGTGCCGCAAGTACAAAGAAGAATTACCAGGCCTGGAGCGCGCTCCCTTCCCGGGCGCCAAAGGCCAGGACATTTTTGACCACGTCTCGGCCAAGGCCTGGGCCGACTGGCAAAAACACCAGACCCTGCTGATCAACGAAAAACGCCTGAACATGATGAACGCCGAAGATCGCAAATATCTCCAGGGCGAGATGGACAAGTACTTCTCCGGCGAGGATTACGCCAAGGCCGAAGGCTACGTGCCGCCGTCGGAATAACCCCGATTTATCGGGGGTCGGAACGTAAGCGACGGTAATAATTAAAATTTTTTTGAAAACTTGCTTGACGACCCCCTGAAAAACCCGTTTAATGCGCCCCGTTGCCCAGATAGCTCAGTCGGTAGAGCAGGGGATTGAAAATCCCCGTGTCGGCGGTTCGATTCCGTCTCTGGGCACCAAATACCGAAAACCCTGAATCGCAAGATTCAGGGTTTTTTTATGCCTGCGATTTGTCCAGGCACTACTCGAGGCACCATCGAAGCGCCAATTCCCACCTCCTCTCGCCACGCCAGCAAGTGCCCGTAATGGTTGCCGGGGCTGAGTCCACAAAAAATTTCAGATATTGGAAATCGGCCCTTTCTGGCAGTCTCTTGGTTTGTCGGAATACTCCGTATGCTTTAACGGAATTGGATGACATACGCTGATCATCGGTTTGCACAGAATGGGCATTTTTGGCCTGTCGAAAATTTCGTCTCCTATCGTTATTTCAGAAGACCCGTTGAGGCTGCAGGGCTGACGTTTGCCAAACGCCCTGACTGTTGAGTGGCCAGTCACACGGATGACTTGCCAATAATTGTAAAAGAGGGATTGGGATGTCTTGGGATGTAATTAGCCTATTGGCGCTCGTGGCGTTCTGCGCCGGTTTTTTTGATGCCATTGCAGGTGGGGGCGGGCTGATAACATTGCCTGCACTTTTTCTGGCTGGGATGGACCCCATCAGTGCGATTGCCACGAACAAGTTCCAGGCCGCTTCGGCAACTGTTTCGGCAACTGTAACCTTTGCTCGCAAAGGAATGATCGAGTGGCGCGAAGGCCGTTTCCTGGTTATCTGCGGATTTATTGGCGGCGCCAGTGGTGCCTTGCTGGTCAGCTCTATTGATAAACGCTATCTGGAAGTTTGCGTACCTATCATGCTGATCCTGGTAGCCATCTATTTTGCGCTCTCTCCAAAGCTGGCCAATGAAGATCGACGCAAGAGAATCGGCATTCTGCTTTTTTCGTTTAGCGTTGCGCCGATTCTTGGCTTCTACGACGGTATATTTGGCCCCGGTGTGGGCTCTTTCTTTATCGTCGGATTCGTACTGCTCTGCGGCCTGGGCATGATGCGGGCCATGAGTTTTACCAAACTTGCCAACGCCTCATGCAATCTCGGTTCTCTGTCGGTCTTTATCACCAAAGGTGTGATTATCTGGCCGGTAGCCATTGCCATGGCTTTGGCAGCCTTCGTCGGCGCTCAATTGGGTGCACGGGCCGCTGTTCGGGTCGGACCACGGCTGATCAAACCTATGTTGATCGTGGTCTGCTGCGCCTTGGCCATCAAGCTGCTGAGCGTAGAAACCAACCCTTTACGCGTTGCACTCATCCAGACACTGGCTTCGTTATGATCACCACTCGGTGATGACCGGCGCTTCCTTTTGCCTGGGATCTGACGATGCACCCACTCCACGTCGCCAGACTCTCAATCGTTACATCCTTTGGATTTCCAGTCGGAGGGAGGGGGCCCTGGATTGATTTGGCCTGAGTACGAAACGTACTACGCCACTTGCTCCTCAACCCTCACCCGGATTCAGACCCGTCCCGCCGCAGAAGCCGGTATTTCCTGCCTGTTTCTCGGTAACTCCCGGCATCTTCGAAGGGTGCTCATTTGTCATGCTCTTTCGCTGTTCAACCTGCTGCGGAAGACCTCATGACGGCCCTCACACCCAACGACACTCACGACCCACATCTGGCATCACTGCTTGGCAACCTTGGCAAATTGATCCATCAGGCACGTCAGAAGGTGCTTCGGGCGGTCGATACCGTTCAAGTGCAGACCTGTTGGCAGATCGGGCGACATATTGTCGAGTTCGAGCAGGAAGGGGCTCGGCGGGCGAGATATGGAAAGCGCTTGCTGGCCACTTTGGCGAAAGTGCTCAGTGCCGACTTCGGCAAAGGCTTTGACGAACGCAATCTGCGTTACATGCGGGATTTTTATCAAACTTTTCCAATTTGGAACGCAGTGCGTTCCGAATTGAGCTGGACCCACTACCGCCACCTGCTTCGGGTCGACAACGACAGCGCCCGCCTCTGGTACATGAACGAATCAGTCACCCAAAACTGGTCAAGCCGCGCCCTGGAGCGCCAGATCAATACGTTGTATTACGAACGCCTGCTGGCGAGCCGCGATCGCGGCAGCGTCAAGCAGGAGGCCGCCACCCACATTCAAAACATGAAGGCCAGCCCTCGTGATTTCATCCGTGATCCGGTGGTACTGGAGTTTCTTGGTTTACCCAGTGCCGGCATGCTTCAGGAAAGCGAGATCGAACAAGCACTGATCGAACAACTGCTCGGCTTCTTGCTGGAGCTGGGAAAGGGCTTCGCGTTCATTGCCCGCCAGCAACGCATCGGTACCGACAGCAAAGACTTCTACATCGATCTGGTGTTCTACAACTACCTGCTCAAGTGCTTCGTCATCGTCGATATCAAGCGCGGTGAACTGACCCATCAGGATGTGGGGCAGATGGACATGTACGTGTGCATATACGACGACCTCATACGCAGCGCGCAA
The DNA here is from genome assembly GCF_019956375.1 of Pseudomonas sp. GL-R-19. NCBI lineage: Bacteria > Pseudomonadati > Pseudomonadota > Gammaproteobacteria > Pseudomonadales > Pseudomonadaceae > Pseudomonas > Pseudomonas sp. GL-R-19. The sequence continues at coordinate 21,026 of NZ_JAHBDJ010000044.1, read as the reverse complement.
GACAGCCCCACCGTCGGCATCATGCTCTGTGCGCAAAAGGATGAATCCGTGGTGCGTTACTCAGTGCAGGACGCAAACGAGCAACTGCTCGCCAGCAAGTACAAGCTTGTCTTGCCGAGTGAAGAAGAACTGCGTAACGAGCTGGATCGGCAACGGGCGGCACTTGAAGAACGACTGCTCGATCAACCACTGCGTTGAGGTGAATGGATTGTTCATCAGCGGCATCAAGACTATCGTTGGCAGCTACCCGCAAAGGACTGACGCCGATGAATTTGCAGGACACGCCTCCACTGGCCCCCACTTCCATCGAGTTGCCGCTGCCGGATACCACCCCCGGCAAACCGTTCAAGGAAACCGCCTCGGACGGTTTCATCCTCGGTGGCTTCACCTGGCGACACCCTTCTCGGGACGCCACTCGTCCGGTCGTGATCATCAATGCCGCCACTTCGGTCCGTTGCCGCCACTACTCGCGCTTCGCCGACTACCTGTTCGCCCACGGTTTCGATGTCATCGCCTATGACTACCGCGGCATCGGCGAGTCGCGGCCGGCATCGCTCAAGGGGTTTCAAGCCTCGTGGACCGATTGGGGAGCGCTGGATTTCGAGGCGATGCTCAAGCGCGCACAGCGCGAGTTCCCAAGGCAGCCCATCGATGTGGTCGGCCACAGCTTTGGCGGCTGTGCAGCGGGCCTGGGGGCGTCCGGGCACCTGATCCGGCGCCTGGTGACGGTCGGTGCACAATTCGCCTACTGGCGCGACTATGCGCCGGCCCATCGCTGGCGCATGTTCGGCAAGTGGCATGTGCTGATGCCATTGGTAACGATGATCTACGGCTACTTTCCGGGCAAACGCCTTGGATGGCTGGAAGACACACCCGCCGGCGTGGTCCGTGACTGGAGCCTCTCCACCGCCCGTTTCGAGAAACGCTCCAGCGGCCGCGCAATCAGCAAAACCACCGGACAGCTACCCTTTGCCGGCGTCACCGCGCAAACCCTGGCCATCAGCATCAGTGACGATCCCTACGGCACGATTCCGGCCATCGAACGCCTGCTCAGCTACTTCACCGGCAGCACAAACTCCCACTTGCGTATCCACCCTGAAGACATCGGCGAAGAAGAAGTCGGACATTTCGCCTTTTTTCGCAGCGCATACCAAGCCACACTATGGCCCATTGCATTGACCTGGCTGCAAAACGGCGAACTGGCCCCCGATTCCCCGGGGCGGCGAGTACCGCGCAGCTAAGTCAATTGCCCTTTCAACGAATACGGAACGATGCCCATGGCCTCCGCCAACAAGCAGCAAAAACGCGCCACCCGCGCCAAGGCCAAGGCCAAGCAGAACCGCACCCAGCGGGCTGCCGCGCCGGTGGAACTGGACCCGAACGATGATCGCATCGACTTCGAATCGGTGGACCTGACCGACATGTTCAAAGAGATGATCGACGCACAAAAGATCAGCCAGCAGGCCATGTGCGCGGCCTTTCTGGAACATCCGCTTATCGCACTGGTACTGGAGCAGGAAGGTGAGGAAACAGCGACAGACTTCATCCTCGCTGCTCTGATCGAATATCGCCAATGGTCCGCTGAAACCGACGAGGCTGGCGCCCTGGCGTGGATCGAATCACCGGCCTTCCAGGCTGACTACGTGGCGGCGTCCGACGCCATTGCCGCGCAAACCCAACAGAAACCGAACTGAGTTCCCATGGCCTCCCTGAACAAGCAACAGAATCGCGCCAAGCGTGCAAAAGCCAAAGCCAAGCAAATCAATATCCACGGCCGCAAACCCGCCGCGCTGGACGATGACCTTGGCCACCTCGCCGAGCCGATCCCGGAATACACCCTGGCGATGTTCAGCAAAATGCGCGACGCGGAAGCCGTCAGCCGCGGCGAAATGCTCTCGGTGTTGCTGACGAACCTCGCCTTTATCATCATCGACCATCCAGAACTGCTGGACATGGAAAACGCCGACGACGAAGGCATGGCCGCCACCCACCTGGCCGCCGACATGCTGATCGACTACCGCATGTGGGCCGACGGCATGGACCGCGACGCCGCCCAGGCATGGCTGAGCGAGCCGCAGTTCATTACTGACTTCGGCGCTGCGCTGGATGTCTACCGCGAGTCGCTGGAAGCACCCGAAGAAAAAGGCGTATAAAACTTCGGCGTGAAGCGCAGGAGGCTCGAATGAAAAAAATCACCCTCTTCATGAGCAATCGAAGTCAGGAAGCCCCTCTGTCCAAAGCCGTTGCAATGCCCGGCGACGTAAATCGTGTCGATATCGTCGCCATTGGAAGGGCACTCATCGTCACTCCCGCTTGTGAAACATGGGACAGCTGGTTCGACGGCGACAACGTCACTAAAGACTTCATGGCCGATCTTGAGCAATCTGCTGATTAGAGCGGTTCCGGGGTTACGCGTAGAAGACTGGGTTCATGTCGACTGAACACAGAACAATCGACAGAAACAAAAACGGCCGCTCGTCATCACTGACAGCGGCCGTTTTTGCATTACGCGGTATGGATCAGTTCAGCACCACCGCGCCACGCTGTTCCAGTTTGCGACGGCGAGCCACCAGCAAGCCGGCAGCTACCACCAGAGCACTGAGCAAGCCGGTCGCAAGAATTTCCACGCGATGGGCGTCCTGGAACAGCATGATGGTCAGGGCCGCGACGATGAATACGATCACCGCGTAGGTCAGGCCAGGGAACAGCCACATGCTGAAGGCGATTTTCTCCCCGCGCGCTATACGCTGCTTACGCATGCGCAGTTGCGAAATCGCGATCACCAGGTACACCAGCAGTGCGATGGCGCCGGAGCTTGCCAGCAGGAATTCGAACACGGCAGCCGGGGCTACGTAGTTGGCGAATGTTGCCAGGAACGCAGCGCCGGTGGACAACATCACTGCCCAGTATGGCGTGCCACTTTTGTTGGTGCGGGTGGACATGGCCGGTGCATCACCGCGTTTGCCCAAGGAGAACAGCATCCGCGACGAGGTGTAGAGCGCCGAGTTCAGACAGCTGGTTACAGCAACCAGTACCACAATGTCGACGATGATCTTGGCGTTCGGGATGCCCATGCGCTCAAGCACGGTCTGGTAGGAACCGAGGCTGGCCAGAATCGGGTCGTTCCATGGCACCAGCGCCACAACGATGAAGATCGACACGAGGTAGAACAAGCCGATCCGCCAGATCACCGAGTTGGTGGCCTTGGAGATTTGCTTGCCTGGATCTTTCGATTCCGCGGCCGCGATGGTCACGATTTCGGTGCCCATGAAGGAGAACATGGTGGTCAGGATCGCACCCAGCACCGCGCCCATGCCGTTTGGCAGGAAGCCCTGGGTGTCGAACAGGTGCGAAACGCCGCTGACCTGGCTGCCCGGCAGGAAGCCGAAGATCGCCATGAGGCCCAGAACGATGAAGCCGATGATGGCCAACACTTTGATCAGGGCGAACCAGAACTCGAATTCACCGTAGTTCTTCACACTGAACAGGTTGGTCACGGTCAACAGCATCGTGATGACCAGGGCGAAGGCCCAGATGTCCACACCCGGGAACCAGGCATGCAGGATGGTCGCGGCGGCGTTGGCCTCCAGCGGAATCACCAGCACCCAGAACCACCAGTACAACCAGCCGATGGTGAAACCGGCCCAGTGACCGATCGCACGGTCGGCGTAAGTCGAAAACGAACCAGTGTCCGGCGAGGCAACGGCCATTTCGCCGAGCATGCGCATCACCAGCACCACCAACATACCGGCGGCGGCGTAAGCCAACAGAACAGCCGGACCTGCAGCGGCGATGGCGTGACCCGAGCCAACGAACAGGCCGGCGCCGATAACCCCGGCAATCGACAGCATGGTCACGTGGCGCGGTTTAAGCCCCTGTTCGAGGCCATTAGAGCTTTGGGTACTGCTCATTAAAACTACCTTTGTAAGGAGAAGCGAATGCGTGCATCCCGTTCGGCGATCCTTCTCGTAAAAAGAAGCCAACAGGGCGTTCTGTATTCTGCACGCAATAATTGCGCCAAAATATTTCAAATCCTTCTAACCCGGTGATTCCGACCAGACCGGACAGTCATCGCAACCCATTGAATTTAATGGCACTTCGCCAGAGCGTTACCCTGCGACCCACATTGTGTGGCGAATCAGTGCACCGGAAACACACCTGAAAATGGCTCTGTGCACATTAAAAGTGCGCAAGCAGTGCATTTGGCCGGATAGCGCTTCCAACACCCTGTCAAAGCTGGCAACATCGCGCCTTTTTTTGCGGCAGCCACCGCGCTTTTTATCGACAGGCAAGGTTCAAACGGCTGTTCGGTTGTTGATGGGGCGACAGTCTGCTGCGCCGATGCGACAACCTGCCACACACCAGCCGTTTACCGTCCGTAGCGCTGTTGGCTGCCATTGAAACGCTATGCTAGGTTGGCCGCCTCGTCAGGAAGGCCGCCAACAGCAGGAGCGCAACATATATGAGGAACGCACATGGCTGAGGCCACGCCCGCGCTTGAAATCCGCAACTTGCACAAACGCTACGGTTCGCTGGAGGTGCTCAAAGGCATCTCGCTGACCGCCCGCGACGGCGATGTGATCTCGATCCTGGGTTCCTCCGGCTCCGGCAAGTCCACGTTCCTGCGATGCATCAACCTGCTGGAGAACCCGCACCAGGGCCAGATCCTGGTCGCCGGCGAAGAACTCAAGCTCAAGGCCGCGAAGAACGGCGAACTGGTGGCCGCCGACGGCAAGCAGATCAACCGCCTGCGTAGCGAAATCGGTTTTGTGTTTCAAAACTTTAACCTGTGGCCGCACATGAGCGTGCTCGACAACATCATCGAAGCCCCGCGCCGCGTGCTCGGCCAGAGCAAGGCCGAAGCCATCGAAGTGGCCGAAGCCCTGCTGGCCAAGGTTGGCATCGCCGACAAACGCCATGCCTATCCCGCGCAACTGTCCGGTGGCCAGCAACAACGGGCGGCCATCGCCCGCACCCTGGCCATGCAGCCCAAGGTCATCCTGTTCGACGAGCCCACCTCGGCGCTTGACCCGGAAATGGTCCAGGAAGTACTTAATGTCATCCGCGCGCTGGCCGAAGAAGGCCGCACCATGCTGCTCGTGACCCACGAAATGGGCTTCGCACGTCAAGTCTCCAGTGAAGTGGTGTTCCTCCACCAGGGCCTGGTAGAAGAGCAAGGATCGCCACAGCAGGTGTTTGAAAACCCGCTTTCGGCGCGCTGCAAACAATTCATGTCCAGCAACCGCTAACGGAGCTACCCACATGCAGAACTACAAAAAGGTCTTCCTGGCTGCCGCCGCCACCCTGGCGTTCAGCGCCGGTGCCATGGCCGAAACCCTGAAGATGGGCATCGAAGCGGCTTACCCGCCGTTCAACAATAAAGATGCCAGTGGCAATGTCGTCGGCTTCGACAAAGAAATCGGCGACGCCCTGTGCGCCAAGATGAAAGTCGAGTGCACCGTTGTGACCTCCGACTGGGACGGCATCATCCCGGCCCTGAACGCCAAGAAGTTCGACTTCCTGATTTCCTCGATGTCGATCACCGACGAGCGCAAGGGCGCGGTGGACTTCACCGACCCGTACTACTCCAACAAGCTGCAGTTCGTCGCCAAGAAAGACATCGACTTCAAAACTGACAAGGACTCCTTGAAAGGCAAAGTGATCGGCGCCCAGCGTTCGACCCTGGCAGGCACCTTCATGGAAGACAACATGCCGGGCGTTGAAGTCAAACTCTACGACACCCAGGAAAACGCCTATCTCGACCTGACTTCCGGCCGCCTGGACGCCATCCTGGCCGACAAGTACGTCAACTACGAGTGGCTGAAAAGCGACGCTGGCCGTGCCTACGAGTTCAAGGGCGACCCGGTGGAAGAAAGCGACAAGATCGGTATCGCAGTTCGTAAAAACGACCCGATCCGCGCGAAGCTGAACGCCGCGCTGAAAGAAATCGTCGCTGACGGCACCTACAAGAAAATCAACGACAAGTACTTCCCGTTCAGCATCTATTGATTCTGACCTGCCTGACCGGCGCCTGATGGCGCCGGTTTTCGGCCTTGCCTGCCGCGATTTGAAAAGAAATCCATGATTATCGACCTCTACGGATTCGGCCCGGCGCTCGCCGCTGGCGCGCTGATGACTGTGAAACTGGCACTCTCGGCCCTGTGCCTGGGGCTGGTACTCGGTCTGCTCGGCGCCTTGGCCAAGACTTCCCCGTACAAGCCGCTGCAATGGCTTGGCGGCACTTATTCGACCCTGGTTCGCGGCATCCCTGAATTGCTCTGGGTGCTGTTGATCTACTTCGGCACGGTCAACCTGATGCGTGCCCTGGGCGAGTTCTTCGGCAATCCCGACCTCGAACTCAACGCTTTCGCTGCCGGCGTGATTGCGCTGGGCCTGTGCTTCGGCGCCTACGCCACGGAAGTGTTTCGCGGCGCGATCCTCGCCATCCCCAAAGGCCATCGCGAAGCCGGCGTGGCCTTGGGCCTGTCGAAATGGCGCATCTTCACCAGGTTGATCATGCCGCAGATGTGGCGCATCGCCCTGCCGGGCCTTGGCAACCTGTTCATGATCCTGATGAAAGACACCGCGCTGGTGTCGGTGATCGGCCTGGAAGAAATCATGCGTCATGCGCAAATCGGCGTGACCGTCTCCAAACAGCCGTTCACCTTCTTTATGGTGGCCGCGTTCATGTACCTGGGCCTGACGGTTCTGGCGATGACCGGCATGCACTTCCTGGAAAAACGCGCCGCTCGCGGCTTCACGAGGAGCACCCAATGAACTGGGAAGTCATCATCAAGTGGCTGCCGAGACTGGCCCAGGGCGCGACCCTGACCCTGGAACTGGTGGCCATCGCCGTGATCGCTGGTTTGCTGCTGGCCATTCCACTGGGCATCGCCCGCTCGTCGCGCTTGTGGTGGGTGCGGGCATTTCCCTACGGCTACATCTTCTTTTTCCGTGGTACGCCGTTGCTGGTTCAGCTGTTTTTGGTCTACTACGGCCTGGCGCAGTTCGACGCGGTTCGAAACAGCTCGATGTGGCCGTACCTGCGCGATCCGTTCTGGTGCGCCACGGCGACCATGACCCTGCACACTGCGGCCTACATCGCCGAGATCCTGCGCGGCGCCATCCAGGCCATTCCACCGGGCGAGATCGAAGCGGCGCGGGCGCTGGGCATGTCCAAACCCAAAGCACTGCTCTACATCATCCTGCCGCGTGCCGCGCGCATCGGCCTGCCGGCCTACAGCAACGAAGTGATCCTGATGCTCAAGGCCAGCGCCCTGGCCAGCACCGTGACCTTGCTGGAACTGACTGGCATGGCCCGCACCATCATTGCCCGGACCTACCTGCCAGTGGAAATCTTCTTCGCCGCCGGCATGTTCTACCTGGTAATGGCCTATGTGCTGGTGCGCGGCTTCAAACTGCTGGAGCGCTGGCTGCGCGTCGATGCCTGCCAAGGGCGTTGATACCGGCGTGTTGACGGGCGAGGCCCTGCTCGCCCGTTTCACCGCGCTGGATGCTTTTCTGACAGCGCATCAGGGTCTGTGGAAACCTCGCCCGTTCACTCATCTGCAGCTACCCTGGGAAGCGTCCTACCCGGAGCTGGCCGCATGGTTACGTGAGCGAACGCTGGAAGACGCGGAAAACGCTCACAACCAACCTGCCCTTCTGGATGCACCGGAACCCTTTGCTTGCCTGGCAACGATGTCCATTGCCTTGAGTGCGGTGGATGAATTGCCTGCACGCACACTCGAAGCGGCCGGCCATCGGTTGAACGTCGATGTGCCGGGACGCAAATGGCAACAGATCGAAGCCTTCGCCAGTCGATTGCAGTTTTCCGAGGCACCGCGACACTGGCTGGACTGGTGCTCGGGCAAGGGACATCTGGGGCGCCGCCTGCTGCAAGCGGGGCAACAACTGACATGCCTGGAATACGACCCGGCACTGGTCACCAGCGGCCAGGCACTCAGCCAACGTCATCACCTGCACGCACTGCATATCGAACAGGATGTGCTCGCGGCAGACGCAGCTTCTTTACTGAGTGCGTATCACACGCCCGTCGCGCTTCACGCCTGCGGTGATTTGCATGTGCGACTGATTCAACTCGCCAGCGCAACAGGCTGCAAACAAATCGCCATTGCGCCGTGCTGCTACAACCGGATCGGCCTTGCCCAATACTCGCCGATTTCCTCGGCCGCCAAAGGCTCCGGCTTACAGCTTTCCCTCGACGACCTCGCGTTGCCCATGAGCGAAACCGTTACCGCCGGTGCCCGCGTGCGACGTCAACGCGACGCCTCCATGGCCCGGCGTCTGGGCTTCGACCTGCTGCAACGGCAACTGCGCGGCATGGACGAGTACCTGCCAACCCCCTCCCTGCCCAGCGCCTGGCTGGACAAACCCTTCGCCGATTACTGCCATCACCTGGCGTCACTCAAAGAGTTTTCCACAATCGGCGCGCAAGATTGGTCAGCCCTCGAGGCCGCCGGATGGCAGCGTCTGGCCGAAGTGCGCAACCTTGAACTACTACGCGGACTGTTCCGACGTCCGCTGGAACTTTGGCTGGTCCTTGACCGGGCACTTTTCCTCGCCGAACTGGGTTACAGCGTCCGCGTCGGCACCTTTTGCGACGCCCCGCTCACGCCGCGTAATTTCCTGCTCCTGGCCGAACGCGCTTAAACCCATCCGCCCTGTGGATAACTCTGTTGATGGAATTATCACGGATCCAATATCCACGCCTGTTTCAGGGCAAAATCAACACTGTTCATTTTTTGTACACCAGCACAAAAAATCGAAAAAACAGGCATTTACGAACAAATGAGAACGGATCCACAAATTCGACCTAAACCCAGTGCGCTGCCGATGGCATTGTGCATAAGCATTTAATGAAAACGACATAAATGCCTAATCCCGGACCGCTGACAGGGGAAATTGCACCGCTGCACTTCTCTTGATATACACAAACGCCAGGGCGCCAGCATGCGCGGCCACGAACAAGAACATTCCTCCGACAGGATGCGCCAGTGACTTTCATTTCTTATGCACAGAATTTCGAAGACATACGCCTGTGGCGCGCCCTCAAGACTGTCGAAAACGGCTTCTACATCGATGTGGGGGCGAACCACCCCACCCATGACTCGGTCACCAAGGCGTTCTACGACCACGGCTGGACCGGCATCAACGTCGAACCGATGCCCAACTACTACGAAGCCCTGTGCCAGCAACGCCCCAAAGACACCAACCTGCAGTGCGCGGCCGGGGAAAGCGCTGACGACCTGACCTTCTACGGCATCGCCGGCACCGGCCTCTCGACCCTCGACCCGGCCATGGCCAAAATGCACAAAGACGCTGGCATGGACGTGCGCAGCCAAACGATCAAGTCCCGCACCCTGACCTCCATCTGCGAAGAACACGCCCGGGGCCGCGCCATTCACTTCCTCAAAATCGATGTCGAAGGCCACGAAGAAACCGTCCTGCGCGGCATGGACTTCAGCCAATGGCGACCATGGGTAATCCTCATCGAAACCCCGTGGGAGCGCGACCAGACCTGGGAAAGCCTCGTCACCGACGCCGGCTACCAATCCATCCTGTTCGACGGCATCAACACCTACTACCTCGCCGAAGAACACCTGAACCTCAAACCCGCCTTCGACATCCCACCGTGCAACCTGGACGAATTCCAGTTCTGCAAAGGCCACAACTTCAGCCACCCCATCGGCGACGCCGAACACCAACTCGCCGCCGCCCTGCAACGCGCCGAACAGGCCGAAGCACAGCTGCGCGCAATGCAAAACAGCCGAACCTGGCAAGCCATTCAGAAACTCAAGAAAACCCTGCTGCGCGCCTGACCTGAAGGCCGAACAAAAATAGTCAGAATTCAGGGGTTTACAGAAGCCAAGCAATCGCTATAATCGTCGCCCTGACACGCCGGTATAGCTCAGATGGTAGAGCAACTGACTTGTAATCAGTAGGTCCCGGGTTCGATTCCTGGTGCCGGCACCATACAAGGTTCCAGAGAAGGCTTTCAAAATCTCTGGAACCCCCGAAAAACCCGCCTTCTGGCGGGTTTTTTTCGTTTTTGGGTTCCATCGGTTTCCGTCAGAAACTGGTGGATTCCAACCGTTTTAAGGGTAGAGTTTGGGATACAGGTCACTTCGATAAAAGGGAGTACCCTTATGTCGCGCACCACAGCTCCGCTCTCCGACGCAGCTTGCCGCTTGGCAAAACCTACAGACCGCGCCTACAAGCTTTTCGACGGCGATGGCCTCTACCTCTTAGTCCAGCCCAATGGCCGCAAAGGCTGGCGGCTCCGTTACGTCAAACCTGACGGACGCGAAGGACTGACCTCGTTCGGCAACTACCCCGTCATTGGCCTCGCCGATGCGCGCCGCAAGCGCTTGGAAGTTAAGCGAATGCTGGCGGATGGCGTTGATCCTATAGAGAACAGGCACCAAGCCAAGGCGGAAGCCGTAATCAAAGGCAGAACCTTTGAAAGCGTTGCGCTCGACTGGCATACGGAAATGTCGGCCAAGTGGGCACCAGGCCACTCCAAGACTGTGATGAGCCGCCTCAAAACCCACGTATTCCCGCTGATCGGCGCACGCGCCATTGTTGATCTCGACACCCATGACCTTATGCAGCCCTTGGAAGCGATCAAGAAGCGCGGAACGATAGACGTTGCTTTAAGGGTACAAAACTACCTGCAGAGCATCATGCGCGAGGCAAAGCGCCTCCGGCTTATCACCATAAACCCTGCTTACGACCTCGAAGGCTCGATCAAGGCCCCGCGGGTGATCCATCGCCCCGCTCTACCCTTATCGCGACTGCCGGAACTGCAGGAGCGGATCGACACCTATAAAGGCCGGGCACTTACCCGCCTGACGGTAATGTTGTCGCTGCATGTGTTTGTACGCTCCAGCGAGCTGCGTTTCGCACGCTGGAGCGAGTTCGACCTCAAGCGCGGCACTTGGGAGATACCGGACACTCGACCCGCGTTGGAAGGCGTACCCTTTTCCACAAGGGGTACGAAGATGGCAGGGGATATCCATTTAGTACCCTTATCGCCGCAAGCAGTGGCGCTACTCGAAAAAATCCATGCACTCACAGGCAAATTCGCATTGGTCTTCGCAGGGGATGCCAAACCCTGGAAGCCCATGTCCGAAAATACCGTGAACAACGCGCTTCGGACGATGGGGTACGACACCAAAACCGATATCTGCGGGCATGGATTTCGTTCGATGGCCTGCAGCGCACTGATCGAGTCAGGATTGTGGTCGGAGACAGCCATTGAACGGCAGATGAGCCACAAGGAGCGCAACAACGTCCGCGCCGCTTACATCCACAAGGCAGAGTTCATCGAGGAGCGCAGGCTGATCATGAACTGGTGGAGCCGGTATCTGGAGGCCAACCGGCAGGAGCATGTCACTCCGCACGAATTCGCGAACCAGACAGGAGCGAACGTCACTCGCCTAAAAGCAAAACGTGGCGCAACTGAGTAAGCGCTCGGTCTTCATATCTCAGCGATCCGCTTGTCCACGCGGGTCCATCCAAACAGGGCTGCAAAGCCGCCCTGCTTGGATGGACCTCACTTAAAAAATCTAAAGCCCACACAACTGTCTATGGAGAACCACTGATTTCCACCGGTGGATAATTTCATCCACAGCCGCAGAACTCCCGAAAATTCGAGCCTTGACCCGAATTATCCACAGGCGTAGAAAAGGTCAGGCAAAGCGCTGTCGTCGACAGCAACCCAGGTAGCCAGAACCTTTAAGGCTACGCCACACCGTGGTGGTTCTCCCAAAGTGCGATTAGCGTCCGGCGGCTCGCACGGTCACAGCGATGTGATGGATGCCTACTTTTACCAGTGTGCCCACTGCGGCAACTCATCCTCTTTCATAGCTGCCCTGCAGCAACCTATCCGCTTGGGCATGTCATTGCGCCAACCTGCGCCCGTCTCTTTCTCCCAGAAAGAGACGGGCGCTCCTACCACTGCTGCAGCCCATGTCGTACATGGCTTTGCGGCAACTCTCCTCGTGACAATCGGCGTGACAAATACCGAAGTCACCAGCAACAGCGATGCGAATGATGGTGCCGCAGCCCAAGGAATGGACTGCACCTGGCTGACAGTCAGGTATGCCCCGGTCATCGCTTCACTGCCTTAACCCGACTCAGGATCTCGCGGCACCGGTCTCGTCAGCCAGTGCAGCCTCTACCCGCCCACTTCTTCGGAGGTGTTCAAGAGGCCAGATCATGAGATGCCCAAGCTCCCGGTCGTAAGGAGCCGTCAGTCCCGCGTAAGTGGACAACCCTCACAGGTCGCAGGGGCCTTGATCCCTGATAACACTCAGCATTCCTGGCGGGATGACGTGGGGAAAGACTTCAAACGGTTTGGCTTCGAGAGGAGTTTGATCATGGCGTTGGTCGGTAGACGGGATGGGCGCAATTTTGGCTATGGTCGGCAGCTAAGCTATGCCGGGCCGCAGGCATTGAAAGAAATGTTCGGCGGTGGACACTACGGCACGGTAAAGGCTCACAGTGATCGGTGGCAGGCGTTCGTGCGCTGGTGTCGTTCGGAGGATGGGCCGGGCTTTAACAATGCGCGGCAGATTGATCGGCAGACCTTGTTGGACTATGCCGGACATCTGCGTCAGCAAGTTGAACAAGCCGCTATCTGCATCGCCACTGCGCAAAACCGATTGTCCAGCGTGAACCGAACCATGGCCGCGCTTCGCGGTGATCAGTATGTGAAAGTGCCGAGTCCGAGCAAGGCACTGGGAATGCGCCGCACCAGTGTTCGTCGCTCAGTGCCGCAAGGCCAGGACCGCGAACACGTGAAGCGGATCGTAGAGGTGCTCTGCGAACAAAAAATGCCGCGTGCCGCGGCCATCGTTCAGTTAGCGCGAGCCACCGGCATGCGCCTACGCGAGACCATTTTGGCCGATCTTCCGCGCCTTAGGTGTGAGGCCGAAAAATTCGGCAAAATCAACATCCAGGATGGCACCAAAGGGGGCCGCTCGGGAGCCTCAGCCCCTCGATGGATAACGATGGATGAGCACATCCACGACGCACTGGCATTCGCCCTCCAAGTCTCGCCAGATGGTAGCCGCAACCTGCTTGCACCGAATGAACGCTACCTCGATTTCCAACAGGGAATCGTTCGCCCCGCACGGGAGATCCTCCATCAGCACAACCTCAAAGGCTTCCACGAACTGCGCGCGGCCTATGCGTGCGAACGCTATGAGCAAATCACCCATCATTCCTCGCCCATCAACGGTGGCCGTTGCTACCAACTCAACCAGCTCCTCGATCAGCAGGCCCGAGACCAAATCAGCTATGAACTGGGGCATGGCCGTATCGACGTGGTATCGGCCTACATCGGTGCTCCAACATGAGCAACAAGCCATTCGATATGGAACTGTTCTTGGCGGGAGTTCTGACCGGGTCGCATGCCACACGTGAGCGTCACCTACGTCAAGCAAAGGCCATTCAAGCGGCGATTTCTAATCGCTGGTACCGAGATAATCCATGGGCTTGGCAACGAAAACATCTTGACTGGTTTCTAAATCAGCACCTCAACCAGCGCACTGAGTCGACGCGTTTTTACTATCTATTGACCGTGCATTTACTCACTATTCGCTTAGACAAATCCTGGCAGTTCAAAAAATCTTCGCGAAGGTCGGCATTTATAGAGGACGCTGCATTAACTACTCTACACAAAGTAAAGGCAGGGAAGGAATGACCCAAAACAGTCAGCGAGCACCTTCGGGAACAGAGCATTCATGTAGAGTCGGGGAATAAACAAAAACAAGGGCGAATCGCGCAAACCTCCCATTGTTTCACAATTGAGAGGCTTACCTTTCAAACAATCTATCACAGGTTTACGCTAACAAATCAATCCTTATACTGCTCTACTCCTGCTGAACGGCAACCCAGAATATACAAGTTCCCCTCCCGCTGGCCCAGCGCCCGGGCCAAACTCTAAAATATAATTGCATCGATCAAGTATTTCAGGCTTATGGTCTATCACCAAAATAGCCTTAAAATAAGCAGCGCAATCTCCAATATGAGTTATGGCTTTAACTGCAGAAGCACTATCCAGCCCAGCGCCAGGCTCATCTATTATCAGTACTTTGTCTTTACTTGGAGATATTAATGCTTGCAGCAACTTAATACGGCGAGATTCGCCCCCTGACAAACTTCCGATTTTCCGGTTTAGACTCAAGTGGGACACCCCAAGAGCCTCAGCGATTTTTACTACAGCGCTGAGCTTTTTGCTTTGCACAACCAGATCATTAGGTAGAGAGTGAAGGGGTGAACCATAAAACTCCTTCACGTTCATGTTAAACACCTTAATAAGGTCAACAACTTCTGAAAATAATGAACCCTCACAGAGAGAACAGGTTATCTTAATCGTTTTCTCAAAAGTCCTAGCAAAGTCTACGACCCCTGTTCCACCGCAGACATTACAGCAACCTAGCTTACCTGGTTGAGGCAGGAATAGTTCCTTAGCCATATCAGTGTTTTTTGAGTAAATAGTCGCGATACTTGCGCTCAAATCTAGAGCTGTAGATATAGTAGACCTAACGTTTCCACGCATTTGCTTTTGCGAAACATAGTGAGCTTCGGGAAATACTTCACTAATAGCGGCGGCATAAGATGACTTACCCGAACCAGAAACACCGCATATTCCGGTAATAGCATTTTTTGGAATAGACGCCAGGACATTTGAAACGTTATTCTTGCTGACTTTGGGGAGAGGAAAAAAGTCTGCGGGCTTATACTCTTTATCTCTTTCAAGTACAGAATGCTCAGGAACTACATAAGGTACAATATAGCCACCCTCATTTCCCGGCGCTGGACCTATGCAAATTACTTGGTCTGCCGATTGGATAAAGTAATGATTATGCTCAATCATTACAATTGTATTCCCGTTAGCGCATATTTTTTTCATCTTCTCAATCAAAAGATCATGAGCATTTGTAGATATTTGCGACGAAATTTCGTCCAAAACAAACATAACCCCTGAAATTGAAGTATTACATATTTGACCAAACCTAAGTTTTTGTAACTCTCCACCAGACAGGGTGGGGACCTGTCTTACCAAAGAAAGATACCCCAAACCAAGTTCAACGAGTGTTTCCAACTGGGTAACTAATGCTTTTAATGCCGAGGGTTGGCTTTTGCCTGAGTGTTTCAGCCGCGTAACCACCTCAGAAACTGGAGACTTTAAAAATTCAAAAAGGGAAATTCCAGATACTTTGCTTTTCTTATAGAAACTTAAGTTCAAGCCAGTTGCGTCACAATGGGAGCACGGAGATGGTTTTGAAAACTTCCTAAAAGCATCATATAGTGATGCTTTTTCGCTCTGCGAGAACTCCACCAAGCTCTTTATTGGACCTATATAACGTTCTTCTCTAGATCTCCTTTTCCCACTAAAGGCAAAGCTTATTTTAAATTTCTTAGCTGACTCGCCATTTAGGACCTTATTTTTTTGCTGCACTGAAAGCTCAGAGATCGATTTTTCCAGATCAATTCCTTCATCCTCACAAAAAGCGTGAAGCAGAGCTGTATGCTTAGATAGATTTGCCCCAGACCAACATTTGAAAGGGTTTTTTTCCAAAGGTTTAAATTCATCAACAATGAGACTTTCGGACAACGATAGTGACTCTCTACTTCCTTCGCAATGCGGACATTCATTTCCTGGCTTATTTAAACGAAGATATGAATGGTCGATTAGTGTATCGTCGTTCGGAAGGATGGAGTAGAGATAACTAGGAATATCTAGGTAGGAATAAATAGTCGATTTTGGGTTTGAGTTAAAATTGTTTTGCGTTAGCGCTATCGCTGGCAATGAGCCGTGAAATGAATCCACGCTATAAGTAGCATAATCATATGCCCCAAACTCCAGCTGATTAAATTGCTGTTTGCAGATTGAAAACAGCGTGCCGTATGCCAGAGAAGACTTCCCACCACCACTTATCCCCGTTATGGCGGTCAATGAATTTAACTTAATTCTAATATTTAGACATTTTAGGTTGTTTGTTTTGGCACCAACAACTGTGAAGAAATTTTCTTCTGATCTTCCCTGCATCAGTAACTCCGTTCGTGAAAGTCGTGAGTGACATGAGAATGCCATTATGGTATCGTTTTCGCTCTGTGTCCATAACGTAAACGGAGTTAGCAATGGTCAAAATGAAGGTTAGTTTAAAGTTTTCCGAAGTAGGCGAACATCCTGAAGCCGGTACCAAGTACACTACGACTTGTTCAGGAAGTAGAAGCGACTGCTGCACTCGAGTTTGCACCCGTCAAGATATTGGATCTGATGACGGCAGTTTAGATTCTTGGGATGAGTATCTCGAAGCCAATGCCGGTGTTTTGCAATATTGATTTTGGAGCGGTGCCAAGAATTTGGCACCTATTCCTCTCGGTAGGATGAAGAATGGAAGCTTTCACATATGATCCTGTCTTAAAAATAAAAGACAGTGTGGATGTATATATGTCCACAGGTGAGCCTCACGTCTGCACGATTCAGTTTTACCATATCAATACTAGGCAAAAACTTTCCATTCGGATTGACCCTACATTTAGTGAAGTACTATCGGCCCTAGATGGAGTAAAACCCCTCTCGAAGCATTTAGCCGATTTTGGATTCGAACTAGACCTCGACGAACTAAAGTCGATATTTGACTATTTAATCGTTAACGGTGTATTAGAACATCCTTTGAGTACAGCCCCTGACTCGCGATACTCACGACAGATAAATTTTTTGTCTGATTGGATATTTGGGTTACCCGCTGATAAGGCTCATCAACGAATCGTTGACAGCCACTGTGTTGTTTTTGGTGTGGGGGCAGTTGGGGCTTCTATTGTAATTAATCTCGCAAGAGCTGGAGTTTCAAATTTTACGCTTGTAGATAACAAGACCCTCACTCAACAGTCTTCCGAACGGCATCCATATTTTTCAATTAATGAGATCGGAGAACCGAAGGTTCATGCACTTAGGCGTCACATCGAAAAAATAAACTCCGATGTAAGCGTCAAGTGCATCCAGGAAAAACTCCTACCTTTAACAGACCTATCCAGTTTGGTGGACAGTGCCACTGTCGTAATTAACACAGCCGACGAACCATATATAGGTCACACTTCGGTCAAACTCGGTCGCTATTTGTGGGCTAAGAATATCCCTCTTTATGTTGCCGGTGGGTTTGATGCTCACCTCATGAGCACAGGAGATTTTTTCATTCCTGGAGAGTCTATCTGTGTTGATTGCTGTAGCAATTTTTTCAGCGTTGCCTTAGCTGACTGGAAACCATCTTACAAAGTACATAAAACCAACCCCACAAAAACACATGTTATCGGTGGTAGCGGCGGAACTTACAGTATGTCTCTGTTTTCTGCATCATACGCTTGTGTACAGCTGCTGAACTATATTGCAGGCGGTGAGGCATATAAATCTAGGCTATCTCAGCGTGGAGAGTTCATGATCGGAAAAAGTGAAGTGGAGTGGGTGGAAATTTCAGCTAAGGAAGGTTGCGATGTCTGTAGAAAGTAAAGTATTTAGGTTAAGAAGTTGCATTGCAATTGTACACCTTGGGCAGATTGTTGAATTTTTTGATAGTAATCTAAGGGTCGGATTTTCAATCGAGCAGAGTTACCCTGAAATTGTTGGATTACTACACCGATTTGATGGCTCGCTGACAATTAGTTCAATCAGTGCTTTGTATCCAGAAATTTTGATTCACGAGTTATGTGCACTAGCCCTATTTCTTCAAGAGAAATACGTTCTAATTGAAGTGAATGATCCGTATTCTCAGTCTGACGTAGACTCACGCCCTCGACTGATCAATACTTTAGAAAGTTATTTTCATTCCACATCGGAAGTTAAAAAGGCCATCTCGCAAGGCGAGAAGACAAGTGTACTTATCATCGGTCTTGGCGCTGTAGGATCATGGGTTTTGCATTGCTTGATAAAAGCTGGCGTCCAGAATATTACTGTAATGGATGATGACGTCGTCGAGGCATCTAACCTCCATAGACAAGATTTGTTCTTTGAGGCTGACATCGGAAAGCCTAAAGCTGCCACAGCTCGCGACAACATCAGGCATTCATATGGTATTGAAATAAAGGCCATCTGCAAAAAAATGGAATCTGTCGAAGATTTAGGATCATTACCTGACACCCAAAATTTAATTATAAATTGCGCAGACTTTCCGAGCGTTGACAAAACATCCAGGATAGTTTCCGACTTCTGTTTAAAAAATAAAACTCCACACATCATTGGTGGCGGTTATAATTTACATTTAACGTTGATTGGACAGGTAGTTATTCCAGGATTAACCGCTTGCTTCCACTGTTTCGATCAAGTGCTGACTCCAACAAACGCTGCGGATCTATTCGGCGTAAAAAAACTAAATAGAAAATCTCGTAAAATTGGAAGTATAGGTCCCGTATGTGGTGTTTCCGCATCGATTACCGCAACTGAGGCAATTAAAGTTATTTTTGGTGCACCATTACAATTTTTGGCGGTAGTCAATAAACGTGTTGAGTTCAACTTGAGCAACTTCGATTTTGGTGCAT
Source organism: Pseudomonas sp. GL-R-19 (assembly GCF_019956375.1). Taxonomy (NCBI): domain Bacteria; kingdom Pseudomonadati; phylum Pseudomonadota; class Gammaproteobacteria; order Pseudomonadales; family Pseudomonadaceae; genus Pseudomonas; species Pseudomonas sp. GL-R-19. Next base: position 2,456 of record NZ_JAHBDJ010000044.1, on the reverse strand, counting down.
TTGCTGTGAGTAGAAATACCGCTTGTAAATACTGTTCAAACGACACAATCTGATAATCTCAAGAGCCCATCTCAATCACACACTAACCTTATACTTTCCATCTTGTAAAATAGGACTGACCAAATACAACATTACAACATTACAACTGCCATATTTATTCGATAATTATGAAACCAACAAGCGCTTTCCCAAATGACATTATTGCCCTTAAATATTTTAATGTGATTTCCGGGACTGGGATAAAACTAAAAAAATTATTATTCACGCAAAAGAACTCAAGACTAAGCGACAACCTTATATATGGTACCGACCGCGAACGCCCGCCGAGCACAGAGATCAACTAACAAACACACATAGTTCAAGCAGGCAAAAGGGCATTATTTCCGGCCCAGCTTAGCTTTTAATATTTACCTTTACTCTATAACACTATCAATATCTATAAATAACGCCCGCACTTTTAATGCACCACAACTAAGTTTAACCCATCCAAAAAACATTATATGAATCAGATATCTGCGACCATTACACCCCACACTCCCACTGAACAATACGCTCCGCTGAAGATCTGGAAAGCCTAATAAAATGCGAGTGTCGATTAGGATAGATTTAGGGATAGAAAGTTCTATAATCACTAATAAAAACAATATAAATCAAATAGTTAATTTATTATTCGACTCTTGGTGCCGCACCATACAAAACAAAACCCCTGCATAAATGCAGGGGCTTTGTTGTTTCCGGTGTTTAAAAAAGCGCTTTCAGTGTCCCGCGCTCTGACCACCATCCACATGCAGGATTTCGCCGGTAACGAACTTGGCGCCATCCAGATACACGACCGCTTGTGCAATATCATCGATCTCGCCCATGCGCCCAACCGGGTGCAGGTTGCCCAGTGCGGCGTGTGTTTCTTCGCCGTGCATCGGGGTCTTGATGATGCCCGGGCTGACGGCGTTCACCCGAATCCCGCGCTTGGCGTATTCGATGGCCAGGGATTTGGTTGCTGCGTTGAGGCCGCCCTTGGTCAGCGATGCCAGTACCGATGGCACGCCGTCGATGGCGTGGTCCACCAGGCTGGTGGTGATGTTGACGACGTGGCCACTGCCCTGCTTTTCCATCTCGGCGACGGCGAGTTGGGTGATGTAGAAGAAGCCATTGAGGTTCACCGACAGCACATTGGCGTAGTCTTCTGCGGTGTACGCGGTGAACGGCTTGGCGATGAAGATCCCGGCGTTGTTGACCAGGGTGTCGATGCGACCGAAACGGGAAATCGCTTCACGGATGACGCGCTGGGCGGTTTCCGGTTCGCCGATGTCACCGGCCACGGTGTGAATGTCCGGATCGGTGGACGGTTTGATCGAGCGCGATGTGGCGACGATCCGGTAGCCGAGTTCACGGAAGGCCTGGACCATGCCGTCGCCGAGACCTTGGGATGCGCCGGTGATTACGATGACTTTTTTCGAACTGCTCATGATGAATACCTCTGACAATAAAGAACGGGTTAGAAAATCTGTAATCAGGCTTCGGCCGGGGCGTTCGCCATTTGTCGCAACATCTGTTCGTAGTACTCGACCGATTGCGAGCCGGACACCAGGTGTCGACCGTTCAGCACCATGGCAGGGACCGAATTGATGCCGTGCTGCCGGTAGTACGCTTCAAGCTCTCGCACCTCATCGGCGAACGCGCCGGACGCCAGCACCTCTTGTGCACTTGCCCCATCCAGCCCCGCTTCAGTCGCCAGACGCACCAGCGCCTGGTGATCGCTCGGGTTCTGGCCTTCGCTGAAATAGCCCCGGAGCAGCACCCTCTTCAGCTCGACTTGCCGGCCTTCCTGCAACGCCCACAGCAACAAACGGTGCGCATCGAAGGTGTTGTAGAAGTGCGTGCGCTTCTCCAGATCGAACTTGAAGCCGATGGCCTCGCCGCGTGCGATTTGCATGGCCTTGCCGGCGGCGATGTCGTCGGCGGTTCTCCCGTACTTGCGCATCAGGTGCTCAACCGCTTGCTCACCTTCGGCCGGCATGTTCGGGTTCAACTCGAACGGCTTGTAGGTCAGCTCGACCGAGACTTCCCCGGCCACGTTCTCGATCGCCTGCTCCAGCGCCGTCGCCCCCAATGCGCACCAGGGGCACACCACATCGGAGATGAAATCGATGGTGACGGAGGACGTCATGACTTCTCCTCTGCCTCAGCCAGTTGCTTGCGGTACTGGGTGGTGGTGATGCCGGCGTAACCCCAGTTATCGGTATCGACTTCCTCGATCACGATGTGGGTCAGGTCAGGGCGTTTATTGAGGACGCGTTCCAGTGTTTCAGTGATTTCGGCAATCACCTGAGCTTTCTGCTCAGTGGTAACGCCATCGCGGGTGATGCGTACGGTTACGAAAGGCATGAGGGAGACTCCAGTGACCTTCCCGTCGGGATGATGGGAGAGGCGTTGGAGGTGAATGTAGGGGGTTGGCG